>JBAZJM010000034.1:0-23728 GCA_041651315.1 Lentisphaeria bacterium | reverse complement strand
CCGATTACGGTTACCGGGCCATGCAACTGCACCGGCTGACCCACGGCGCTCTGGCCGACCGCAGCACCCCGGTGGCTCCTTTGGCCATCCTGGTCGAGGAGGAGCATGGCTACCGCGGCGATATGGTGCGCGAATACCACCCGGACGGCCGCTTCACTTTCCACTTCGAAGGAGACACGCCGGCGCAACGACTGCTGCTGTGGAACGGGCGCGTCACCGAACTAACCGCCGGCGACTGGCAGCTGCACCGGCTGCTGGCCGCCCTGTGGCCGTGGCCGGACAATGCCTGGGGCAAACTGGTCGGCAACTGGCCCGACGAGGCCCGCCAGGATCCCGGCCCCGATAGCGCCCCGGAATTGACCGCCAACATTCGCGTCGGCGCCCTGGATGCCCGCGATTATGACCGCTACGCCCACGACAGCGCCTGGGCCGACTGTACCGACGTCATTCCCGAAGACACGCCGGGAGACCGCCTGGCCGCCTACTACAAGACCGTGATGCTCGCCGGCGATGTCCGCACCGACAATGGGTTGTGGGCGCGCCTGAACGCCTATGCCGCACAGGGGGGCACCGTCGCCGCGACACTTGAACAACTCACCGAGGACGCACGGAACACGCTGGGGCTGAAGCCATCCGGACAAGCGGCAGCCGAGGTACTGGCCGGGGCGCTCCTGGCCGGCGGCACTCGCCTGGAGTTCCAGGAAAACGTGATCCTCCATGCCGTGACGCCACCCGCCGGCGCCACGACATGGGCGGCTGATGCCGCCGGTGGCCGCCCGCTGATCCTGGAGTTGCCCCACGGCCGGGGTCGCATCTATGTGGTCTTGATCGCCAACGGCCTGACCGCCGATACCCGGCGCCTACCGGCCATCGTCACCGCCCTGCTGGACCACCTCGTCACCCGTGACCTCGGCATCCGCAAGCGCGGCCCCGGCTGTCAGATGCTGGTCAACCGGCGCCAGGACGACACGTTGGTCACCCTGATCAACCATGCCGGCCACGACTGGCACGGCGAGGTGCAGTTCAACCGTGCCGGGTACCCGGAAATTGAGGAGGTGCGCGACCTGCTAGCCGGCCAGCCCTGGCCCGCCAGCCTCGCCGAACTGGGGCCGGACACAGTCACCGTGCGCGTCCGCATCCCCGCCTATGAAAGCAAAATCTTGTCCTTCGGCCAACGTCGCCCGCCACTGCCCCGGCACGATATCCTGGAACCCGCCCCGGCCCGGGCGGTGGCCGCCCGGCGCCGGCACGCCGACCTGCTGCGCCAGGGCCCCGAAACCATTTTGGGCACCTAACCCGAATAATTCACCCTTGTAGCTCAGGGCTTGCCGCCCGACGGAACGTCGCCGCCGCGCTACAAGCGCTCAGCTACAGCACGCGCCATCCCATTGTTATGAATAATCCCGGTGCGGATTCTGCGCACCCGCCAGGCATGCACGGTCACCTTTACATAAAAAGAAATCACTATGAACACTAACATCGGCATCGGCGTCATCGGCTGCGGCGGCATGGGCCGCAACCTGCTGGAGCGGGTCCTGCGCCAGGATCCGCGGCTCAAAGTCATTTCCCTCCACGACCCCGACCCGCGTTCCATCGCGATGGCGCGCGAGACATTTGGCGCGGACCTGCCAGTGGATGCCGAGTACCAGGCCATGCTGGCCCGGCCGGAGGTGGACTGGGTGATGATCGCCTCCTGGAACTGCTTCCACAAGGAGCAGACGCTGGCCGCCTTCGCCGCCGGCAAGCACGTGTTCTGCCAGAAGCCGCTGGCCATCACCTTTGCCGACTGCCTGGAAATGGAACGGGCGTGGAAGGCCAGCGGCCGGCAGTTCGTCATCGGTTTCACCCTGCGCTTCTCCCCGCACTACCGCAAGCTCAAAGAATTGCTGGACGCCGGCACCGTCGGCCGGCTCGTCAGTTTTGAGTTCAACGAGACCCTTAACTTCAACCACGGCGGCTACATCATGGGCGACTGGCGCCGCCGGCGCAAGTTCGCCGGCACCCACCTGCTGGAAAAATGCTGCCATGACCTCGACCTGGCCAACTGGTTCGTCGGCAGCCTGCCCGCCCGTGTCGCCTCCTTTGGCGGCCTCAACTTCTTCACTCCGGACAATGCCGGCCAGATTGCGCGCCTCGGCAAAAACAGCGAAGGGCGCGACGCTTACCGCACCTGGCGCTGCCTGGTCGGAGAAAACCCGTTCACCGCCGACAAGGACATCGTCGACAACCAAGTCGCCATCCTGGAGTACACCAACGGGGTGCGTGCCACCTTCCACACCAACTGCAATGCCGGCATCCCGGAACGGCGCATGTACATCCTCGGCACCGAGGGCGCCATCCGCGCCAATGTGCTGACCGGCGCCATCGAGACCCAGCGCATCGGCTTCGACACCAAGCTTGAACACGTCGACAGCGGCGTCAATGACGGCCATGGCGGCGGCGACGAGGTGCTGGCCAGGGAACTGGCCGCCACCATGCTCGACGGCGCCCCGCCCACGGTCAGCCTGGACGCCGGCCTGGTCAGCGCCGGCACCAGCTTCGCCATCGACGAGGCTCTCGACACCGGCCGCGTGGTCGACGCCACGGCCTACTGGCGACAGGCCGGCCTGCTGGCCTGACCCGCGCCGGCGCGCCCCTCCCCCGTCATTCCGCTCCGCTTCCGCCCTCTTTGCAATCAGGAGACGGACTGCCCGTGCCGCGCTCGGCCGCCGGTCGTTTTGCCTCCTGAGCCAAACCGGCATAGGTCTTGATGAGATGGTTCCACAACTTGAGGCGGTTGGAGCGGCTCTTCTTGTGCTCCAGAAAAATCGTGACCAAGAGGAAAAACAGGGAGCCCAAGGCGAGAACCACGAAGACGGCAAAACGCAGAGCGGCGAAACAACAAATAAACGCCCCCGCGAACGCCAGCACCAACGAAATCAGCGAAAGCAGTTCCGCACACAACGGTTCGGGGTATTCCAGCTGCCCGCGGGTGACGGCCCCACAATTTTCACACCCCCACACCTGGGCTTCGGACGCCGCCGGGGCCGCCTCCTGCCAAATGCCGCACCGTGGACATTTTGACCGGCGCTCGATTGCCATCCCAGATCTCCTGTCGCGCGGAAGCGCCGGCACTCATCCTGCCGTTGTTCCGGCGCCCCCCATGGTCGCCCCCCATAAAAAGCGTGGAAACGGGGGTTTCCCGTTCCCACGCCCCCCTTCTTCCCAGCATCCCCCTCTTCTCCCCAAATAACACGTGTAATTTGCTGGTTCCAACACACCGTGGCAATCACCGGTTCACGGGATAATCGGGTTGGAAAAACTGGATTTTGAAGCGACTCAAGTCAAGACTTGCGCCACCGCTTCCCAAAGTTCGCCTTGGGAAAACTGGAGTTCCCCACCGTTCTTCCGCCAAACCGCCCCCGCCCGGCCTATTCCGCCGAGGTCAATCCTTCACGGACGGCGTACTTGGTCAGTTCGGCAATGCTGTGCAGCCCGAGCTTGTCCATGATGTGCTTGCGATGCGAATCGACCGTGGTCACGCTGACCCCGAGTTTCGAGGCAATCACCCGGTTGCTCCGCCCCTCGGCGAGCAGTTGCAGCACCGCGCGTTCCCGGTCCGACAGTGGCGAGGCCGTGGTCCCCCTCCCGGTGCCGTTCAACTGGCGGACATAGTCGTCAAGCACCACGTCGCCGATCTTCGGACTGGTGTAGAGGCGGCCGGCCATCACCGTCCGGATCGCCGTGGCCAAATCCTCGAACGCCGACCCCTTCAGCACGTAGCCCACCGCCCCCGCCCCGAGCATCTGTTGCACAAAATGCCGGTCCGCGTGCATGGAGAGCGCAACCACCCTGACTTCCGGCGCCTCCCGCCGAATCTGCCGGGTGGCCTCGATCCCGTTGAGGTCCGGCATCCCAATGTCCATCAGCACCACGTCCGGCCGCAGTTCGCACGCCAGGCGGACGGCGGCGAGGCCGTTCTCCGCCTCGCCAACCACGATCATCCGGCCCTGCTGCTTGATCAGCTCCCGCAGCCCCTCACGCATCAACCGATGGTCATCGGCAATCAAAATCCTCATGGATTCCCTCTTTTGTTGTCGCCATCGACGCCGTGGCCAGGAGCGCTTCGGGACGACTGGTGATGAAGGGGAAGCGCCAGCGTCACCCGCGTCCCGCCGCCCGGTTCTGATTCAATCGCGCAGCGCCCGCCCACCCCCGTCAGCCGTTCCTGCACGCTGAACAGGCCGAACCCGACCTTATGCATCCGCTGGTCCAGGCCGGCCGCCGCAAAGCCGCATCCGTCATCCTCAACGGTCACGCACGCCTGGTCGTTCAACCACTCCAGCGTCACGGTCAATCGCCTTGCCTTGGCATGCTTGACCGTGTTCATCATCAGTTCCCGGGCGCACCGGAACAGCAGGACCTTCCCTTCATCATCCAGCGGTTTGGGTTCGCCGTTGTCACGCACCGCGAAGGCCAGCTGGTGATCCCGGCAAAGCTTCTCGCCGGCCCACTCCAACGCTGCCGCCAACCCCAGCTGATGGAGCACCGGCGGACTCAGGTCAAACACCAGCGTGCGCGTCTGCGCCAGGGTCAGTTCCAGCAAATCGCGAATCCGGGCAATCTCCGCCTGGGCGGAGCCGGCCCCCAGCGTTATCTCCAGCGCGCCCAGCCGCATCCGCAGCAACGCCAGGTTTTGGGCGACCTCATCGTGCAGGCACACGGCCAGCCGCTGCTGCTCGCACTCCTCGACCCGCGACAATTCCACGACCAACTGGCTCAGCCGGGTCCGGTACGCCTCCAGCGCCTGCTCCGCCCCCTTCCGCTGGCCGATGTCGATCAGCACGATGCGGCACACCGAGTCGCCGCCAGCGACGTCTCGCATGAGCGTCAGTTCCAGACGTGTCCAAAAAGCCGTGCCGTCCGCTTTCACCATGCGCAGATCGCACGCCTGCGGCAGGCCCGTCTCAACGAGCTGTTGGCGGCACGCGTCATAGCGGGTGAGGTCGTCCGCGAAGACAAACCGGGACAGCGGCTGCTGAACCAACGCCTCTTGGAGCACTCCCAGCAAATTGGCTGACGTGCGGTTGACCTCTTGGATCACCCCTTGGTTGCTGATGCTGAAATAGCCCACCGGCGACAGGTTGTAGAAGTTGAAATAGCGTGTGCGCTCGGTTTCCAGCTGCCTCTCCGTCCGCTTGCGCCCGGTGATGTCGCGGTAGATCGACTGGTAGGTGCCGTCGGGCATCATCTTGGAACGCATTTCCACCACCACCTCCGAACCGTCCGGACGGCGGATGGTGCGTTCGGACAGAACGGTTTGGCCGGTCTGCAGCAGGTCAAACCGGAAGGGGGTCCGTTCCAGGCAGTTCGGTGTGAACGGCAGCTCGCTGACATGTTTCCCGATCAGGTCGGCGCGCGCCAGACCGAACAATTCGCACAGGGTTTGATTGGCCTCGTAAATTAATCCGGCAGGAGTCCCCAGAAGAATCCCGTCCACCGCAAGGTCAATCAAGGCGCGGTATCGCATTTCACTCTTGTGCAAGGCCTGCTCCGCCTGTTTTTGGGCGGTGATATCGATGGTGTACCCCGCCAGCAGGTTTTCACCACCACCGACGATCGGGAACTTGATCGTGATATAGTGGCGCCCATTCAGCGTCTCTTCCAGCCTTAACACCTCGCCACGGGCGACCACGCCCCAGTCGTCGGCGGTCATTTTCGCGGCCAAGTCGGCCGGAAACAGTTCCCCCATGGTTTTGCCCACCATGGCCAGTCCCGAAAGGCCAATCATCTGCTGGTAATTGTCGCTGGCGTGCAGGACACGACTCTCGGTGGGCGTCACCGTCTTGATGTAGGCGTAAATGGGGGAATGGCGCATGAACTGCGCCAGCAACTCCTGGCCCGCCGTCAGCGCCTCCCCGGCCCGGTCCGTTGCGATGAACGTCCGGGGTTTCCAGGGGCCGGATTGAAGAACGTTGTGATGCGGAACCATTCGGTCAGCCCTCTGCCCACGTGTGACCATACTCCGCGAACAATGACCAGTCAAATCGATTTGCCCGCTGGGGCGCATGTCACTTCCGTCGGGGCTTCTCTTGCGGTGCGCTGTGTGCAGAATATCCATGCGATCCCGAGGGCAGGGCATTCCTCGTCCTCGTCTGCCACGGTACCCCCCACCACGGGCGACACGCCCGTGCCTACAGGAAACCAGGTCCTTCTGTAGCGGCGCCTGTGCCAGGCGCCCCCCAAATGATCACTCCCCGCGGAGAGGCGCGGCCGGTCAGGGAGTTGCCAAACGGGGGCGCCGGCGACAACGGCCAGACTCAGCGCCGGCGCGGGTCGAAGGCGTTGCGGACGCCGTCACCGACAAAGGTCAGCAGGGTGATGGTCACAGCCAACAGCGCCACGGTGGGCACACTGATCCACAGGGCCTGCAGATTGGCCTGCCCCTGGGCCAGCAGCTCGCCCAGGCTCGGATAGGGGCTCGGAACGCCCAACCCCAAGAAATCCAGGCTGACCAGCGCCAGCACACCGCCGCTAATCAGGAATGGAAAGAAGGTGATGACCGGCGCCAGGGTGTTGGGCAGGATGTGGCGGAGCATGATCCGGGTGTCGGAAACGCCCAGCGCCCGCGCCGCCCGCACATAGTCGAAGTTGCGCGCCCGGAGGAATTCCGCCCGCATGTAGGCCGCGATGCCCATCCAGGAGGTGAGGTTGAGGATGAGGAACAGGATCCAGATGTTGCGGGCCAGGATCGAGCTCAGGATCATCAGCAGGTAGAGCCGCGGCAGCGACCCCCAGATTTCCGACAACCGCTGGCCGAGCAGATCCACCCAGCCGCCGGAAAAGCCTTGGATGCCGCCCAGCAGGGTGCCGGAAACGATGGCGGTGACGGCCAGCGCCAGGCCGAACAGCAGCGACACGCGGAAGCCGTAAACCAGGCGCGCCAGCACGTCGCGGCCGCGGTCGTCGGTGCCCAGATAATGGCCGTCAACCCAGCTGGACGGCAACCAGGCCGAGGTGGCCGGCAACTGCTGGCTCCAGGGCGCGGCCAGGGCGTCGCGGCCGGTCCGGCTGCGGGTGGCGATGGTGGCATAGCCGTAGCGCACGGGCGGCCACAGCACCCAGGCCGGCTTTCCCCCGGCCGGGCGGCCGGGGGAAAGAACGGCGGCCGCGGGGCCGGCCGCCGTGTCAGAACCCAGCGTTGACTGAAGCGCAGAGTCCCCCTTCTCCTCGTCAAACCGGTCCAGCACGGCGTTGGCCGCGGGGGGACGGGCAACGGCCGGGGCGGCGTCCGTCGGTTCAGGGTCAAACTGGTCGAGAAGGGAGGCCCCAGCTGTCGCGCCAACCGCTTGGGGGGTGGCCAGCCCCACCAGTTTTTCAAAGGCCGGCGAGCGATAGTCCGGCTCGACGTTGCGGACGCCGCCAAAATCACGGTCGGTGTAACGGACCAGCGCCGGCCAGTACCAGCGGCCGCCCTGGACGATGAGCAGCGGCCGGTCATTGCACAGCAGTTCCGCCGGCAGGCAGGCCACCAGCAGCCCCACCAGCAACAACAGGCTCCACCACGCCCGCCGCTCGCCGCGGAACACCCGCCATTTTTCCCGCCATTCCGGACTCATGCGAAAACGCCCTCGGAAGATAGTAGACAGAATGTAAGAGGTTGGAATGCCGTACCTTGGCAAGACGTAAACATTGGGATTCACCACGAAGCCACGAAGAGCACAAGGGTAAATCGACGCTGTATTTATGTTTGATTTGCGGTTGAAATGCTTCGATCCAACGTCGTGTCCTTCGTGGTGAATGATTTAATGGTATCTGGGTACTCGCTTGGATTGTGCATGAACGTTTGTCGCCAACGGCGACACACGTGTCCAGCCCAGGGTTGGACAACCCTGGGCTATTAAAAAATCCCCAACCCGATTTGCACCCTGTAGGGGTGCTACATGAAGGTGTATTTTTTCCTCATTTGACCTTCTCCCATCGATACAGAAACGTGTGCGTCCCCTTCAGGGACGAATTCGGTTGATGCTGATTTCCCCTGAACATGTCAGTCCCCGTTGGGGACAAGGCAGTCAGAAAACGCAACCTTTCATGAATAATGCCGGCTAGTCCGCGGCGCGTTGGAAACTGATGCGGGGATCGACCAGGACATAGCAGAGGTCGGTCGCCAGCTGCGCGCCCAGGCCGAGCAGGGTCATGATGAACAGGTTGCCCATGACCACCGGGTAATCCCGCTGCAGGACCGAGGTGTAGGCCAGCAGCCCCATGCCATCCAGATTGAAGATCTTTTCAATCAGCACGCTGCCGGTGAAGAACATGGCCAGAAAGCTGCCGGGGAAGTCGGTGACCAGCGGGATCATGGCGTTGCGCAGGACGTGTCCGAACAGCACCCGGCGCGGCGACAGCCCCTTGGCCCGGGCGGTGGTCACATACTGCTTGCCGACCTCCTCCAGCACCGAGTTTTTGGTCAGCCCGGTGAGCACCGCCAGACCGCCGAGATTGAGGCACAGCAACGGCGCCGCCAGGTGGTGGAAATAGTCGAGCAGCCGCTGCCCGAAACTCCAGGTCTCGTAGCCCGGCGCCCCGGCCGAGGTCAGCCCCGAGAGCGGCACCAGGTTCCAGACCGAGGCGTCGCCCGGCCCCAGCAGCACGATCAGCAGCACCGCCAGCACAAACCCGGGAATGCTGTAGCCGACCAGGATGAGCACGCTGCTGCCGGCGTCGAAGCGGCTGCCGTTGCGCACCGCCTTGAACACCCCCAGCAGCACGCACAACGGATAGGTCAGAACAAAACTCCACACCCCGAGCGACAGGGAGACCGGCATTTTTTCCGCGATCAGCCCCAGCACGTTGCGGTTGCGGTAGAAGGAGTCGCCGAACTTGCCGATCAGCATGCCGTCCCAGTTCCGGCCGTCGCCTAGGGCGCGCCACAGCGGCTGCTGCGGGTCGCTGCGCGAGAACCACAGAAAGGTGCGGCAGTAGCGCTCCCACAGCGGCCGGTCCAGGTGGTAGACGCGGCGGAGCTTCTCGACGTCTTCGGCGGACAAATTGTGCTGCCGTTCCGCCGCCGTGCCGGCGCCGGCCGCCGCCGTGCCGGCGCCGGCCGCCGCCGTGCCGCCCGCCTCGCCGCCGCGCCCGGCACGCCCCTCCAACTGGTCGCGCATCTGGTCGAGCGGCCCGCCCGGCACGAACTGGATGATGATGAAGGTGACCGTGAGGATGCCCCACACGGTCGGAATCATCAGCAACAGTCGTCGTAGCAGATAGGCGCCCATAGGTGGCCCGCAAAATAACCCGGCACACGCCCCGCCGCCACCCGTTGCCTACCGTGGGCGTCTGGCAATTTTGACGGATGATGTTGGGGCCACCCTTTTGGAAAAGGGTGCTCCCCCCGCGCTCCGCGCTCCGCAGCCCCGGCTCCGCCGGGTCGCTCGGGGACTCGCTCTGCATCCCCCTTCCCAAAACTTTTGTATCTTTTTGCGGATTTCGCAGGCCGTCTCGCGCGACAGACCATGACTGGGACTGCAGGGGCGGCCTGCGGAATCCGCAAAAGGTACAAAAAGGTTTGACGGAGGGTTTGGGAACCGTCATTTCCTCAAAAGGGGGTTCCCAACTTCATCCGGTAAAACGGTCATGCCCACGGGAGGAGGCGCGGCATGCCGGACCGGCCGCAGCCAGGGCAACCTCGAAAAACGGGCTGCTTTCCGATTATGTTACCGGGCATGGACAATCGCTCTCGCTATCCGGTCATTAACGGGTTCCATGGCTTTGACTTCGTGGACGGGGACTACCGCCTGCCTTACCGGCTATTGACCCCCGGCGGTGTCGTTCCGGCAACCGGGTTTCCGCTCCTGGTCTATTTCCATGGCATGGGATCCATCGGCAATGACAACCAAAAGAACCTGATGTTGGCCGGGCGTTTCGGCGACCCCGGGTTCCAGCAGCGCCATCCCTGTTATGTACTGGCGGCGCAGTGTCCCGAAGATCAGCGGTGGGTAACCGCGGAGTGGAACGCCGCCCGGCATGTTTTTCACCGGACGCCGACGGTGTACATGGCACTTTTTATTAAATTATTGGAGGAACTTTTGGGGGCGTTGCCCGTTGACCGCGCCCGGCTCTATGTCGGCGGCGGTTCAATGGGCGGTTTTGCCACGTGGGACATTCTGTGCCGTCAGCCGCGCCGGTTCGCGGCGGCGTTCCCCATCTGCGGGGGCTGTGACGTGGCCAACGCCCCCGCGCTCAGCCACGTGCCGCTGTGGGTTTTTCATGGCGCGTTGGACCGGTCGGTCTTGCCATCATCGTCACGCGAAATGGTGGCCGCCCTGCGCGCCGCCGGCGGCGCCCCGCGTTATACCGAGTATCCCGACGTTGCCCACGACGCCTGGAATCCCGCGCTTGCCGAGCCCGAGCTTTTTGACTGGCTGTTTGCCCAACGCCGTTCGGCTGTAGCTGAGCGCTTGTAGCGCGTTTGTTAGATAAAATCGTCGTCGTTCTCGTTGTCGTCATCGAATCGAGTACGAAGGACGACAACGAGAACGCCGACGAACACACGAGTCGAGAATGTATACTTCGTTAGGCTGAAGACTGAAGGTTTTTAGGCTGAAAGAATGAAAGTTTTCACCCTAACACAGTATAACAAAGTAGAACGACTCACGTCTTAAGCCCGGCTGCCCGCCGCCAGCCCCAGGCCTGCTCAATGTCCGCCGCCGCGGCCCGCAACTCTTTCAGCAGCCGTTTTTCCTGACCGGCGGCAAAGCGCGATAGCGGCAACGACAGCCCCAGGGCCGCGCGGACCGCCCCGGAGGCGTCCCGCACCGGCATGGCGAGCGCGGCGATCTGCTCGCCTGCCTCTTCGCGGCAGATGACATAGCCGTCGCGCTGGATGGCCTCCAACTGGCGCAGGAAGGCGGCGTGGCTGCGCACGGCTTGCGGTCCCCGCGGGGTCAAGGCCAGGCTAGCCACCAGCCGGTTCCGCCGTTCCGGTTCCAAGTAGGCCAGCAGGACCTTGCCGGTGGCCATGTCATGCAGACGGTTGCTGCCGTAGACCTCCGCCGCCCCCAGCATCAGGGTCCGTTCGGCGCGCCGCTCCACCAGCGGCATCAGGGTTTGTCCGCGCAGTTCGGCCAGCAAGACGTATTCTCCCACGGTCTGGGACAAAGCTTCGACCCGGTTCCGGGCGGCTGACGCGAGGCCGTTGCCGCCCAGCCATTGCTGGGTGAGCGCCAGCATGGCTGGTCCCAGGCCGTAGGGTTGTCCCCGGCCGGCCTGCACCACCCAGTGGCGTGCCTGCAGGGTGCGCACCAGGCTTTGCGCCGTCTGCGGATGCAGACCGAGGGTGGCGGCCAGGGCGGACAGCGTCAATCCCCCGGAGTGCGCGGCCAGTGCCTGCAGGATGTCAAGGGCGCGGTCCACGGATTGGATGGTGCGCGGCGCGGCGGTGGACGGCGGGGAGGATGTCTTCATGCCTGGTGTTTTCCTTTAGCACGTCACGAGTGAAAAACTTACGCAAGATTTCACCACCGAGGTCACCGAGAAACACCGAGAAAAACATGAACATCGTGTCGCCTTCCTCATATTTCCCCGGTTTTGTTTCTCTGTGCCCTCGGCGTTCTCTGTGGTGAAAACAACGTGGTTCCGGCTCTGCCGGGTTGGGGGATTCGGTGTTTTTTTCGCGGGTGGCTTCAGGCGCATACTATAAAGATTCCCGGGGGGGGCGTATCCCGCCGGTCATGGCCCCCCGGCGCGGGCCGGCCTGGCGGCGCGTTTGCCGCGCCGCCGATTTGGGGTAATATTATTCACATGTCGTAATATATACGACAATATCGTATTAATCCATCTACCAGGAGCGGTACCATGCACGCATCAGTCCTCACCGACGACCTCCGGAAATGCGCCGAACAGGCCCGCGCCGACCTCGTCGGCATCGCCCCCATCGACCGGTTTGACGGCCTTGCCCCCGACCGCGATCCGCGCGCCATTTTCCCCGAATGCCGTTCCGTTATTGTCCTTGGCCGGCGCATTCTTCGGGGCGCCCTGCGCGGCGTGGAGGAGGGCACCAGCTTTTCCAGCACTTACGGCCTGTTCGGCTATCACTGGCTGGAAGACAATTTCCTGGCCCAGACCACCTACGACGTCACCTGCCACATCGAGACCTTGGGCTACGAGGCGGTCCCCCTCTTCGGTTACGCGGAATCGGGCATGCCCAAGGGGCGGCCGGTGGCTCCGGGCAAACCCGCGCCCAACATCATTTTGGATGTGGCCTATGCCGCCCAGGCGGCGGGCCTGGGCGCGCCCGGCCTCGGCGATTTCTTCATCACTCCGCGCTTCGGCATCCGCCAACGGTTTGCCCTCATTCTCACTGACGCCGACCTGACGCCCGATCCCGTGCTCGAAAAACCGCTGTGCGGCGATTGCGGGGCCTGCATTCGCGCGTGTCCGCTGGGCGGCCTTCGTGCCGACCGCCTCAAATCGGCCGGCATCCCCGGTCACGAACGGCAGGTGGCCGCCATCGACCTGGAAATCTGCAATGCCTGCCCCAATGGCGCCATGCGCCTGCCCGGCCGCGGCACCCAGCCGGACCGCATCGCCGCCGCCTGCGGCCGCGCCTGCATGGTTCAGATCGAACAGGGCGGCAAATGCGAGAACCGCTTTGCCCAGCCCTTCCGCAAGCGCACGCCGTGGGCGCTCGACCTGCTGCAACGCCCCCTTGCCCCGGACGCCGCCGCCAACCCGGCCAACATCGGCTGCGGCAAAAACCTCGACACCCTCGGCCAAGGCCGGGCATAACCGAAAGGCGCCCCCCATGAAACTGACCTCCGCGCAAGTCAAGGAAGCCGCCTTCGCCGCCGGCGCCGGCGACATCGGCATCGCCAACATCGAACGGTTCCAGAATGCCCCCCGCGGCATGCATCCGCTCAACATCTTCCCCGACTGCAAGTCGGTGATCACCATCGTCCAGCCGATTCCCCGCGGCAGTTACCGGGGCATCACGGAAGGCACGCACTGGGCCAACTACACCTTCTACAGTTACAACCGCCTCAACACGCTGTTCCGGCCGAAGGTGACCTACGCCACCGCCTGCTTCATTGAGGATCAGGGGTGGGAGGCGGTGCCGGTCTATCCCGGCGTGCCCGAACGCCCCGGCACCCGCCCGCCCGTCGCTCCCGGCCGCCCCGCGGCGGAAATCAACCTGAATGTCCGCATCGCCGCCGTCGCCTGCGGGGTGGGTGAAATCGGCTGGTCCAAGGTTCTGCTGACCCGGAAATTCGGCCCCCGGGTGCGCCTGGGCACCATTCTCACCGACGCGGAACTGGAGCCGGATCCGCTGCTCAAGCCGGGCACGCTTTGCAACCGTTGCCTGCGCTGCGTCAAAGACTGCCCTGGCGGCGCCATTCCCCGGCCGGGCGAGCGTCCCCCCATCCGCATCCAGATCGCCGATCAGACCTACGAGTGGGGCGATGTCCACATGGGCCGCTGCACCCTCACTCACCACGGCCTGAACTGGGAAGCCTCGCCGTTCCTCAAGAAGGATTTTCCGGGGTTGGACCTGGACGTGCGCCACAGCACGATGTCCGAAGAGGCCGCCTACAAAATGGCTTATCCCATGGCCGATGCCAAATGGGGCGCCTCACCCGAATTTCCGGCCGCCGCCTGCATGACCTATTACAACCAGATCAAGAGCCATACCGACTACTTTGCCATCTGCGGCGCCAAAGGGTGCATCCGCGCCTGCATGGACGCCATGGAAAAGCGCCGGGCGATCGGCCAGTGCCGGTTCCATACTGCGGTCGCCCCACGCCCGCCGTGGAAACTCACGCCACCCGGTGACGATGCGACCGGCGGCATTGCGGAAGGCAAGTTCCCCGAACGTTTCAACCACCCCGATCCCGCCCCCGGTTCCTGGACCTGACGGCGGCCGGGTGCCGGCGGCGTTTCGCCGGGCCGTGCCGGGGTGGTCACCGTTCACCCCGGCCAGCCGCCGCCGGCAGGTTCGCGGTTATGGTCTGCCGTTGCGGGCGCGGCGGGTCGTAGCCATGCGTGGAGCCTTGGATGTATTCGATCGTTTTGGGGCCCTTGAGGTGGTTGTAGAGCACCGAGAGGCCGGAGGGCGGGCAGACCGCGTCGCCAAGTCCCGCGGCAACAACGGTTTTGCAGGTGATCCGTTTCGCCTGGTTGACGGGGTCATAGTAGCCCAGACCTCCGGCCCAATCGGGACGCCAGCCGCGGAGGCGTCCCACCGTGATGCCCCCCAAGTCGCAGCACCACGGCTTGGTGACCGTGCATTCGGTGACGGCAGGGTCGAGGGCGGCCGCACTGAGGGCCAGGAAACCGCCCTGGCTGCCGCCGGAGACGATCAAGGTGCGGCCGTCCCATTCGGGGCGTGACTTGATGAATGCCAAGGCTCGCATGGCCCGGAGCATCATTCCGTTGAAATACGCGGTTTCTGGCTTGGCGTTGCCATTTTTTTGAAAGGCATACCCTTTTAATTCACCGTCTTTAAGTACTTGGTAATAATTCGGTTCACGGCCGTTGTCGATGCCATGCGTATTGAAATCGAAAACCAACCTGCCTGGGCGGTGACATTGCGCTTTGGCGGAGCCCACGCCATAGCCATGGAACGAGACCTGCGCCGGCAGGGATTTCGGCTGGGCGCCTTTGGGAACGGCAAGGTATCCGGAAACCGGCTTTCCACCGGCACAGCCGACCCGGACGTCGAAAAGCTGGAACTGCGGGTCAGGGGCGGGCACTTCCTTGAGGACGGCGGTCATCGGCACTTTCGCGAGACGGGCCTTTTGTGTCCGCCAAAATGCGTCGAAATCGGCCGGTTCCGGGGTACCTTCAAGTTTTTCCGGTTCAACACCGGCACCGCCGGCAAATTTCACTGGTTTTCCCGCTGCATCCAGCAGCGGGGAGCCGTCGTGGTTGAAGATCGCAATTTCAAGTCGCACAAAGCCGGGCCGATCAATAGAGATTGTGATCCGCAACGGCTGCGCGGCGGAGGATATGGCTTCGCCGCGGTCCGTCTGCTGGTCGTCGCCGAACCGGCGCCACTGAAGCCGCTTTCCAGTTAGCGGCCTGCCATCTTCGAGTAGCTGGAGCGCAAAGGCCATGGTCTCGCCTGGGCGGTAGGAAACCGGCGCCCGGTCCGTCGTCCAATTGAGCGTCACGGTTCCTGCCGATGCCGGCGGGCTGGGAACGCCGGCCGCGCCAATCGCCAGGCCGCTCCCCAGCAGTGCCGTCGCCAAGCCCCGGATAATGGTGTTATGAGGTCCGATCATGGAAACGCTCCGCAGAGGATTCAAAACGATTTCGGGAACCCTGTTTGCATTCTGAATATAATGCAATATTTTTCATGCAAATACGTATTTGCAGATAAATAATCGGGAAGTGCGGGAATGGCCATCACGGCAACCGATATCGCCAAACGGGTCGGCGTCAGCCAGGGCACCGTGTCAAGCGTCCTCACCGGCAAGGGGACACAGGCCCGGATTGCCAAGGCCACCCAGGAAAAGATCCTGGCCATGGCCAAGGCGCTGCACTACCGCCCCTCCTTTGCCGGCCAGGCTCTGGTGCGCGGCCAGACACGCTCGATCGGTTTTCTGTGCGGCGACATCTGCAACCCGCATTTCAATGAATTGGCCGACCTGGCCATGCATGAGGTGGAGAAGCTCGGGTTCCACCTGGTATTGGCCGTGGCCAAATGGCACACGGCGAAAAATGACTTGGAAGCGTTCGACAGCCTGTTGGCGCGTGGGGTTGACGGCGTCATCTATTTTGGTTCAGCCATGGGCAAGGGCACGGCCCAATATGCGCAGATCATTGGGGAAAAATTTCCCTTTGTCAGCATTACGCACGCCATTGAGGGGCTGCCGTCCATCGTTCCCGACAACGCGCCCGGAATCAACGAAGCCGTTGCGCATTTCAAGGAAAACGGCCACCGGCGCCTGGCGTATTTCGGAACCTCGCAATCCACCAAAGAAGTCCCACTGGCCCGCGCCGCCAAGCGCCATGGCCTGTCCCTGAGCCGCCATTATGTCACGGTGCCGCCAGGACAATGGGCGCGGGTCTCCCACTTTGCCCGCGCCGCGGCGCACCAGTTTGCCGACCTCCGGGAGCGGCCGACGGCGGTGTTCGTGTCATCCGACCACTTGGCCGGTGCGTTCTCCTGCGGCCTGTGGGATCGGGGGCTTCGGATCCCGGATGATGTTTCCGTCATCGGCTATGACGGCACCCGGGCGGGCGGCATGATGACTCCGCCGCTCACCTCGGTTGACGCCGGTGCCGAAACGATCATCCGCCGGGCCGTGGAGGCGGTGCATGCGCAGCTTGAAAACCGGGGGGCGGCGGACACGGGCATGATCGCCGTTCCCACCCGTTTAGTGGTCAGGGAAAGCGTTTCCACCCCCGCACGGTGCGGGGCGGCACATAAACCAGAAAAAGAAGGACGGCACCCATGAACCGAAAGAGCATGCGGACGGGACTGGTGGTGATGGCATTGGCGGCAGCGGTGTCGCCGGCGGCCATCATGGTTGACGGCGCGCTCAAGGTCGCTCCCAGCGATCTTGATTTCGGACAGTCGGACGGGACGCGCAGCGGTTATGATTTCCGCTGGAAGTATGCCGTCCTAGAGGACAAATACAGCCTGAACGCGAGCACCAGCAATGCCTTTGCCGGAACGGGTTATGCGCAGGGCACCTTTTCCAATGAGGGGATCGTGCGGACCACCGGTGTGCGATATTTTCTCCAGTCAACCTCGACCGCCGGGGGAACCCTGGTTTGGAAGTTCGATTTTTCCCAGGCGGGAAGCGCGGCCAATGTGATCGACCAACTGCAGGTGAGGGCAACCTCCTACGCATTCAAGGGGGCGACGGGCGGTTACGTCACTTGGGAGGTTAGCACGGACAATGCGAACTGGACCACCTTCATTGACCTGCGGTCATCCGTGGGTACCGACGCCAGTGATACCGGCTATCATAATCTGACCAGCTACGTTCACGGAGCTTCGGTTTATTACCTGCGGGCCAACATCCACTCGTGGCAGACGTCGGGTTTTACGGACGCCCAAATATTCAGGGTGAACAGTGGCGTGATCGACGACTACCGCTTTGACAATGAAGTCTGGCTCATTCCCGAACCGACGATGCTGGGCTTGCTGGCCGCGGGTGGGTTGGGGCTCCTGTGCCGGCGGCGTGGCTCCCAAACCGCCCGGCCTGGATTATTTTCATAAGCCCCAAGCCGTGTGTGCTGTAGCTGAGCGCTTGTAGCGCGGCGGCGACGTTCCGCCGGGCTGCAAGCCCTGAGCTACAAGGGTAATAATCCAGGCTGGCGCCGGGTAACGCCGAGTGAACTTACAGACATTCAAGACGTTGTGGATAAAGATGTAATGTTGCTGGATTCGTGTTGACCATGAAGAAAAGCATATTCACCCTGATAGAACTTCTGGTCGTCATCGCCATCATTGCCATTTTGGCCTCGTTACTGCTGCCCACGCTGGGCCGGGCCCGCGAAGCCGCCAAGCAGTCGCAGTGCTTGGGCAACCTGAAGCAGGACATGTTTGCCACCCTCAGCTATGCCGTCGACTACCAGGACTGGGTACCGTCCTATTATCAATACCCGTATCAAGGGGTCATTCCGTACAACGAGGAAGTGCGCTGGTTCGGCTTCCTGTGGAGCGGTCGGTACGTCACCTCCCTGGGCGTTGGGCTGTGCCCGACCCTGCGCGACGGCACGGCGGTTTTCGCCGAAGGACAGTTGCTGACCAATATCCTCAAGGCGCAGGCGTTTGCGTATGGCATGCGCGCGCAACTGGGAACCTGGTTCCGGATCAACCAGTTCTCCAGTCCATCCGGCGTCATGGTCTATGCCGATGCGACCTATCTAAGCATCATCAATCTCTGGGTGCATTCGAGTTATATCCCCATGGATGACGTTCCGATGTCACCCGACACGCGGTCGGTTCATCTCCGCCATAATCATAGTGGAAACGCCGCGTTTCTCGACGGGCATGTCCAAGCCATGCGTGGCCGGGACTTCCTGGAACACGGCATCAAAGGCGGCCGCGACGTCGACTATCGAACCCTGGCTTTTTAGGGAAGTCCAATGAATCTTAAACTGGGCATCATGGCCGTTATGGGCGTTACGGGCGGGCTGCTATCCGCCACCGCGGAGGAGGCGCAGCCGAGCAGTTTTTTTCACGAGGCTTTCGAGCGTCCGTCGGAATGGTCGGCCAACCCCTATGCCCAACGGGTGGCAGGTGAAGGGTTGGCCGGATCGTGGGCCTTGAAAGTCGACGTGCCGCCCGGCCGGACCAACGCGGATGCGCGAATCGTCCATGATCTTGCGGTGGGCGGGTTGAAGCGGGGCGCCATCCTGTGTGTCGAAGCCATGATGCGCGGCCGGGATATCGTCCGGACGGCAGCCCCGCCGTACTTCGGCCCCAAGCTGATGCTGCACCTGACCACGCGCTCTGGTTATGAATATTACGGGGAACAGCGCAAAGCCTGCGGCACCTACGACTGGCGGAAGTTTACCGCCTGCCTGCGCGTGCCGGACGACATCCAGAAGCTCGAACTGCATGTGGGGCTCCAGAATGCAACCGGCACCCTGTGGGTCGACGAGGTGAACATCACCTTGCTGCCGCCCCTGCCCGAACCGGCCGTCGCGGCGGCGTCGCCGTCGTTTCACCCAACCACCCGCTTTCGCGGCGTCATGAGCGGCCGGGCGATGGCGGAAACCGACTTTGCCGACCTGAAGGGGTGGGGGGTGAACCTGATCCGTTACCAGATGAACGGCAAAGTGAAGGATCTTGATACCCCGGAGAAATACCAAGCCTGGCTTGAACGGCAGATGGCCGCGCTCGACCAGTCCTTGGTGCTGGCGAAAAAATATGGGATGAAGGTGGTGATTGACCTGCATAAAGGACCGGGCATGAGGATATCGGAAGTCGGCAGCAACCTTCTCAGTTGGGATAAAAAAGATCAGGATACCTTGGTTGAAACCTGGCGGCGCCTGGCGGCCAGATACCGGGGCAATTCAGCCGTTTGGGGATACGACATCCTTAATGAACCGCGTGAAAACGATTACGTCTATGAGGCCGGCGGGGCGTTGGACTGGAACCGGCTGGCGCTGCGTCTTGCCCGAGCTATTCGCGACCTTGACCCGGATACGCCGATTGTGGTCGAACCGGCGATGATCGCCCATCCGGACGGCCTGTCGATGTTGGTTCCGCTGCCGGTGACGAATGTCATTTATAGCATCCATGTTTACAATCCCAGCGCGTTCACGCATCAAGGCGTCAAGCGGAACAAGGAAACCGGGCTCCTGGCCTATCCTGGAATGATTGACGGCGAACAGTGGAACCGGGAACGGTTGCGGAAAGCCCTGGCTCCGGCAGTGGAATTTCAGCGGAAGTATGGCGTCCCGATCTATGTCGGCGAATTTTCCGCCATCCGCTGGGCACCGGGGGCGGAACGGTGGCTGGAGGACGCCATCAGCCTGTTCGAGGAATACGGGTGGGACTGGACCTATCACGCCTTCCGCGAATGGGATGGCTGGAGCGTCGAACATGAAGGCGACTACGGCCAGCCGGCGCGTTTGGTGGCAACCACGCCGCGCCGGGATCTGCTGCTGCATTATTTCCAGAAAAACGGCAAATGAAAAACCACGACGGGAATGCGGCCATGACAGTCCCCGACAATGCCACCGACCGGGTGATCCGACGGCAATGCGAGCTGGAGGATTTGCGGTTTTTTGGCTTGCGCCGGATCAAGATGAACGAATGGCCGGAACCCACGCGGCAGACGGTTTGCGGCGTGGCCGGGACGACGTTTATGTTCACGGCCGCGACTCGCAGTCGGTTGCCGGTCGAGGAACTGACCCTGCAGGTGACCGGCGGCGGACTGTGTTTTGCGGTGCATCCCGTGCAGCCGGTCATCTATCCCGAGGAGGCGACGTTGCTGCCGGATGTTGTCGCCCCGGCCGGACCGGTCGATTTCGCCGGCAACACCACCCTGACGTTTCTGGTCAAAACCGCCATTCCGCGGGATTTTCCCGCCGGCCGGCTGACGGTGGAGATTCATGCGGTCTCCGCATCGCACCTGCCCTTGAAACGTCGGATCGACGTGACGGTTGTCCCTGCCGTCGCGGAGGCGCCATGGCCGGCGCATACCGTTTTCTGGCCGCATTGGCACGCCTTGTGCCGCTATCACGGCATCGCCATGTGGTCGGAGGAATTTTGGGCGATGGCCGACCGGTACCTGGCCGAGTCCGCCGCCGGCGGCGCCACCGGCATCATGCTGTCGGTCAAGGACGATCCGTTCCGTTACCCGTTGCCCAAACGCTATTACCACCATCATGAAAAACTGTGTCCGATCCGTTGGAGCAAGAACGGTGACGGTTGGAGTTTTGACTACTCCCGCTATGACCGCTACATCGAGTTGAACTTCAAGCACGGCATCAACCGGGAGATCGAATGCCACTCGCTGCTGCCCTGCAAATGTCAGGCCCCGGCCCTGAACTACTATGATGCCAATGGCCAATACATCGAAGCCGAAACCACCTTTGACGCGCCGGAGTATGAAGCGGCATGGGGGGCGTTCCTGACCGATTTCATGCGTCACAACCGAGACAAAGGCTGGGACAAGCTCCTGACGCTCTGTCCCTACGACGAACCCAAGGATGCCGACACCTTCAACGCCGTGGTCAGGATGGCAAGAAAATACGCCCCGGACATCCGCATCACCGCCGCCATCTGCGCCGCCGACGCGCTGAAAAGCGTCGGTGTACTCGACATTGCCACCATTCATTTGGAGGCCGGGTATGATCGCGGGGCCGTCAAGGCGCTACGGGAAAAGGGGGTCGAAATCCGTTGGTACAACTGCATGGCCCCCGCGTGGGGGAACACCCTGTTCAAATGTCCCCTGGCCGATGCCTATCGGATCAGTTGGATCACCTACGCCAACCATTTTGCCGGCTATTTGCGCTGGTCGTTGTACGACACGGTGAAAGACGTGTTCGGCAATCCGGGATTCAATTGGCCCACCGGCGACATGTATCTGCTTTACCCCGGCCAGGACGGTCCGTTGGCGTCCCTGCGCTGGGAAGCGTACAAGGCCGGTTGGCATGACCTGCGCCTGGCCATGACGGCCCTGCAAAGCGCCTCCGGCCCTCGCAGGGAACACTTGCTCGCCTTGATCGCCGAGATTGGCAAAGACCAGGCGATCACGTTGCCGGCCGATCTGGGCGACTGGCACGAGGCGCTCTGCGCCTTGCTGCCGAACCGTTGACTGGGCACGAGTGCCGTCTACCCTGTAAATGTTTTTGCCTCAGTGTAATGGCAACGCCAGGGGCGGCGGCCAGGCCAAAGGGATGCGCAATGTCGAGTTCAGAGATCATGAAAAACCACCCCAAAACGTATGTGCTGGTCGGCCTGGGCGGCCGTTCCAGCATGTATCAGGACGTGTTCCTGAAGAGCCATCGGGAGGCCGCCAGACTCCTGGCGGTCTGCGACTCCAACGAGGGGCGGTTGGCGCTTGCCGCGGACCGGCTCAAGGCGGTCAATCCGGGGCTGGGAACTTATTTGCCCGCCGATTTCGACGCCATGATCCGGGAACACGCGCCCGATACCGTCATTGTCTGCTCCATGGACAGCAGCCACGATGCGTACATCTGCCGGGCCCTGGAGCTTGGCTGCGATGTGATCACCGAAAAACCGATGACCACCGACGAACAGAAATGCCAACGCATCCTCGACACCTGCCGGAAAACGGGCCGGACGGTCCGGGTGACCTTCAATTACCGGTATTCGCCCGCCCGGAGCCAGATCAAGGAACTGCTGTCGGAAGGCATTGTCGGAACCGTGCTCAGCGTCAGCTTCCAGTGGCTGCTGGACACCGCCCACGGCGCGGATTATTACCGGCGCTGGCATCGCAACAAGGCCAACTCCGGTGGTTTGCTGGTGCATAAGGCCACCCATCACTTCGACCTGGTCAACTGGTGGCTGGGAACCTATCCGGAACGCGTGTATGCCAGCGGCCGGCGCGCCTTTTACACCGAGGCGCAGGCCGCCCGCTACGGCCTCGCCAACCACGGCGCCCGCTGCCTGGCCTGCCCGGAAGCGGCCCGCTGCAACTTCCACCTGGACCTGACCAAGACCGGCGAGCTCAAGGCCCTCTATCTCGACCAGGAACATCATGACGGCTATTTCCGCGACCGCTGCGTGTTTGACCACGCCTGCAGCGACATCGAGGACGTCATGAATGTGGTTGTCGACTACCATTCCGGCGCCCAGATGAGCTATTCGCTGAACGCCTTCACTCCTTTTGAGGGATACCGGATCGAGTTTAACGGCACCAAGGGCCGGCTCGAACACGTCTGCCAGGAATCCTCCTATGTCAACGGCGACGGCGGTGTCCAGGGCGGCTTCCTGGCGGACGCCACCCGCACCCGGGTGTATCCGCACTTCCAGCCGCCCCGGGACATCCCGGTGCGCACCGGCGAGGGCGGCCATGGCGGCGGCGACACCGTGATGCTGAATGACATTTTCGGCGTCCCCGCCCCCGATCCACTCCGGCGCAGTGCCGACCAGATCCAGGGCGCCTATTCCGTTTTGGTGGGGATTGCGGCCAACCGGTCAATGGCCAGCGGCGCGGCGGTCCGGATTGGCGACCTGGTCACCGGCCTGCCGGATCCGGGATTTTCCCCCGTCTGTCCCGGCGATGACCGGCTCGCCTATGCCGCGGACGCCTGCCGGAAATGGCTGTGAAGAGGAGCTGTTTTTCCATGAATCTTGCCCCCTATTCCATCGGCATCGGCGACCGTTTCGGCCACCAGGGCGCGGCCCAGTTGGCGGCCCTGCAAGCGGCCCGGCAGGCCGGCGTGGACATCACCCCGGTGTGGAACAAATCCAACCGCGAGCACACGCTCATCGGCACCACCCCCGCCGACACGCGCACCGCGGCCATGGCCGCCGTCCGGACCGCCAACTGGGCCGGCGCCTGGCACCTCGACGCCGACCATATCGGCCTGAAGACCGTGGACGGCTTCCTGCCGCACTGCGATTTTTACACGCTGGACGTGGCCGATGCCATCGGCCGGCCCGCCGCGCCCGAGGACGCCGCCGCCGTGCGCGCCGCCCTGCAACCCTGCGTGGGGCGTGGTTTTCCCGCCCTGGGCCGGCCGGAACCGGTGGACTCCGCGGCCCTGGACGCGTTCCTGGCCAACTATGCCGGAGCGGTTCGCGAAGCGGGCCGGATCTACCGCCGCATTGAAGCGGCGCGGGGCCGGGGCCAGTTCATCACGGAAGTGTCCACTGACGAGGCCGTCACCCCGCAGACGCCGCTGGAACTGTTGCTGATCCTGGGCGGCCTGGCCGGGGAGGGCGTGCCGGTCCAGACCATTGCCCCCAAGTTCACCGGCCGTTTCAACAAGAGCGTGGACTATGTCGGCGACGTGGCGCAGTTCGCCCGCGAATTCGAACAGGACCTGCTGGCCCTTCAGCTGGCGGTGCAGGAATTTGGACTGCCGCCCGGCCTGAAGATCAGCATCCATTCGGGCAGCGACAAGTTTTCGCTTTACGGCCCGGTCCGCCAGCTGCTCCGGCGTCATGGCGCCGGCCTGCACCTCAAGACGGCGGGAACCACTTGGCTGGAAGAACTCATCGGGTTGGCGCTGGCGGGCGGCGACGGCCTGGCCGTGGCGCGCGACATCTATGCCCAGGCGCACGGGCGGATTGACGAGCTGTGCGCGCCGT
>JBAZJM010000033.1:0-23756 GCA_041651315.1 Lentisphaeria bacterium | reverse complement strand
CGCGTACCTGACGGCACGCGAAATGGGGGGACGGGCAAAACAGGGGCTGAGGCCCCTGCCTATTCCCGCCCCGTCCCGCTGGGACGGGAAAACCGCAACCGTTGACTTTCGCCAAACTCCAGGCGGCGGCAAAGCCGCCGATACTCCGAGGAAGGCCACGCCTCGAGTTCACATAACGTATTGCAGCGGAGCCCCGTTTAGCGGTGCCGGGCCTCCCGCCACAGCAGGGCCGCCAGGGCGCCCGTGGCGGCCAGGCCGAACCAGCTTGGCCACAGAGGAATGTGCCAGCCATTCAGCACAACCTCCCACCTCAGGAAGAGCCGAACAGCATGGCCGGCGCAAACCGCGGCAAAAACCGCCGCCGCCAAGGTCGGAACGGGGCGCATGGCACACCTCCGGGGAAAATGCCTCTTTCCCTGACTATAACCGCCGTCCGCGGAAACCGGCAACAGCCAGCGTTCAGGCGAAGACGAACTTACTGCCGCCGAGCCGGCGCCGGACCTCGTCCAGTACGCGCTTTTCGTCCGCCACGTCCTTGGAGACAAAGGTGGCGCTGAAGCGCACGAAGTGCCCGACATCGTCCCACGGCACCGTGCTGATCTGCTTGTCGGTGATCAGCCACTGGCTGAAGGCCTCGGCCGTGTCGAAGCGCTTGCCGTCGGCCGTGCCCGTGGGAATCTCGACATAGAGGTAGAACGAGCCCTCGGGCATGCGGGCGTCGAAGCCGAGCCCGCGCAGGGTTTCGACCAGGGCCGCCAGACGTCGGCTGTACTTCTCGCTGATCTTGGGGGTGATCGTGGCCTGGTTCGCCAGCCCCGCCGCGGCCGCCTTCTGGATGGCGATGAACTGGCCGCTGTCGGCGTTGTCCTTGACGGTGGCGAACGCCTTGACCGCCAGCGGGTTGCCGCACACCCAGCCCAACCGCCAGCCGGTCATGTTGAAGCCCTTGGACATGCTGTGCAGTTCAACCGCGACCTCCTTGCCGCCGGGGCGCGACAGGATGCTCAGCGGCTTGCCCTTGAAGTTGAGCGGGGCATAGGCGGCGTCAAAGACGATCAGCGCGCCGACGGCCTTGGCAAAGGCGATGGCCCGGTCCAGGAAGGCGGGGGTGGCCGAGGCGCCGGTGGGGTTGTTCGGATAGTTGAGGTAGATCAGCTTGACCCGCGCCCGCCGGTCCGCCGGGATGCTCTCCAGGTCCGGCAGGAAGCCGTTGGCCTTGGTCAGCGGCAGATTCAGCACCTCGCCGCCCAAGTACTTGGTCCAGGTGCCGAGCACCGGGTAGCCGGGCACGGTCATCACGGTGATGTCGCCGGGATTGACGAAACAGGCGGGCAGCAGGGACAGTGCCGACTTGCTGCCGATGGAGTGGCAGATTTCCGTTTCCGGATCCAGCGCCACCCCGTACAGCTCGGTCATGTAGCGGGCCACTGCGGTGCGGAACGCCGCAATGCCGTTGTCAGCGTAGATGCGGTTCTCCCACACCCCCGCCTCGGCGGCCAGCGCGGCCACCACCTCGGGAAAGGCCGCCTCGTCCGGCTCGCCCACCCCCATGTCGATCAGTTCAATCTCGGGATGCGCGGCCTTCGCCGCCGCCTTGGCGCGCTTGATCTTCTCAAACTTGTAGATCGTCGTGTCCTTGCCAAACCGGCTGCCGCCGATGCGATCCGCAAAGCGTTCCTGGAGATAATGTTCAGCCATGGAGTGTGTTGTCCGTGCAAAAATGATCCTGGCCGGCGGCGTCCGCGGGCGCCGTCGCGACAGGGAATCCAGCCCCGCAGCCGGAGAAACCGCGGCCGCGCCGCACCACGCGTGCGGATGGATAATATCCTCCCTGGTTGGCGTCCGGCAAGCGTTTGGAAAACCCCGGCCCGGCACGTTACATTGCAAATTCATTATTGGCTTTGCGAACGGGGACTGCCGTGGCTGAAATCAAAACCGAATGTCCGCATTGCGGCAAACGCTACCGGGTGGATGACGCCGAGATCGGCGGCGACATTGAGTGCCTGCGTTGCGAGAAGTTCTTCACCGTCCGCCCCATCGGCGCCCCCCCCGCCGCCCCGGCGACCCCCGATCCGATCCCGGAAAGCGGCAGCCGGCCGGTGTTCCTGCCGATGGTCGGCATGGGCATGGTGCCAGTGGCGCCGGGGGTGTGCCAGATGGGCTCCACGTCAGGACAGGCCGGGGATGCCCCGGTGCATGGCGTCCGCCTGACCTATCCGTTCTGGATCGGCTGCACCCCGGTCACCCAGACGGAATTTGACGCCGTCATGGGGGTCGGCAACAACCCCAGTTTCTTCCGCGCCCCCACCCTGCCGGTGGAAAGCATCAGCTGGGAAACCGCCGCCGATTTCTGCCGGCGCCTGACCGAAATGCAACGCCATGTCGGCCGCATCGGCGAGGACCGGGTGTTCCGCCTCCCCACGGAAGCCGAATGGGAATACGCCTGCCGGGACGGCGCGGCCGGAACGCCGGCCGCCGCGGCGGAGCCGCCGCCCCAGTTCTTCTTTGGCGACGACCCGCTGTTGCTGGACGCCTTTGTCTGGCACAAGGGCAACAGCAACGGCAGCCCCCATCCGGTGGCACAAAAACAGCCCAACGCCTTGGGACTCTATGACCTGCTGGGAAATGTCGGGGAATGGTGCCTGGACTGGTATGCCCCCGGCACGGCGGACTCGATGGTCAACCCGTCCGGCCCGGCCAGCGGCACCCGCCGCGTGCGCCGCGGCGGCAGCTGGGACAGCATCCCGGCCCGCTGCCGGGTGGCCAGCCGCCTGGGCGTGGATCCCGAATGCCGCTCCCCCCTGCTCGGCTTCCGGGTCGTCCTGGTGCCGGCCTCCGCCCTGCGCTAGGACATCCCCCCATGCCCACCCCTGCGGCCCCCTCCAATTCCGGCCTGCTGGTCGTCGGCCTGAATCCCGCCTGGCAGAAAACCCTGTTCTTCGATCGCCTCGAGATCGGCGAGGTCAACCGCGCCACCGAGGTCCGGACCCAGGCCAGCGGCAAGGGCATCAACTGCCTCCAGGCCGCAGGGAGCGCCGGCGGCCGCGCCCAACTGCTGCAAGTGGCCGGCGGCGCCACCGGCGGCTGGGTGACCGCCGACCTGGACCGGCGCAGCCTGCACCATGTCACCGTCCCCATCGCCGGCGCCACCCGCGTCTGCAACACCCTGTTGTGCCGGGCCACCGGCCAGATGACCGAACTGATCGAGCCGTCCGCCCCGCTGACCGCCGCGGAAGCCGCGCAACTGGCGGAACAGCTCGCCGTCCTCATTCCGGCCGCGGTGGGCCTCGCGCTCTGCGGCACTTTCCCCCCCGGCGTGCCGCCCCAGTTTTACGCCACGGCCGCCCAACTGGCCCGCGCCCGCGGCATCCCCGTGCTGCTCGACGGCTGCCATGGCGTGCAGCCGGCCCTGGAAACCGGCATCGACCTGCTCAAGATCAACACCCGCGAGCTGGCCGCTTTGGCCGGCCTGCCGCCGGACCGGCCGGACGCCGCCGCGACCGCCCTGTTCGAACGCTATCCCCGGCTCGGCCGGCTGGCCGTCACCGCCGGCCCCCAGGCCGCCCTGCTCTTCGACCGCACCGGCGTCCGCCGCTTCCAGCTGCCCGCCCTGGACCAGGTGGTCAATCCGATCGGGGCCGGCGACACCGTGGCCGGCGTGCTGATGACCCAGGTCGCCGCCCGCCGCCACCTGTTTGCGGACTCCGCAAGCCCGTGTCCCGCCGCCGGCGACCTGCCGCTGGACTGGCTGGCCGCCGCCTTCCGCGACGCCCTGGCCTGCGCCTCCGCCTCGTGCCTGACCGCGGCGCCGGCCGCCTTCGACCCGGCCGCCGCCCGGGAGCTGGCCGCCGCCATCACCCTCCGCTGAGGCGGACACGCGGAAACGCGCTGCCCGGCATGTCGGTCCGTGCTGCAGGAACCGCCCACCCCCACCAGGCATAAGCAGCCCGGCAATACTTGTACGTATAACCACAAAAAAAGCACGACAACAACCACCCATACAGATAAAATAACCCCCCAAAAACAAGCTTAAAATAAGCATAAAAAGCATTGTACTTGCATTTAAAAAACTTAGATGTACATTTGGTTTTACAAGAGGCATCACATGCACCCCTTCAACCCCATCTCCGGTTCACGCCGCCCCCGGCACCTGGCCGTTTACGACTATTTGGCGGGAAAGCTCAAGAGCAATGAATGCCAGGCGGGCGACCGCTTGGAGACGGATGCTGAACTGGCGGCAAAATTCAAGATCAGCCGCCAAACCGTGCTGCGGGCCATCCAGCAGTTGCAGACCGAGAAACGCATTGTCCGCCATCAGGGCAAGGGCACTTTCGTTTCCACCCCGCCGGCCACGGCCCCGTCACCGGCGGCCGCCCGGCGGACAGTCGGATTGGTTGCGGCCAATCTTGCGGACAGCTTGGGCCACCAAGTCGCCCTGGGCGCGGAAGCGGCCTTGCGCCGGCGCGGTTACGACCTCGTCCTCTGCAACTCCAATTATGACATCTTGAGCGAGGCGGCCCACCTCCGCCGCCTGAAAAGCCATGGGGTCGCCGGTGTCTTGCTGATTCCCTACCTGCCCCCGCACAATGAGGCATTAGTCAAACAAATGATGCAGGATGCGAACACGCCCACCCCCGTGGTCTGCATCGACATCGGATTCAAGAAGCTCGCCCCCCCCTTGATCACCGCCGACAATTACCAGGCCGCCTATGACGCCGTCAATTACCTGATCTCCCTGGGGCACCAGCGCATTGCCTTCATTGTCAACACCATCGACCGCATCGACACGGTCCAGACCATCCGGGAGCGTTACCAGGGGTACCGCCGCGCCCTGGCCGACCATGGCCTCCCGTTTGACCGGGAACTGATCCAGGAAGTCGGGGCGAAGTTCTCCGCCATGCGCCCCCGCGACGTCGGCCTGGAAGCCTACGGCTACGAGCCGATGCACAAGCTGCTGTGCCTGAAGGCGCCGCCGACAGCGGTCTTCCTGTTGTGGGACGAGCTGGCGCCCGGCGCCATGAACGCCGTCATCAACAGCGGCCTGCGGGTGCCGCAGGATGTCTCCTTCGTCAGCTTCAACGACGATGATTTCGCCGCCTTCCTGCCCGCGCCCCTGACCACCCTCCGGCAGCCGGGCGAGGCCATGGGCCGGGAAGCCGCCACCCTGGTCATGGACCTGGCCGAGGGCAAGCCCAACCTCGTCACCCAGCACCGGCTGCCCGCCAAGTTGATCCTGCGTTCGAGCGCCTGCCCGCCCGGCGGCAACGACGCTGTTGCCGCCCTGGAAAATTGTTTCCCAGCTTCCGCATGAGATCAGCTAAAAATCCCGCACCAAGGAGGACCGCCATGCAATGATCTGGACGGTTTCAAATCTGTCATGTTCCTTTTCGAGTTGAAGATCCGTCATGTGTCGATATCGAGATCCAGACCGTGAGTAAAAA
Organism: Lentisphaeria bacterium; assembly: GCA_041651315.1. GTDB lineage: Bacteria > Verrucomicrobiota > Lentisphaeria > Oligosphaerales > CAITYL01 > CAITYL01. The sequence continues at coordinate 18,315 of JBAZJM010000033.1, read as the reverse complement.
TTCCATCTGTCAAGGAGTATTGAAATGAATGTAACAATGACATTGGGTGTGGGATTGTTGTTGGCGGGATTGACCGCCCGGGCGGACATCATCGCCGACTGGCAGTTTACCGAAGGAAACTTTCTTGCCGATTCTTCGCCGTCAGGCGGACACACGCTCATGAAAATCGGCACGGTCGGTGACACCGGCGGGGTTGCCACATTCAGCGCCGCCGGGCTTTTAGCGACAACGACCAATCTGGATTTGACCGGCTATAACAAGATTCGAATCAGTTGGACCTGGCTGGTTCAGAACGACAATCTCGGCTTTCTCGTTGACCACGGGTGGAATAATGCCGGTGGAATCTTACTGGACGCAAACGAGGCTGGTGCCGGCCTTGGCCGTGCGGGTATCCGGCCCAGTGACCTCGGCTGGGTCGTCGATGAGTATGTGCATGCCCATGGCGCCGAGAACACGACGTGGGAAAATTTCGCCGTCGAGTTTGATTTGACCGCAGCAACCGCTAACGAAGCCGTCCAAGTTTTCAAAAATGGGTCTCCCACCGGATACCCAGTAAGTTTTGGCAGCATCCCCTCCGTCTTTGCCAATAGCCTCCTCCAAATCGGTGGCTCAACCAACAATGGAACGACCTATAATGGTCTCGGTATGGTCGGCCAACTTGACAGACTGACGATCGAATCAATTCCCGAACCGGGGATGATCGCGCTGTTGGCGACCAGCGGTCTGTTCTATTGCGCTCGGCGGAAGCGGAAGTGAAAACAAATCATCTTTTCCATTGAGAGAGGGGCAATTAGCTTTTTCAGAAGCGAAAGGCAATCACCGTGCCCCTCTCCCGATGGAAGTCCGAGCGTTATACTGCCCTAGGCTTAACGTGTTAATTAAAGCCAACCGAACACAGTATAAACTCAGGAAAATACACAATGCGTCTTAAATTAGTTTTATTGTCATTTTTTTCGATTTTATTTTTTCATCTTGCGGCAGATGCTGAAAACCGTACCTGCGTGACCATCGCCAAATGCCGCCAACCACCGGCCATCGACGGAAAAATAGATGCTTCGGAATGGAAAAATGCGGCGGTAATCAGCAATTTTTTGGGAGCCGACGGCATTTCCACGGCCAATCCTAACACCATCGCCTATGTCATGGCGGATGACCTCAATTTGTATGTGGCCGTCGAATGTTCCGAACCCAATCCCCAATTACCGCGTGGGTTTGTTCGGGCACCTGGCGACCGGGCTTTCGAAGACGATTCCGTCCAGGTCTACATTGCACCGGAGAACCTGCAGCGGGCCCAAATGTCCAATGTGAAACTGGGCGGCTATGAAGGATCGTATAACAATTGGTACGTCAACATCAAGGCCTACTATGAGTTCACCGTAAACTGTATGGGTAGCACGGCCGAGGCATGGAACGACGTCAGGGACTGGAACGCACCGTGGACGGTTAAAACCGGTAAAAAGCCTGGCGCGTGGACGGCAGAGATGGCAATTCCGTTTGCGTCCGTCGGGTTGAAAACGTTCCCAGCAAATATGATGCTGGGGTTCAATATCTTCCGTAATCGTGCGGCCGTACAAACCGGCTGGATTGCCCCTTGCTACGGGGGCTATACCCCCATGCCGATCGGCGCGATCTATCTGACCGAAAATCATTCCGTGGCGCGACAGGCATTGATTGATCCCCCCAAACCTGGCAAACCGAACGAGCTCAAATTTGAGTTAAGAAACAATTCAGGAAAAACGGAGACCATTGAAGTCGCGGTCACCGGAACCCCCTTAAAAACGTTGACGTTGAAGGCACAAGACCGCATGACCGTGATGCAGCCCTATGCCTTAAACGGTGAAGGTCCGCTGACGGCGGAATATTCGGTCCGGGTTCAAGGTGAAACAATCCCGATGCTGTCAGGTAAGGTCGGCGTGTTCGCTCCATCCCTCCAGCAACTGATGCTGCGATACTTTGCGGTTCCCGGACAGGTTTACGGCGACATTCATTTGGAGCCGGGCAATCAAGCCGTTCGTGCCGTTTTGACGACAGACGCAGGTTCCAGGATCAAATGTTCCGAAGCCAATTTAGCCGGCAAACCCGGAGTTACCCTTGTTCTTCCCGTTACGGGCAAGCCCGGCGACAAGGTGTCCGCCAAGCTGCAATTATTTTCCAAGGAAAATTCACTCCTCGCCGAGAAAACACTTGATTCGGTAATCCCGCCGCCACCGGCATGGTTGAACTCCAAAGCTGGGTTGCCGCTCGCTCAACCGCTACCACCCTATGAGCCGATTTCGGTAACCGGCAAGAGCATAAAGATGATCGGCAAAAATATCCAATATGATGATTTTGCCCTCCCCTCCGGCGTCACCACGGCCGGGATGGAGATTTTGGCCGCGCCCATGAAGCTGTTGGTTAAGTCCAACGGCGCGGAGGTCAACTGGCAGTCAAAGAAGTGGCGGATACTGGAACAAGACATCCTGCATGTCAAGCTAGAAAGCATTTGGTGCAACAAAAATTTAGAACTGAAAGTTATTTCCAATTTGGAATATGATGGGTTCATGTGGAATGAAGTAAGCTTAATCCCTCATGGAAAACAACCGATCGAACAGATGTCCTTGGACATACCATTAAAAAAAGACGTCTGTAAGTATGTTTATCGGCAATATGTGCAAAAGTGCAACGCCATTTCCCCGGTCGGTATGCGGGCTCCGATCGACGACAATACCTGGATCGGGGACGAAAATCGAGGAATTGCCTGGATCACTGAAAGTTTGGAATGGATAAAGGCCAAAGATTACGCGTATCAAATGGAAATCATTCCGGGGAAAACGGCGTCTCTCTGGCGTTCCAGTTTCATCGATACACCGACCTCTCTCACGCAACCCTATACCTTTGGATTTGCACTGCATATCACCCCGACCAAGCCGATTTCCCTGCGAAAAATCAATGTCCAACAATTCGACGACCCTGATATTCCAGACAAACCATCGCCCAATGCGATCATCATGCCGGCCAAAAAGCTGATCAATCCGGCATGCGGCACTTTCGAATGTTGGGTGAAACCAACGTTTGAGGTGAAAACCAATTCTGCCTCATCCATATTTATGGACGTATGTACCCCCGGCGGCATGTCCTGGCATGATCAATTTGGAACTTCAGCCGGGACGATCAAGATAAATTATAATGGGGCGATCAAAAATTTCACCGTCGCCATCATGGATGAACTCGGCGAACATCCGATATCACTTGACGCGCCGGGAACCTTGACGCCGGGGAGCTGGAACTATCTCAAACTGTCCTGGGGGGATAAATTGTCCCTAAACGTCAACGGTAATGTCTCGGAAATGAACGCCAAAGGCGCCTTTGGCGGAGACGTGACCATGCACAGCATCAATTTATGGATCCGTAATTTCCAGATCGATGAGGTCAGAATATCGAATATCCAACGGCCGGGACATGACGTGCCCAAGACCGGCTTTTCGCCTGACAAGGACACGCTTCTGCTTTACAAAGGAGAAAATCTTGAACATCCAGAAATGATGGCGATGCCGGGCAGGAAGATGGCGGAAGTTTGGGCCTGCGAACGGGTTCCTGGCAAGTTCGGCAACGCCATCGCTCCCGTCACGAACCTTACGCGACTTGAGATGCTTGAAAAGTTTGGCAAAAAGATCATCGGACAACATGAAGCCTGGTCGCGTTTTCAGGGCTACCCGGATCTCGGCCGGCTCGACTGGCTGAAAGCGCTTTCCAGCGCCTGCCATTCCCGGGGCATGAGATTTACCCTGTATTTTTCGCAGCAGGTATCGGATGCCTGCCCAGAGTGGAAAGGAATGGAGTGGGATTTCACTTTGGGGCCGCCGCCAGTAAGTGGTTACACGCGAAGCGATATTTCGCAATCCTGTTATATCGGATGCGGAAACGGACCCTTTAGAGATTTGATCCTTGATGGTGTCGCCAAACTGGCGGACCAGGCCGGCATTGACGGCGTTTTCATGGATGGAACGACCATGGCCTGGCCCTGTGAAAACCCGACGCATCCGGGATGCGGGGTCAATCGCGGCGACGGCACCTACCAGCAACACAAGCCGGTCAGGGCGGTCAGGGAGTTCATGAAACGAATCCGCAATATTTTCGTCCAACGGGGTAAGGAGGTTTACATGTCGGCGCACTGCGGCGGCACGTTGAACATCGCCACGCTCTCTTTTTGTGACACGTATCTTGAAGGCGAAACCCTGCACCGTTATAAGTCCGGATTTAGGTTGACGCCGGATGTCTTCGCTTCCGGCTACATGAGCAAACAGTTCGGTTTGCGGGGGTTGTTTGATCCTGGTCCGCGATCCTCTTACGACCTCGCCCTTGCAGTTTCGCTTGTCCACGATACCATGGTACTTAATGAGCAGGCCGGCATTTATGACGCATTAGCGGACTATCAGGACGAGCAAACCAGTTTCATTCCCTACTGGGATAAGTCATCGCTTTACCAGGTGACCCCGAGTCAGGTTTTGAGCAGCGTGTATTTAAATAAAAATAAAGCGATGATGGTGTTTGGATCCCAGACGGAAAAGGATGTTAATTGTATTGCCGATATCTCAGGATTACTAAAAAAGCTTCCTACCGACGTTCAGGTATGTGATGCCATGAGCAATGAAAAAATTGAAATCAAAGATGGCAAGATTTGTTTAGCCATACCGGGCCGTGAATGGCGGATGATCGAAATAATAAGAAAATGACATTTATGCTATATCTTCAAACCCGCATGACCGGAGGATTGGCATGAGAGCGAAAAGGGCGTTGTCATTCACTCTGATTGAATTGTTGGTTGTTATCGCCATCATTGCGATCCTGGCGGCCATGCTGTTACCGTCCTTGAGCAGCGCAAGAGGAATGGCCAAAAGAAGTGCCTGCGCCAGCAACCTCAAACAACTCGGCATCTGTTTCCAGTTGTATGTCGACGAACAAGATGGTTTCCCAGCAATGGTCGGGGCGCTTGGGCCCGGAAATACGATTGACAATTGGGGTGGCAATCCCACCTTCGGCTATGAAAGGCCGTTGAACTATCTGTTCGGAGTCAGTGGAAGCACAGCTATCGTACCGTGCCCCACAAGGCTTAAAGTTTTTCAGTGTCCGGCGGACAATGGATTGAAAAACATTTATTATGGGTATGATCTGATGCCGACCTACTTTGATGTCGCCGGCACCAGCTATTCTTACAATGCGGGCTGCAACGGCACCGATTTCACTAACGGTTTGTATGGTAAAAAACCGTCCATGATCGCACGCCCATCGTATACCATTATGTGCAATGATCAACCCTTTAATCGGTTCTTTTGGAACGCCAGTCCTTATGTTTTAGGCACGTGGCATAACGACGCGTTCGGCTACGGAAACGTTCTTTTTGTCGATGGGCATGTTAATTTTCTGCAAGCCACCAACAATTGCCCGAACTATTATCAAGGTAATGGCTGGACTTTTTTATGTTCCCCTTAACCATTAAAATAAAATATGCGTCACTTGTTTTCGCGGCCATTTTTTTTTGCCGAGCAGGGGTGGCGCTGGATATTACACCAAGAAAATACACATGTTATAAAACCAGCACACCGATCACGATGGATGCGATTTTAAATGAACCTGCTTGGAAAAACGCGGTTCCTATTAATGATTGGACGATCTGCGTTGACGAGAAAAAAACTTACCAGTCGGCAACCGTTAAGACAACCGCGTGGATATGCTGGGATGATACTTACCTTTATCTGGCGTGGGAGTGCCGGGATCAGGATATAAGCGGTAAAACGACAAAAAAAGATGACGCAGTGTGGGAAGACGATGCATTTGAAATTCACATCGACCCTGACGGAGACGGAAAAGATTACGTCGAGATAGAAATAAACCCGCTCAACAATTGCCTTGACCTTCTCATACCAAAGCCGAGGATGGCATCATGGAAGGAAGAAGCGCAGTTCAATGTTGTCGGCATGCGATGGGTGACAAGAATTTACGGAACACTCAATTATAAATGCGACACCGATGATAAATGGGTGGGAGAAATAAGAATTCCGTTTGCCAGCCTTTCGGCGGTTACAACCACACGTCCCGTAAACCTTCCCCCCAAGAACGGGGATGGATGGAGAATCCAATGCTATCGTGCTGAGCGTGGCGGTACAGTGCGGGGCGGAGTGGAATGGAGCGCATGGTCGCCAACAAAAGCACCACACCTTCTGGACGAGTTTGCATTTATTACGTTTTTAAATCAAAAACCTTAAAACAAAAAATATCCATGCAACTCAACAAGACCGGCTATCTCGACAAGGTGATGGGTTGCTGGCTGGGCAAGAATGCCGGCGGCACCCTGGGCATGCCGACGGAATGGTTCCGCCAGGTCAACCATGTCACCTTTTATACCCAGGATCTCAAGGGGGAACCCGTCCCCAACGACGACCTCGACCTGCAACTGGTATGGCTCCATGCCTTGGAAACCCATGGCATTGACCTCAATTCCCGGACGTTGGCCGACTACTGGCTGCTGTATGTAACGCCGCACTATTCGGAGTATGGCACCGGCAAGAGCAATCTCCGGTTCGGCCTGCCGCCGCCGCTTTCGGGCTCGGTGGACAACGCCTACAAGGACAGTTGCGGCGCCTTCATCCGTTCGGAGATCTGGGCCTGCATCGCCCCCGGCCTGCCCGCCGTGGCCGCCCGCTACGCCTATGAGGACGCGATTGTCGACCACGGCAACGGCGAGGGCACGTATGCGGAAGTATTCACCGCCGCCCTGCAGAGCGCCGCCTTCGTGGTCAGCGACCTCCGGCAACTGGTCCGGATCGCCCTGTCGTATCTGCCGTCCGAGTGCGGCGTGGCGCGGGCGGTACGGACGGTGGTCACTCTCGTGGATGCGGGCAAGGAGTGGCTGGAAATCCGGGATGAGATCCTAAGAAGCCACCGCGGCTCGGCCTTTTTCAACCTGGCCTCCAAGATCAGCCCGGACGATATCGCCAAAGGGTTCTTTGACGGGCAGCAGGGGTATGACGCCCCCTCCAACATCGCCATCGTCGTCCTGGCCCTGCTGGCGGGCGGCGACGATTTCGGCCGGGTCCTCTGCACCGCCGTGAACTGCGGCGAGGACACCGATTGCACGGCCGCAACGGCCGGCGCCACCTGGGGAATCATCCACGGCGCCACGGCGATCCCCGAACGGTGGGTCACGCCCATCGGCCGGGAGATCCGGACCCTGTGCGTAAACAATGCCGAGCTCTACCCGCCGCCGCCCAAAACCATTGAGGAGTTGACGGAGCGCACGGCCCGGATGGCGGCACAACTATTGGCGCGGCACCCGACCATGCGACTGGTGGACACTGTGGACACTGTGGACACTGTGGACACTGTGGACACTGTGGACGCCGACGCCCTCGTCAGTCCGGACTATGGCGCCGCGCTTTATGACTCGCCCAACGGCCCCAAATTTGAGTTTGAGCTGTTCACCGTCCGTCTCGATTATGGCGACGGCCCGTTCGTCCGCAATGGCGAGGCCAAGACGTTGGCCGTCACCATCAGGAGCAAGGTGCACATTCCGGCGGCCATGTCCCTGCACTGGTATCTGCCGGAGGGCTGGAGCGTGGCGCCGACCGCCGATGCCGGGGTGATCGTGCAGCAGGCGTGGTACAACGAGGCCGTCACCCTGCGGTTCACCTTTGCCTGCGACCGGATCCGGCAGGTCACCAACCGACTGGTGCTGGAACTCACCGCCGCCAACCGCGCCTGCGTGCTGCACGTGCCGGTGACCTTTTTGGACGGCAACGTCCGCCCGGTCGTCGCGACGGGATGACTTCCCTGGAACGAGGCCTGCCGTTTGTCGCGCAGCGGAAACGTTTTGGCGTTTGGGTTGCCTTGCGGCCGGTTTCCTTCAGGTGCTTCATGCTCTTCATGGTGAAAACGGAGATCTTACGTGCATCTGATTGACTGGGTGATCATGGTCCTGCCCCTGGCGGTGTGTTGCGGCATTGCCGTGTATTCCCGGCGCTACATTCGCAGCGTGGCCGACTTCATGGCCGGCGGGCGCAATGCCGGACGCTTTCTCCTCTGCACGGCCCGCAGCGAGCAGGGATCGGGCGTGGTGGTGTATGTGGCGGTGTTCCAAATGTTCTTTGTCTCGGGGTTCACCCTCGGCTGGTGGGGGCTGCTCTCCGTGCCCGTCGGCCTGCTGGTGGCGATCAGCGGCTTTGTCATCTACCGCTACCGCCAGACGCGCGCCATGACCCTGGCGCAGTTTTTTGAGATGCGCTACACCCGCAAGTTCCGCCTGTTTACGGGCGCCCTGGCGTTTTTTGCCGGCCTGATCAACTTCGGCATCATTCCGGTCACCGGGGCGCGGTTCATGGTCTATTTCCTGGAACTGCCGCAGAAGGTCCACCACTTTTCCATGAACGTGCCGACCCACTTGATCCTGATGGCCGTTTTCCTGACCCTCTGCACGGTGATGACCACGGTTGGCGGCCAGATTTCCGTGCTGCTGTCCGATTGCGCCCAGGGCATGATTTCGCAACTCTTTTTCGTCTTCATCTCGCTGGTGGTGATCGTGTTCTTTTTCAGTTGGTCCGATACCAGCCAGATGCTGCTGGCCACCGAGCCGGGGAAATCGCTGGTCAATCCCTTTGATTCCTTCTCGCTCAAAGATTTCAATATCTGGTACGTGCTGATGGGAATTGGCGTCGGCATCTATTCGACCATGGCGTGGCAGAACAGCCATGCGTTCAATTCCTCATCGGCGACGCCGCATGAGTCCCGGATGGGGAGTATTTTGGGCGGTTGGCGCACCTTTGCCCAAGGAGTAATGATCACCCTGTTGGCGGTGTGCGCCATGACCTATCTCAAAAGCCCGGCCGGGGCGACGGTGGTGCAGGCGTCCCTGGCCCAGATCGGCGATTCCAGCGTGGCGGATCAGATGCGCATCCCCGTCGCCCTGTCCCACCTGCTGCCCATGGTGGTCAAGGGTATGCTGCTGGCCATCTGCCTAATGGGAATCATCTCCGGCGATGGCATTCACCTGCATTCCTGGAGCAGTATTTTTGTCCAGGATGTCGTCATGCCGCTGTGCAAGAACCCGCTGTCGGTCAAACAGCATTTGCTGCTGCTGCGGTGCGGGGTCATCGGAGTGGCCGTGTTCGCCTTCCTGTTTGGCGCGTTGTTCCCGCAGACGGAATACATCGCGTTGTGGTTTACGGTGACCCAGGCGATCTTCACAGGGGGCGCGGGCGCGGCCATTATTGGCGGACTCTACTGGAGCCGGGGCACAAGTGCCGGCGCCTGGACGGGCATGCTGGTGGGGTCCCTGCTCTCGGTGGGCGGCATTGGCGTGCGGCTCTATTATCAAAAGATGTTGGGACAAGAGTTCTTACTCAATGGCATGCAAATTTCGTTTTACGCGACGCTGGCCGCCCTGCTCAGCTATGTGGTGGTGTCGCTGCTGACCTGTAAAAAACCGCACAACATGGACCGGTTGTTGCACCGTGGGGACTATGCGGTGGAGCCCGAGGCGGCCGGGGAAGCGGTTCACGAGGCGCCTCACAAGGTCCGTTGGTTGTACCGGATCATCGGCATTGACGCGCACTTCAACCGCATGGACCGCTGGATCACCGTCGGCATCTTTGTCTGGTCGATGTTCTGGTTCCTGTTGTTTGTGGTGGGCACCGCGGTTTATTTTGTTCATCCGTGGTCCAACAAGCTGTGGGCGGGCTACTGGCTGGTCACCGGGATTTTCCTGCCCATGGTGGTCGGCGTTGTCACCACCGTCTGGTTCACCATTGGGTGCTGGCAGGACATGCGGCTGTTTTTCCGCCGCCTGCGCGAGGAAACGGTGGATGCCCGGGACGACGGCTCCGTGCCCCATGATGAAATGGCCAGAGGCAAAGTAAACTAGTTTTTCTACAAACACGATTATGTCCCGTTCTACAGAAAGACGTTTGACCACGGTTATATTGATCGGCCTTGACCGGCGGCCGAGCCGGGCAGGGTCCCTCCGTCCGCAATCCACCACGAAAATAGTTGCCCCTACATGAAGAAAACCGCCGCTCCCAGGCGCGCCGCCAAGCCGGCCGCCGGCAACCGCCAGCTCCTCTATGTCCTGAGCACGCACTGGGACCGCGAGTGGTACCAGCCGCTGATGGTCTACCGCGACCGCCTGGTCCACCTCATGGACCGCCTCCTGGACGGCTGGAACAACGGCACCCTGCAGGGCCCCCTCCAGTCCGACGGCCAAAGCATCCTGCTGGAGGATTACACCGAGATCCGCCGCAGCCGCACCGACGAGGTGCGCCGCCGGGTCGCCGAGGGCAAGATCAACGCCGGCCCCTGGTACGTGATGCCCGACGAGTTCCTGGTTTCCGGCGAATCGCTGGTGCGCAACCTGCGCCTGGGCCGCGAGGTGGTGCGCGACTGGGGCGGCACGCCGTCCGACGCCGGCTATGTCTGCGACATCTTCGGCCACAACTCGCAACTGCCGCAGATCTTTGCCGGCTTTGGCATCACCGGCGCCTATATCTGGCGCGGTGTCAATGACACCAGCCAGCGCCTCTTCTGGTGGGAGGCCGCCGACGGCACGCGCCTGCCGGCCTACAAATTCCAGTTCAACGGCTACTGCTGCTATGCCTTCAAGGTCCGCCACGCCAACGACCACAAGTTCGTCCCCACCGCCGAAGCGGTGCAGGCCGACCTGCTTGCCTTTGCCCATGAAGAGGCGGCCGCCACCGCCACCGGACCGGTGCTGCTCTTCGACGGCGGCGACCACCTGGAATGGAACCCCGCGGTCTACGCCCACATGCAGGCGGCGGTGAAGGCGGGACTGCCCGGCTTCACCTTCCGGCACGGCACCCTCGACGAGCATCTGGACCAGCTGCGGCCCCAGTTTGACCGCGTCACGGCGGTGCTGCGCGGCGAACTCCGCGACCCCGGCCGCTGGGAAGACAAGAAAACCGACCAGCAGTGGCTCATCCCCGGCGTCCTCTCCAGCCGGGTCTGGATCAAGCAGGCCAACGCCGACTGCCAGAATCTGCTCTGCCACTGGGCCGAGCCGTTCAACGCCCTGGCCCACACCGGCCTCGGCGGCGATGACCGCGCCGATTTCCTCCGCGAAGCGTGGAAGTGGCTGATCCAAAATCATCCCCACGACTCCATCTGCGGGTGCAGCATCGACCAGGTCCACGAGGACATGAAGTACCGTTTCAGCCAGAGCCGGACCATCGGCGAGCGGGTGACCCGCACGGCCCTGCGCCGGCTGGCGGCGGCGATCACCGGCGAGATCAGGGACGGCGAGGCCGCGCTGAGCGTCTTCAACCCGTTGCCGCGCGACCTGGACGAGACCGTCGAGGTCACGGTCGAGCTGCCGCCCGACTGGCCGCAGTTCGCCGACTCCTTCTGGTTTGAGGGACGCAACGCCTTCCGCGTGTTCGCCGCCGACGGCGCGGAAATCCCCTACCAGTTGTTGTCGCAGACGCCGCCGCGCACCCGCTGCCGCGAATATCCGATGAACTTCCCCGAGAATGTCCAGGTGCGCGAAGTCCGCATCAGCCTGCCCCTGCGCCTGCCGGCGCTGGGCGGGGTGTCCCTCGCCATCCGCCGCGAGGCGCCGGGACTGCCGGTGCGGCACCCGGCGGTGCCCGGCCTGGCCACCAGCGAACGCTCCATGGCCAACGGCATCCTCGCCGTCGCCATCGCCGACAACGGCACACTGGCCATCACCGACCTGCGGACCGGCGCCGTCTACGAGCGCGGCCTCACCTTTGAGGACACCGCCGACATCGGCGACGGCTGGTACCACGGCCGCGCCGTCAATGACGCCACCTTCGTTTCCAGCGCCTGCGCCAGCGAGATCGCCCTGGTCGCCAACGGCAACCAGCTCGCCACCTTCCGCATCCGCACCACGATGCCGGTGCCCGCGGAGTTCGATTTCGCCGCCATGCGCCGCACCGAGACGCGGGCCATGCTGGTCATTGACAGCCTGGTCTCCCTGCGCCCCGGCGCCGACCGCGTCGAGATCACGACCACCGTCACCAACCCGGCCAAGGACCACCGGCTGCGGGTGCTCTTCCCCAGCGGCGCGGCGGCCGCCAAGACCTACCTGGCCGACGCGCCGTTCGACGTCATCGAACGCCTGATCGCCCTGCGTGCCGACAACCACCTGTACCGCGAGCCCGAGATCGAGACCAAGCCGCAACAGAGCTGGACCGCCGTGTCCCAAAAGGGCCGCGGCCTGGCCGTGGTCAGCACGGGGCTGCTGGAAACCGCCGTGCGCGACCTGCCGGAACGTCCGCTGGCGCTGACCCTGTTCCGCGGCACCCGCCGCACCGTCCTCACCGACGGCGAACCGGAAGGCCAGCTCAACAGCATGCCGCTGAGTTTCCATTACTGGCTGGTGCCGCTCACCGGGGCCCCCGACCGCCGCCGGCTCGCCGAGTATGGCATCCAGGTGGGCGCCGGCCTGCGCGACGTCTGCCTGCAGGCCGTCGACCACCGGCTGGTGCGCGCCGAACTGTCGGCGGAGCCCGATGCCGCGGCCCTCACGGCCGGCCTGTTCCGGCTCGACGGCGGCGCCGTGCTCACCAGCGCCCGCCAGGTTGCCGGCACCCTGGAAGTCCGCGTCTTCAACCCTGGAACCGCCGCCACCGTGATGACGCTCGTCCCCGGCCCCGCCCTGCTCCGCCCCGGCGCCGCCTGGCGCCCCGTGGACCTGGAAAGCCGCCCCGCCGGCGCCGGCGGCCGCCTCACCGCCAAGGGCGTCAAGGTGACCCTCGGCCCCAAGAAGATCGTCACCCTGCAAATTGGGCGGGCAGAGGCGTAATACCGTTTGGGCGGGCAGAGGCGCCCGCCCCTACTGAACCCCACAAAACCGTTTCTTCCGAACCCGGAAATTCATCCCCATGACCACCGCCACCGCTGCCGCCGACTATCCGTTCCTCTGGGGCGCCCAATACTACCGGGCGCCCACGCCCGGCCCGGACTGCTGGGAGGCCGACCTGCGGCGGATGCGCGAACTGGGCTTCCGCGACGCCAAATTCTGGGTGCAGTGGCGCTGGAGCGAGCGGCGGCCCGGCGAGTATTATTGGGACGACCTCGACCGGCTCATGCAGCTGGCGGAGCAGAACGGGCTGCGGGTCACCCTCAATCTGATCCTGGACACCTCGCCCCAGTGGCTCTTCGAACAGCACCCGGACGCCTATATGATCGACGCCCGCGGCCTTCAGGTTCCCTGCAAGCCCAATGTCTGCCGGCAGATCGGCGGTTACCCCGGCCCCTGCTACTCGCACCCCCAGGCGCTGGCCGCCCGGCAGCGTTTCTTCGCCGCCGCCGCGGAACATTTCCGCGCCTTCCCGGCGCTGGCCATGTGGGACGTTTGGAACGAGCCGGAGCACAGCCTGCACAGCCGCGCCGCCGATGCCCTCACCCAGGTCTGCTACTGCCCCCATTGCCAGGCCGCCTTCCGCAACTGGCTGCGGCGCAAATATCAGACCATTGAAAAACTCAACGCCGTCTGGGGCCGCTGCTATTGGGAGTTCACGGAGTGCGAGGCCCCCGTCTGGCCCCATTGCGTGGCCGATTTCATCGACTGGCGCGAGTTCCACCTCGACAAGATGGCCGGCGAAGCCGCCTGGCGCCTCGACACCGTCAAACAGCACGACCCCAAGCGCGTGCGCTACCTGCATGTGGTGCCCGACACCACCCTCTGCTTCAACCCGGTCACCGGCGTGGACGACTTCCAAGTGGCCGAATCGTGCCAGGTCTTCGGCGCCTCCATGAACAACGATCCGTTCACCGTGGCCCAGGTGGTCTCCGCCGCCCAGGGCCGCGTTGCCTACAACGCCGAATGGCACGTCAACTGGGGCATGACCAGCCTGCATCCGCGGATCATCGAACTGCCGCTGTTCCTCCGGGAGATTCTGCCCCAGCTCGGCTGGGGGGTCAAGGGCTTCCTCTTCTGGCAGTTCCACGCCGAGGTCCTCGGCATCGAGGCGCCGGCCTGGGGGCTGGTGCGCACCGACGGCAGCGACCGGCCGGTGACCCGCGCCGCCCGCGACTTCATGGCCAAACTGGCGCCCCACCTCGACGCTCTGCGCCAGGCTGAAGCGCCGGCCGCCCGCGCCCCCATCGGCGTCTGGCGCAGCCGGGCCAATGACCTCTTCCACTTTGCCATGCACGACAACTTCCAGTCCCTGGCCGCGGACGTCACCGGCTTCATCAATTCCCTGTACTGGAACAACCTGCCCCTGCGCATCGTGTCCGGCCAGCAGCTGGCCGCCGGCGCCCTGGACGGCCTGCGCCTGCTCATTCTGCCGTGCGGCTATTATCTGGGCCAGGCCGAAGCCCAAGCCCTGGACGCCTGGGTGCGCGCCGGCGGCGTGCTGCTCGGCGAGGCGCACACCGGCGGCTACGACGCCGACCGCAACCGCCACAGCACCGCCTGCCCCGGCCTTGGCCTGGCCGCCAGCTGGGGCCTCCGCGAAGAAGAGGCCACCTCGAGCTTCCACCTCAGCCTCGAACAGAAAACCGGCGGCGCCACCGGGGCCACCGGCGACGCCCTCAAGGCCCTGCAGGCCGCCGGCGGCGCCACCGGCGACGAGTTCTTCCCGTTCACCCTGACGGATGGCACCGAAATCTGGGGGGCCCGCCAATTCGCGGCGCTGGCCGGCGACAACCTCACCGTCGAAGGCACCTTCAACGGCGTGCCCTGCCTGGTTTCCAAGGCCGTCGGCAAGGGACGCCTCTTCTATGCCGGCACGCGCCTGGGCCAGGCGGCCGCCGCCAAGGACGGCGGCGGTCTCCGCAAGCTGCTGCTCAAGGTCGCGGCCGTCGCCGGCGTCACCCCCGCCGCGGCCACCCCCGCCGGCGCCCCCGAAAGTGTCCGGGTGGACGTCTTGCGCGACCCCGTCGGCGCCCCCGCCTTCCTGGTCACCACCAGCCGCGGCCAAGCCGCGGCGACCCTGGTGGTCCCCGGCGTCCCCGGCCGCTGGCGCGGCCTCTACCTCGGCGGCACCGGCACCGCCGCGGCCGACGGTGTGCTGGCCGTGGAACTGCCGGCCGGCCAGGCCGAACTGTGGGTGCGGGATCCGGCGTGAGGCGTGAGGCGTGAGGCGTGAGGCGTGAGGCGTGAAGCGTGAAGCGTGAAGCGTAACGCGTAACGCGTGAAACGCGAGGCGCGGCTGGATTATCCGGAGGCGGCCGCCGGCCGGTAGGAGGGCGGCGTGAGGAACCCGCCGCACTCCACGGCGCCTTCCGGCGCAGGTTCCCCGAGGCGGCAGCCTCCCCCGGAGTGACGGCGGCTTCGACGCCGCCCTGGTCTTGTCTTCTCTCTCATCCCGCTCCGCCGGCCTTGCATGCCCCGGCTTTCCATTTATACTGGCTGTTTTTCACGGGTCACGGGTCACGTTTCACGCATCACGTTTCACGCATCACGTTTCACGCATCACGTTTCACGCATCACGTTTCACACTCCCCCACTCATCCCCCCATGATTCTCTTTGGCAACCCCATTCTGCGCCGTGAACTTCAAGCCCATTGCCGGAACCGGCGCAGCCTGGTGTTCGCCCTGGTGCTGCTGGGGTTGCTGAGCGCCATCCTGCTGGTCCTGTGGCCGCGCAGCGGCATCTTCTCCGAGACTTCCGGCAACGAGATCTTCTCGGTGTTCCTGGGCGGCAACCTGTTGTTGATGATCCTGATGACCCCGGGCTTCACCTCCACCTGCATCACCAGCGAACGCGAACACGGCTCCTTCGACGTGCTGTTCACCTCGCTGCTGACCCCGGGCGAGATCCTGACCGGCAAGCTGGCGGCCTCCCTCGGCATGGCCTTCCTGCTGCTGCTGGTGTCGCTGCCGGTGACCGCGGTGTGCGCGCTCAGCGGCGGCATCTCGCTGCCCACCCTGGCCAAGGCCTGCACGGTGATCGCCGCCGCCACCCTGGTCTACGGGCTGCTCGGCCTGGCCGCCAGCGCGGTCTGCCGGCGCGGCTACGCGGCGCTGGTCACCACCTATGTCGGCATCCTCCTGCTGGCCGGGGCGACCTGGCTGCCCGCCGCCCTGCTGACCCAGTATCCGCAGCTCGCCCCGACCCTGCGCTCGATCCGGGCGTTGAGCCCGTTCGAGGCCCTGTTCGCCCTCAACTACGCCGAACGCTACACCCTCGCCGTCGGCGGCGCCGCCACCGCGGACACAGTGTTCCAGACCTACCTGGCCGGCATGGCCGGCCTGGGGGTGCTGTTTTTCCTGGTGTTCAGCATCTTCATCTTCAAGCCGCTGCGCTCCCGCCCGCCCAAGCAGGCCGAACATTTTGACGACACCAAAACCGCCATCCGCCGCAAGCTTGGCTTCCCGTTCTACCTGATCGACCCGTTGCGGCGGCGCAAGCCGATCCGGCGCGGCCAGAACCCGGTGTTCGTCGCCGAGATGCGCAGCAAGCTGTTCGGCAACCCCAAGTTCATCATCCGCGGCCTGGCGGTCTGCATGTCGGTCAGCCTGGGGCTGCTGATCCTGATCGCCAACCAGTACGGCACCTTCCTGGACGCCGACAAGCTGCGGGTGGCGGCCATCATCTTCCAGCTCGGGGTGCTCGCCTTCCTGGCCCCGGCCATCAGCAGCGGCAGCATCACCGACGAAATCTCCAGCGGCACCCTGCTGCTGCTGCGCCTGACCCCGCTCTCCGCCACCCGCGTGGTGCTGGGCAAGCTCAAGGCCTCGTTCCTCTACGTGCTGATCTTCCTGGTCAGCAGCCTGCCGGTGCTGGGGGCTTTGGCCTACCTGGAAAGCACCGCCGCCTACTGGCGCCTGGCCGCCTGGGGAGCCGTGCTGGTCCTCGCCACCGTCGTCCTGACCGCCGCCGGCCTGACCGCCTCGTCGCTCTGCCGCAACACCGCCGCCGCCACCGCCGCCAGCTACCTGTTCGCCTGCGCGCTGTGCCTGGCCCCCCTCGGCGTCTTCCTTCTCGGCAGCCGCGTTTCCCCCGAAATGCAGAGCTGGGTGCTGACCCTCAACCCGGTCGCCGCCGCCCTCCAGATCACCTCCGACACCGCCTTTGCCGGCCTGCCCGCCCTGGGCGGTCGCAAGCTGTGGCAGAATCACCTGCTGGCCATGAGCGCCCTCACCCTGCTGCTGGTGATGGTCGCCTCCTGGCGCGTGCACCGCCTCTTCCGCCAGCGCGATTGAGCGGCCCGCGGAAGCACGAAGGTTGCATTAATCCGAGCCCGGAACAACGTGACGGGTCATCGGACCATTGCCCAATCTCACGCCCCGTCCTGGCGGGCAAAGGACAGCACGGTCTGGCCGTAGCGGCGCTGGCGCAGCAGGCGCCAGGGCGACAGGGGATGCCAGGCCGGCACCACATCGTCGGCGTGTTCCAGCACCAGCAGCGCCTGCGGTCCCGCCCAACGTGCGAACTCCGCATCGGCGACCAGTTCCCGCGCCCCGTAACCGCCCGCGGGCGGATGATAGGGCGGATCGGCAAAAATCAGGTCAAAGGTTCCGGCCTCGGCGGCCAGTTGCCGGGGCACCTGCCGCACCTCCGCGGTCAGCACCCGCCCCTCGGCCGCCACCCCGGCGTGCTGCAGCCCGTTCCGGATGGTCGCCCAGTTGTCCTCCAACAGCGGGGACAGCCGTTTCTGCTGTTCGACCCAGACTGCGGCCACGGCGCCGCGGCTGAGCGCTTCCAGCCCGAGCGCACCGCTGCCCGCGAACAGGTCCAGCACCCGCTGCCCGCCCAGGTCGCCGAGCATGCTGAACAACGATTCCTTGACCCGGTCGGCCGTCGGCCGCGTGTCCAACCCCGGCGGCGCCTTCAGCCGCAACCCGCCGCAAATGCCACTGATGATGCGCATGCCGGTACTGTAATGCCGTCCCCCACCGCCGGCCGGCGGCCACGCGGAGCGCAACCGCCTGTATAGTTTCCGATGCCTTCCGCCCCACGGAATCAGGAGACAACCATGACCCTGCCGGCCTACCGGGAAATCCGGAACCTCCCCTACTACGATCCCGACTGGACGGGGTCCGGCGACGCCGCCTACCGCCAGGAACGCTGCACCCTGGACCTCTACACCCCGGTACAGCCGGGGTACGCGACCATCGTCTGGTTCCACGGCGGCGGCCTGCAGGCCGGGGAAAAGGAAATTCCCGAAATCCTCAAGAACCGCGGAGTGGCCGTGGCGGCGCCGAATTACCGCTTGTCGTCCGCCCGGGCCCGTTGCCCCGACTACCTTGAGGATGCGGCGGCGGCGGTGGCCTGGGTGCTCCGCCATGTCGCCGGGTACGGCGGGGATCCGGCGCGAGTCTATGTCAGCGGCGGTTCCGGCGGCGCTTACCTGGCG
>JBAZJM010000032.1:0-24027 GCA_041651315.1 Lentisphaeria bacterium | reverse complement strand
GGCCATGTCGCAGCCGGTGGCAATGGCGATGTCGGCCAAATGAGTGCGCAGATAGCCGGTGTCGTCGATGCTGCCGATGATCTCCTCGCCGATCCGCAGGGCGTCCTCGTCGAGCCCCTCCGTCTGCCGGAGCTGTTCCAGCAGCCGGTCATGCAGGGAGGGGGCGCTGGTGAGGGAGTCGAAGCGGTACTGCCGCCGCTCCTCATCCTCCGCGCCGTGGGATTCCGGGGGGCGGTCTTCGGCCGGCAGAAACTCCCGGCACAGGTCGTTGAAGTCCGCGATAAATCCGGCCTGGGGGTCGTCCGCGCCGGACGACTCCCGCTCCCTTCCGCTCGGGGGGGGCGCCCCGGCCCCGGCGGGCCAGCCGTCCTCGCCCCCTCCGGGCTCGTCCGTACCACCCGGCCGGGCATTGCTCTCGTCCGCGCCGTCCTCCCCGCCGCTGCCGGCGGCCTCGGCGGCGTATTTTCCCTCCATCGGATCGCCCACCAGCAGTTCCGTGCCGGGCCGGAGCAGTTCCAGGGTCGGGTTCTGCTCGGCGATGGCGGCCAGCTTCTGTTCCAGTTCGTGCAGCGGCGCCTGCAGCAATTCCAGGGACTGGAGCTGCTGGGGCGCCAGAATTTGCTCCTGGCGCTGGGTCTGGTTTTGTGAAAGCGTCTGTTGCAGCATGGCGGGAACGGCGCGGGGGCCGGAAAAAGCGGCTCTTGGGTGACGCCGCGCCGAGAATGTAGCCCGCTCCGCATGGCCGCGCCAACCACGGGATGATGCAGCGGTTTCTGCTTCTTCCGTGTGCTTCCGGCCGGCCGGGGGTTCGGTGTTCATCAGAGCCCGGAACGTCAGTGACGGGTCACCTGTTCAGCCGCTGAAAGTTGCCGGTTTGACCGGCCACTCCCGCTCCCAAGAGTGGCGCTTCGTTCGCGGCTCCAGCCTGAATTATTTATGAATTTGAACAGAAGGCAGCGAAGACCGCAAAGGAAACACCACACACGACCCCCCGTCCAGTTTTCGCGATCTTTGCGTCCGTCTGTTCAAATATAGAATAAAAACGCTCCCGTCGCGCTCAATGCAGCAGCCGGTATTGCAGGATGTAGGCCGCCGCCCCGGCGAAATAGCCGAGCAGGGCGAGCAGCGAGACGTTGCGCACGTACCAGAAGAAGCGGATCTTTTCCAGTCCCATGGCGGCGACGCCGGCGGCGGAGCCGATGATCAGCAGGGAACCGCCGGTGCCGGCGCAGTAGGCCAGGAATTCCCAAATGAAACTGTCGGCCGGATATTGGCCGAGGGGATACATGCCCATGGCGGCGGCGACCAGGGGGATATTGTCGACCACGGCGCTGACCAGGCCGATGACCATGACGATGAGGGCCTGGCTTTGAATGTGCTGACCGAGCCAGGCCGCCAAGGCGGGCAGTTGGCCGTTGGCGCTCATGACGGCGACGGCCAGCAGGATGCCGATGAAGAAGATGACAGAGGGCATGTCGATGCGCCGCAGCGCTTTGGCCAGGGTGAGGTGTTCCTTTTCCTCGTCGCTCTTATTGCGGTGCAGGATCTCGCCGGCCGCCCACACCACCCCGAGGGCAAACAGGATGCCCAGCCAGGGGGGCAGGTGGGTGACCGTCTTGAACGCCGGGACGAACAGCAGCGCCCCCATGCCCAAGCAGAACATCAGGGTCTTCTCTGATGCCGAAGTGGCGGGGGCGTCGTCGTTTTCGGTGGCCTCCGGCGGCACCGCCGGCCCCCGGAGGAACAGGCTGGCGGCAACCAGCGGAACCGCCAGCGCGGCGAGCGCTGGCAGCAGCAGTGCCTTCACGATCGGCAGCGTGGTGATCTGGCCGCCGATCCACAGCATGGTGGTGGTGACGTCACCGATCGGACTCCAGGCGCCGCCGGCGTTGGCGGCAATCACGATGATGCCGGCAAAGAGCAGGCGCTGACGGTCGTCCTTGAGCAACTTCCGCATGAGCGTGACCATGACGATGGTGGTGGTCATGTTGTCCAGGATGGCGGACAGGAAAAAGGTGATGAGGCCGATCACCCACAACAGGCTGCGCAGCGACCGGGCGCGGATGCGGTTGGTGACGACCTCGAAGCCGCCGTGGGCATCGGTGACCTCGACAATGGTCATGGCGGCCATCAGGAAAAAGACAATCGCGGCGGTCTCGGCCAGCTTCTCGGTGAGCTGGGCGCCGACGTGGTGGATGCCATCGGGGCTGAAGACGCCGTACAGGGTCCACATCAGGCCGGCGGCCATCAGGGCAATGGCCGACTTGTTGATCTTGATGGGGTGCTCGAGGGCGATCAGCGCGTAAGCAAAGACAAACACCAGCGCAATCAGCAACATGGGGAAAACCTCAGCTCAAAGCCGTTATTCCTGCCAGAGTATGGTGCGGGAGCGGTAAGCTATTGCCCGCAACGACGATGTCAACGGTGGCTGGCTTGGCCCGGCCGCAAAAAACGCCGCCGGTCCTTGTCAAACCGGCGCCGCCGGCCTATGTTGAACCCGCGGCGAACGCCAGGCCGGATCGCCACCGGCGGAAAAACGGCGGGGAGTTCCATCCCGGCCGGTGCTCCTGCCATCAAACTCGCTTGTTATTGGGGAGATGATCATGAAAGTGGGACTTTTCGGTTTTGGCCGGGCGGGCCGGGCGGTGGCTTCCGTCCTCTTGCAAAAAGAGGAAACCCAACTTTCCTGGGTGATCCGCAAATCCCATACCTTGCAACACCGGTCGGTGCCGGAGTTCTTGGGGGTTGAATCCGATGAGCCCGGCCTGATCTTTTCCAAGGAGGAATGGTCGGCACCTCGGCTGTTGGCCGAGCACCCCGTGGATGTGATCATCGATTTTTCCAGTGCTGACGGCATCCTGTTTTACGGACGGGAAGCGGCCAGGCGGGGGATCGCGATTGTCACCGCCATTTCGGAGTATCCCGCCGAACAGGTCGCGCTGCTCAAAAAATTGGCCGCCCGGACCCGGGTGTTGTGGTCGCCCAACATCACTGTCGGCATCAATTTCCTGATGCTGGCGGCCAGGATCCTCAAGAACATTGCGCCCTACGCCGACATTGAAATCATCGAGGAACACTTCCGGAACAAGAAGGAGGTCTCGGGAACCGCCAAAAAGATCGCCAAGGCCCTTGATATTCCAGCCGACGTCATTAAGACCGTCCGTGCCGGCGGCATTGTCGGCCGGCACGAGATCTTGTTTGGCTTTCCCTATCAGACGGTTCGCCTGATGCACGAGTCGATTTCCCGCGAAGCCTTCGGCAATGGCGCGGCGTTTGCGGCCATGAACCTTGTCGGCAAGGACAAGGGCCTGTACTCCATGGAAGACCTGCTGCTGCCCTATTTCAGCCAAATCGCCTGACTTGGCTGGACGGGCAGGCCCAGGCGGCGTGATCCGTGCCGATAGACATGCAAAAACTGCTCAAGAAGATTCCTGAAAAAATCCGGTTGGTTCTGCTTACGGCCTTGTTCGGCATGGTCGCCGGTTTGGCCACTGTTGCGTTCATGCAGGCCACCAATCGCCTGTTTGCCCTGGCCTGGCACCGCCTGGGTACGGCTGGCACCACTTGGTTTTTGGCCGGCAGCCTGTTGACCATCGTGCTGAGTTCGCTGGTCGCCGGCCTCCTGATGTCGCGTCTTTGCCCCGTGGCGGCGGGCAGTGGCATTCCCCAGCTCAAGGCTGCGTACTGGATGGAACTCGGCGTGGTGCCGTTTCGGGCCGTGGTCGTCAAATTCATCGGTGGCGTGCTGACCCTGGCGGGCGGCTCCAGCCTCGGCCGTGAGGGGCCGACGGTCTTCATCTGCGGCGGCCTCTGCTCAAATGTCGCCGCTTGGCTGGGAATCGACAAGCAAAAACGGCGGCATGCGGCACTGGCCGGCGCCGCGGCCGGGCTGGCGGCGGCGTTCAACACACCGTTGGCTGCCGTCAGTTTCATCCTGGAGGAAATTCTCGGGGATTTGGGCAGCCGGCTGATTGGCAGCGTGGTACTCGCTTCGGTCACGGGCGCCTTCATCGTCTATGCGCTCGTGGGCAAGCAACCGTCCTTTTTCATGCCCTCTGTGGATTCCTGCTCCTGGGGCATGTATCTGGTCGTGCCGCTCACCGCGGCGCTTTCCGCCCTCGCCGGCGTCGTCTTTCAGCGGGCCTGTCTGGATCTTCGGCGGCGGATGAAGGGCCAGCAGAGGATTCCCGGCTGGCTACAGTCCGCCACCGGGGCGGTGGCTGTGTGGTGTCTCGGCAGCGGGCTCTTCCTCGCCACCGGGCACTTGGGCGTGTTCGGGCTTGGCTACGAGGATCTGTCGGCTGCCTTCCGCGACGGCATCGCCTGGAAAATTGCCGGCCTGCTGGCCGCCGCCAAACTGGTGGCCACCATTGCCAGCTATGGCAGTGGCGGCTGCGGCGGCATCTTTTCGCCGACCCTGTTCATCGGCGCCATGTGCGGCTTTTTTACTGCTGGGATGGCCTCCTGCTGGATGCCCCTTGGCCCCGCCGACCATCTCGTTCTGGCGGCGGTGGGCATGTGCGGCTGTTTCTCCGCCGTCGTCCGCGCCCCCATTACCGGCATCCTCATGATCTTCGAAATGACCCATCAGTTTGGCATGGTGCCGGCCCTGATGCTCGGCACACTGGTCAGTCAGAGCGTGGCCCGGCTGGCCGGCAAGCACAATTTTTACAATGAAATCCTGGCTCAGGACAACGTTGCCATCCACAAGATTGCCCCCCCCCACGACCTTGCGGCGTGGCGCACCCTGCCGGTGTCCGCCTTCGCCAACCGGAAGCCGGTGGCGGTCACCAGCCTCGACCCCGATCTGCTCCGCAACCTTCTCAAGCGCCATGCCTTCCGTTGCTTTCCGGTCATTCTGGAGGGTGAGATCAAAGGCGTGGTCACGCGCGAAACGGTCCACCATGCCCTTGCGCATGGCATCCCGCCAACATGGGAAGCAGCCGTGGTCGTCCGGGCGGACCAAACTCTGCAGGAAATCGAGCCGTTCCTGATCAAATCCAATGCCGGACTCTTTGCCGTGGCGGACACGCGGGGCGGGCCGCTAACCGGGGTTTTTACCCTTCACGACCTGCTCCGTGCGCAGGCCGCCACCCTGGAATGACGGCAACGGCCGCCTCATCGGTGTAACCGCCGCCGCCCTGGCCCGTTATGGCGGGCCGCTGGCGCCGTTCAGGAACCCGCGCAGCTCGGCGTAGAGTTTTTGCGGAGGGATGGTGTTCAACCGGGAGCGGATGGCCGCATGGTCGGCCAGCCGGGCAATTTCCGCCAGGGTGGCCAGATGCCCGCCGGGATCGCCGGGCGGGCTGAGCAGCAGGAACACCAGGTGAACGGACTGCGGCCCCGTGTCATTCTTGATGAGGAGGGGGGCGGCCAGGCGCGCCACGGCGCAGATGCCGGAGCGGAGTCCCCGGCAGTACCCGTGGGGGATGGCCACGCCGCAGCCAGGCAGGGTGACGGAGTCCGCATGCCGCTCCACCAGCTCTTGCAGGAGGCGCCGGCGATCCAAGCCCGGCTCGCAGGCGACGATGTGCTGCACGAGTTCTTCCAGCAACTCGTTCATGTTCGTGGCGGCGCTTTCCAGCACGAGTTCCGGCCGAAGGCTTCGGCCGAGGTGGTCGGTGTCGCGTTGCACCAGCAGGCAGGCACGGGTGCCTTTGGGCACCGCCGCTGGCTCGGCAACCGGCATCACCCCCCGCTTCGCCATGTTGAACAAAATGGGACGGCCGGCCGGAAAACAGCTGCCGTGGGGAGGCAGCTGGGTGACGGTGACGAGCCCGGCCTCGTTCTGTTCCAGTTCACTGCTGATCAGCGACGGCTTGGGCAGCCCGCGGAAGACGACCTTGCCGGAGCCGGCCGTGCCCGGGTGCGACCGGGTCGTGGTGGACCAGCGGAAGGTATGGTGCAAGCCGATGGAATCCCGCCAGCGGGCGCAGATGAGTTCATTGAGATCCTCATTGTCGGTCAGGGCCAGGAGGCGGCCAACGCCCTGAAATTCCTGGCGGTCCTCGACGCCGGCGGCCAGTGCATCGGCCTCGACGGCATCAAACCCGCCGGCACGGGCCAGGGCGACGGTGCGCGGGTTGGAATCAAGTAGCACGACCTTTTTCCCGGCCGTTGCCGAGATGAAGCCGGCAATCCCGCGGGCGAACGCATGGGCGCCGACAATCACCCAGCCGTCGGGAGCCGCGCGCCGGAGGCCGAGCAGCCAGGCGAGCGGTCCGGCGGTGACCCCTTGAATGACCACGGTCAGAATGATGATGGAATAGGTGAAGGTTTCGATAAAGCGGGCATCCGCCGCCCCGGCCTGCTGCAGCCCCATCGCGAACAGGGAAGCCATGGAGGCGGCGACGATGCCCCGGGGCGCCACCCAGCTTAGGAACAGCTTCTCGCGCCAGCCAAGCCCGGAATGCCGGGTGCAGGCCAGGATGTTCAGCGGGCGGATCCAAAAGACGATGGCGCCAATGGCCAGGAAACCGGCCATCCCCAGTTCGCGGAACTGCGCGACTTGCAGGCGGGCGGCCAGCAGGATGAACAGAATGCCGATCAGCAGGTCGGATATTTCCGCCTTAAACTGCCGAATCTGCTTGATTTCAGGGAGTTTGCAGAGACCCAGAACAAAACCGGCGACGGTGACCGCCAGGATGCCGGACTCGCTGCGGACATATTCGGCCGCACCGAAGACCAGCGAGGCTCCCGTGATGGCAAAGACATTCCCCTGGTCGGCCGGCAGCCAGCGAAAGCGGAACACCCCGTGCATGACCAGGCCGCCGGCCACGCCGACGCCGAGCCCCACCAAGACACGGACCAAAAAATTGGCCAGAGCCCAGCCGCCGGCATGCTGCAGGAACACTTCATAGCAGAGCAGCGCAATGAAGACGCCGATGGGGTCGATCAGCACCCCTTCCCAGTGCAGGATGCTGTGCAGGTTTTCCCGGATGCGGATACGGCGCAGCAGAGGGATGATGACGGTCGGCCCGGTGACGATGACCAGGCTGGCGGCGAGGAGCGACTCCGGGTAACTTTTTCCGAACAGCAGCCAGACGGCGGCAGCGACCCCGAGCCAGGTGACGAGCACGCCGAGGGTCAGCAGGCGGTGGATGACGCCCGAGGCGGTCCGGTACCCATTGACATCCAGGGTCAGTCCGCCTTCAAAAAGGATCAGGCCGACGGCCAGCGACACCAGGGCCGGAAGCGCGTTGCCAAGCCCTTCCGGTTGCACGAGGCCCGCACACTCGGGGCCCAGCAGCACACCGGCTGCCAGCAGGAACACGATGCCGGGAAGGCGCAGCCAGCGGGCCAGCACAAACAGTCCGCCGCCGGCGGCCAGGGCCGCCGTAATGGTGATCATGATTTGGTGCGGCGTGGCATTCATGGGGGGCTGTCCGGAGGTGGTGGCGGGAGCCGGCGGAAGGGCTTCCCCCCGTCACCCCGCCGCCGGCGGAAACGATACCACGGGCGGCGTCGGGACGCAAGCGCGCCGGGGCCTGGCTTGGGGGCGCTTTGGCATTCGCCGGCGGGGCGGATTACGTTGCCGGCATGTCTTCCCCCTCTTCCATCGTGGGTTCGGTTGCCGTGACCGTGCTGGGCAGCGGCAGCAAGGGCAATGCGCTGGTGGTGCAGGCGGGCGGTTTCAACCTGCTGGTGGATGCCGGCTTCTCCGGCCGGGAACTGCGGCGCCGCCTGGAAGGGGTGGGCTTGGGCGCCCTGCGGCTGGACGCGGCCCTGGTGACCCACGAGCATGACGACCACGTCAAGGGACTGCGGGTCACCGCCGGCCATTACCGGCTGCCGGCCTACTGCTCCCGCCTCACCGCCGAAGCCCTGCGCAGCCGCGATGCCGCCCCGGAACGGCTGCACCTGTTCACCCCCGGCGCCGCCTTTGCCGTCGGCCCGTTCGAAGTCGAGCCGTTCAGCATTCCCCATGATGCCATCGACCCCGTCGGCTTCACCCTCCGCGTCGGTCCGGTCAAGCTCGGGCTGGCCACCGACCTGGGGCACGTCAGCCACCTGGTCGCCCAGCATCTGCTGGAGTGCGACCTGCTGCTGGTCGAGAGCAACCACGACGTCAAGATGGTGTGGGACTCGGGACGCCCGTGGAACCTCAAGCGGCGCATCCTTGGCAACCACGGCCACCTCAGCAATGACGCCTGTTCCGACCTGCTGCGCAAGGTGTTGCATCCGCGCACCCGCCACCTGGTGCTGGCCCATGCCAGCCAGGAATGCAACCGTTACGAGCTGATCGAGCAGGTCGCCCGCCAGTGCGTCACCAGCCTCGGCCGTGCGGACCTTGCACCACGGGTCGCCCGCCAGGACGACTCCCTGTCAACCCTTTGGGTCTGAGGGGGGCATGACCGTTTTATCGGATAAGGAAATTGTCTGTCCAAACCGTCGGCATTGAACGTGGCGCAGGCATTCTTGCCGGCGTTTTGGAGTTTGGCACAAGTACGGGGGTTGGGGGCGGTTTCGTCCCGGAGGGACTGAATGAAAATAGGCAGGGGCTTCAGCCCCTGTTCCGGGAAATGAAACGATGGCGTGCCGTAGGTACGCCGCGATTCGCCGCGTACCTGACGGCACGCGAAATGGGGGGCGGGCAAAACAGGGGCTGAAGCCCCTGCCTATTCCCGCCCCGTCCCGCTGGGACGGGAAAACCACACCTGTTGAGTTATGCCAAACTCCAGTGGCAGGCAGGAATACCTGCCCCATATTCTTGGCAGCCATTCATGAATAGTCCAGGTTAAAAAGGGGGGCTCCCCAACATTGTCTTACACCCGGTTTGAGCCCGCCTCTCCATACGGGGTGGGGTGCGCTATAGTATGACGTTTTTTGGGTGGCCAACCGTCCGTCCGCCGCGCTGGCGGCGGCCCGGCCACCCGGTTTCTGGAGCCTGTCCCATGCGCGTTCTCATCACCGGCGGCGCCGGATTCATCGGCAGCCACATCGCCGACTATTTTCAGGGCCGGGCCGAGGTGCGGGTGCTGGACAACCTGCGCAGCGGCTACCGCCGCAACCTGGACGGCCTCCAAGCCGAATTCGTGGAAGGTTCGATCCTGGACCGCCCCCTGCTGGACCGCGCCATGGCGGGGGTGGACTATGTCTTCCATTTGGCGGCCATGATCAGCGTGCCCGAATCGATGATGAAGCCGGCCGAGTGCGAGGAAATCAACAGCATCGGCACCCTCAACGTGCTCGAGGCCGCCGCCCGGGCCGGCGTCAAGAAGCTCTGCTTCTCCACCTCGGCGGCCATTTACGGGGACAATCCGGTCGTGCCCAAGCGCGAAACCATGCTGCCCGAACCGAAAAGCCCCTATGCAGTGACCAAGCTGGCGGGGGAATACTACTGCGGGATGTACGCCCGCGAGCGCGGCCTGCCCACCGCCTGCCTGCGCTATTTCAACGTCTTCGGGCCGCGCCAGGATCCCGCCAGCGCCTATGCCGCCGCCGTGCCGATCTTTATCGCCAAGGCGGTCCGCCATGAGCCGCTGACCATCTTCGGCGACGGCGAACAGAGCCGCGACTTTATCTTCGTCAAGGACATTGTGGCCGCCAACGTTCATTTCGCCCTCCACCACCCCGCCACCGGCGTCTTCAATGTCGCCTATGGGGGCCGCATCGCCATCAATGAACTGGCCCGGCGCATCGTGGAGCTGACCGGATCCCGGTCGGAGATCCGCCACCTGCCCGAGCGTCCCGGTGACGTCAAGCACTCCCTGGCCGCCATCGAGCCGCTCCGGGCCACCGGCTTCCAGCCCGGCTCCGACTTTGCCGCCGGCCTGGATCAGACCATCGCCTATTTCCGCTCGAGGATGTCATGAAGACGGTTTTGTTGGTTTGTACGGGGAACACCTGCCGCAGCGCCATGGCCGCCGCCGTCCTGCGCCACCTCCTGGCCCGCCGCCAGTTGCGCCGCATCACGGTGTGTTCGGCGGGGCTGATGGCCATGCCGGGCGACACCATGCCGTCGCCGGCCCGTCAGGCCCTGGCCCAGGCCGGCATCGCCGCCGGCGACCACCGCGCCCGCCTGCTGGACGCCGAGGCGGTGGCGGCGGCCGACTGCATTGTCACCATGACCAAGCAGCATGCCCACGACATTCTGGAACAGTTCCCCGAAGCGGCTTCCAAGACCCACACCCTGCTCAGCTTTGCCGGCTTCACCGCCGATGTTTCCGACCCCATCGGCGGCAGCATCGAACGCTATGCCCATTGCCTCCAGGCCATGACCCCCGCCCTGGACGCCCTGATCCGCTTCCTGGTCAAGGAAAAGGCGCCGGCCGCTGGCGAACCTGACCGCAAGAAGCGGGACGCGTAGGAAATCCTCTTCCCCAGGGCCGGCCCCAAGGATGCCCGACCGGAGAAATGGCCGGCGGGATGGGGGGCTCCGGCCATTTCTACCGCGGACTCCTATTTTGCCGCCGGTTCCACCACGTCTTCACCCAGGATGTTCCACCAGAAATAGTTCTTGGCGGCTTTGGCCACGGCGGCGTTCTGGACGTCTCGGAGCGCGCCACAGGCCGTGCTGCATTCGGGGCAATAGGGATCCGGCTTGACCTTGGTGTTGGATTTCTTGAACGTCGCGGTGAGGTATGCCAGTTCACTGCCGTTGTCGCACTCCAATTCAGTCAAGGACTGAGCCTTGTCCGCGGAACTGACCATGAACAACGTGGCACCGCCGGTCAGCGTCAGGATGTTCGGCACTTTGCCGGTGCTGGCTTTTTCGCGGCTGCCGGCCAGGGCAAGCACCACTGGCGTTGACGTGATGTAGGCACTCCCGGCCTGCTGGCCATTGTTCAGGTAGGGCAGGAACGTGGTCATGGAGACACCCACGGAGCCGTTGCCAAAGCAATATCCCTCCGCATAGACAATCCCGCCGTCGTCGAGGCTGGCCACAAACACCTGCCGGCTCTTCTTGTCCACCAACCACAGCCACGCTTCGACAATGTCAAAGGGGCAGACCGGGCAGAGAATGTCGCCGTAGCACAGTACCAGATAGGCGGTGTAGGTGACCGGACGCGAAACCCAGTCATTGCAGTTGGCGTCATCCGAATCCCCCGTGTGGTCGTTGACCCAGTGGGCGGCCACCGTCACGGTGCCGGTAAAGGCGGTGGAGACGGCGATTGTGCCCTGGTGTTTGACCACCGTGCCCGTGAGGGTCAGGGTGAGGGTGTGTGATGTCGCTCCGGCCAAATCTTCGTCCGCAAGCGTGAGTTGGTAGGTGGCGGTGAAGGCTCCCAGGGCCGAGCTGTCATTGAGGCGCGCCTGGAACGCATTCGAACTGCCGGCCGCCAAATTGCTGAACGGCGCCACGTCCGTCCAGAACTTGCCGGTGTCGCCGCTGAGCGGCGTGATTGAGACCAGGTTCAGCTTCGCGGTGAACCCCGCGGTCTGCACCCGGTTCCAGATGGCAAAGGCCACCGTGCTTCCCACCGGTCCGCCGCGGGTGATCTCACCACAATCCAACGTCAGCGAAGCCTGGTCTGCCGCATCCGCAAACGACGGGTCCGCATGATCCAGCAACGCACCGGTGACATTGACGGTCTGGGAGGGGAGGGGCGTGGTGCCCTGGCCGACTGATTCCAGCTGGATCGTCGCGGTGCCGCTTCTCGCCCCGGCCGTGCCGGTGGCGTCCAGATTGACCCACAGACTGGTGCTGTCCGTGGCCTGCGGCGTCAGCAGGCTGATCGAACCGCCCGCCTGGGCGGCGCCGGTCGTGCCGCTGAAACTGGCATTGAGTTTTTCCGAGAGCCCGTCGTTGGTCGCCGTGTTCTGGATGCTCAGCGTCTGCTGGGTGAAGGAGCCGCCGACAATCACCGGACCCAAATCGACCGGCTCGGGGCTGTGTGCGCCGGCCGCCGCATGGCTGTAGGCCGTGCCGGTGAGGGTCAGGGTGAGGGTGTGCGTGGTGGCGCCGCTCAAATCCTCATCCGCGAGCGCCAGCGTGTAGGTGGCCGAAAACGCCCCCGGAGCCGAGGTGTCGTTAAGGCGCGCCTGGAACGCATTCGAACTGCCGGCCGCCAAATTGCTGAACGGCGCCACGTCCGTCCAGAACTTGCCGGTGTCGCCGCTGAGCGGCGTGATTGAGACCAGGTTCAGCTTCGCGGTGAATCCCGTGGTCTGCACCCGGTTCCAAATGGCAAAGGCCATCTCGCTTCCCACCGGCCCGCCGACGGGAAGGGTGCCACAATCCACGGTCAGCGCAACCTGGTTCGCCGTGCCGGTAAACGACGGGGCGGCGTGATCCAGCACCGTGCCCGAAAGGGTGACGGTTTGGCCGGCCAGCCCCGTGACGCCCAGGCCGCTGGTGCCGCTGCCGTCGGAATCCAGCTTGATCGTTGCGCTGCCGCTTCGTGTCCCGGCCGCTCCGCTGGCGTCCAGGCTGACCCACAGGCTGGTGCTGTCTGTGGTCTGCGGCGCCAGCAGGCTGATTGAACCGCCGGCCTGGGCGGCGCCGGCCGTGCCGCTGAAACCGGCGTCAAGTTTTTCCGAATACCCGTCGCTGGCGGCGGTGTTTTGGAGGCTTATTTTTTGCTGGCTGAACGAGCCGCCGGCAATCACGGAACCCAAGTCAACCGGTTCGGGGGTGTGCGCGCTGGCGGCGGCCAGGCGGTAGACCGCACCGCCGCCGGAAAAGTCGAAGTTCACCGTCTGGGAGGCCAGGGCCGTCGTCCCGAGGCCGCTGGTGCCGCTGCCGTCGGAACTCAGGGAAAGGGTGGCGGTGCCCGACTTCGGCCCGACGGTGCTGGTGTCGATGCCGACAACCAGGCTGCTGCTCTCGGCTGAGCCCGGCCCCAGCAGGGTGAACGACCCGCCGTTGGTGGTTACGTTGCCGGTCGTGCCGCCAAAACTCGCGTTGAGTTTCTCCGAGTACCCGTCGTCGGCTGCGGCGTTGGTGATGGTGAGGGTCTGCGCGAAGGTGTCGCCCACGTGAAGGTTGGGCACCACCACCGGTTCCGGCGAGTGCGTGGCCGCCGCCAGGCGGTAGACCGTGCCGGCCACGTTCACCGTCTGGTCGGCCAGCCCCGTGATGCCCAGGCCGCTGGTGCCGTTGCCGTCGGAATCCAGCTTGATCGTCGCCGTGCCGCTCTTCGGGCCGGCTGAACCGGTGCCGCCCAGGCTGACCCACAGGCTGGCAGCGTCCGTGGCCTGCGGCGCCAGCAGGCTGAATGAACCGCCGGCCTGGGCGTCGCCAGTCGTGCCGCTGAAGCCGGCGTCAAGCGTCTCCGAGTACCCGTCGTCGGCCGCCGTGTTCTGGATGCTCAATGCCTGCTGGGCAAAACTGTCGCCAACGTGGATGATCCCCAAGTTCACCGGCTCGGGCGTGTGCGCCCCGGCCGCGGCCAGGCGGTAAACGTCGCCGCTGATGTTCACGGTCTGGGTTTCCAGCAGGGTTGTTCCATAGCCGCTGGTGCCGTTGCCGTCGGAATTCAGGGTGAGGGTCGCCGTGCCACTCTGGTGGCCGGTGCTGCTGGTGTCGATGCCGACGACCAGGCTGGTGGTGTCGGTCGCCTGGGGCGCCAACAGGCTGACCGAACCGCTGGCGCTCGCGGCTCCCGTGACGCCGCTGAAGCTAGCATCGAGTTTCTCGGAAAAGCCGTCATTGGCGGCGGTGTTGGTGAGGCTCAAGGCGTGGGTGGCGGTGGCGCTCACGTGGAAGTTGCCCAACACCACCGGTTCGGGCGTGTGCGCCCCGGCCGCGGCCAGGCGGTACAGGTCGAGGAAGACGCCCTGGCCGCTGCCGGTGCCGGCACCGCCGTCGACCACGGCGTGGTGCAGGGACGCGACGGGAGTGATGGCGGCGAAGCTGCCGGACAGGCTGCCCGTATACGTGAAGATCTGGTAGGATCCGGGGCCGGCTGACCCCTCGCCGTTGGCGTCGGCATTGTCAATCAGGTTGAGGGTGCCGCCAAGGGTCAGGTCGCCGGTGACGGCGGTGCGGTCGCTGAGGCCCGGTGCGGCATGGCTGGAACCGGGGGTGCCCAACTCGAAGTCGGACGTCCCGCTCAGGGCCAGGTTGCCGGTCACGCTGTTGGTGCCGATGGAATTGCCCGGCGCCCAGAGGCCGTCGGCATTCACGGTGAGGGTTTTGCCGGCGCCGAGATTGACCGTGCCGATGCCCCGGAGGGTTTGGCCGGAGAGGACGGCAAACGCGGACTTGGCCGTCACATCCAGAATCGCCGAACTGGAACCGGCATCGCCGACGATGATGACCGGCGATGAATCGAACGCCCCCGCCCCCGCCAGTTTCAGCGTGCCTTGGTGGATGATGGTGTTCCCGGAATAGCTGTTGGCGGCGGAAAGCGTCAGCGTGGCGCTCCCCAGCTTGGTCAGGGGGATGCCGTCACCGGCCAGGACGGCCTCAATGGTGGCGTCCTGGTTGGCGGTGATCGTACCGCCCGTCAGCGTCAGGGGGTCGCCGGTAATCGTGTACCCGCTGCCCTCAAACGTAATGTCATGAACCTTGACGGTGCCTTCATTGTCGCTTACTTCCACGTTCGACGCGCCGCTGGTGTGGAAGATGGCATCGGAGCCGTTGTAGTTCAGGTTATTCTCAGTCGGGATGGCGGTGATGTTGTTGCCCCAGCTGAGCCGGGAATAGGTAAAGAAATCATTGCCTTCCACACGATCACACCAATGGCGTGCCAGGGCGTCGGCAACCACGGTCCACCGGCCGTCGCCCGCCTGAAGGCCGGTCGTTGACTCGGCATCCCAATACAGGGCTCCCTGATAGTCGGCTTCGGCCCGCGGCGTCGCCAACAGTCCCCCGGCCAGGGCAAACGTCGTTGCCAGCCGGCTCAGCAGACCCGTGCCGAGCAGTGAAATCCGGGCCGTGTCTTGCGCTCTTTTCCCCTCCGCCCCCTGTCCGACCCTGCATGCGGTTTCCATGGCAGATCCCCCATCTGTTACGGTTTGGTCAGGTTGAATGTCTCCACCCGGGTTGGCCTTGAACGGGGCGGAACGGCCCCCTCCATCCAGATGCAAGGCGTTAAGGTCCCACCCTTTAGATCCCCGAAGCATCTGCACATTGCAGGTAGCTTAACCTGCCGGTTTTGAAAATACAAGCCCGTTCACGCAGCCCCGGCCAACGGCGGCGTTCAGCCGCCGCGGACTTCCCGGACCAGGCGGCGGAGCAGGGTTGCGGTGCGGGGGGTGTCGGTATCCTCCAAGTGGTCTATGGCGGAGGCGGTTTGGCCGTCCAGGGTGACCACGGGATTTTGGCTGGCAAGGGCGGTTAGGGCGGGCTGTCCGATCCCCGAGCCGTCCAAGGCCTGCCAGAGCGGATCGGCGGCCAGCGCGAAGCCGGGCATCCAGATGGCGCGTTCCGTCATGGCTTCAAAGGGCGACGCGCTGGCGTGGATCACGTTGTCGCGCGCGTTCATGGTCAGCCCGAATTCGCCGCTGCGCCGGAAGAGGATGCCGCGGATGGCGGTGGCGGCCGCCTTGGCCGGGTCGGTGGCGCCAATCACCTCCGCCCGGAAGCGCTTCCATGGCAGCACATCACCATCGAACTCCAGCAGGAAACAGCGGATTCGGGCGTCATCCGTGGTGTAAATTTCCCGGATGGAGGGATAAAAGCCGTTCAGAACGTAGATGCCCTGGATGCTGGCGGCGTAAAAACCCGCGCCAATTTTGGCCGGCTTGGCACCCGCCCAAAGCGCCATCAGGGCGGCGGGGGTGACGTTCAGCTGTGACAGCGCCGCCATGCCGCTGAAGAGACGCCGCTGCTCGCCCGCCTGGCGCCAGGACACGCCGAAGGCATTCTGGAACGCCGCCCGTGTCGCCTCGTTCAGTTCCAGCGTCTCGGGATGCGCGCCGCCGCCGATCCGGGCAATGACCGTGTAATGACGGTCGATCAACCCCTTTTCACGGATTTCCGGACCGGTCACGATGGTCTCGGCAAAGACGCGGATGCCCCGTTGCTCGAGGGCGGTCCGAATCCAGTTCCACAGCGGCTCCGATTGTGCCGCATGCGGCTTGATAAAACCAAGGCCCAAATTTTTCATCATAAATCCCCCGTCAGCGGATTTTTTTTGCGGGTCACATTCAACCAAACCTACCATGGGGTAATTTATACTTCCTGCCAAGGGGTGTCAACCGCTGTCGGCGAGTGTCAGCTGGCACCGGGGCGACACGGGGCCGGAAGAAAACACGGGCGGTGCGGCACCAGGAGCAAAGGCGTCTGCCGTAAAAAACGGGGTCTTGTTGGTGAATCCACCGGGTCCACAAGGTCCACCGGGTCCACTCCAGCATGCCGCCGGCCCCGCTCTGCTCAGGCCGCCGGGAGCCGTGCCAGGATGGCGGCGGCGGCGCTCGCGGGCTCGATGCCGCGATGGCAACTGGCAACGCCGTGCGGACAGCGCCGCTGAAAACACGGGGCCTGCGGGCAACGGCCGCGGAGCACGGTGTGGCCGGCCCCGTAGGGTCCGGTCAGGTCCGGGTCGGTCGGGCCGAACAGGGCGACCGTTGGCACGCCGGCGGCGGCGGCCAGATGCATCGGGCCGCTGTCGTTGGTGAGCAGCACGGCGGAGCGCCCGAGGAGCGCCAGCAACTCGCCCAGCCCGGTGCGTCCCGTGCAGTCCAGCGGCCGGGCGGTGCGGCAGGCGGCGGTGACGGCGGCCGCGGCGGCCTGCTCATCCCGGGTGCCCAACAGCCAGATGCGGAGGTCGGGGCGCGCCTGGGCAACGGCGTCCAGAACCGCCGCGAAAAACGCCGGCGGCCAGCACTTGGCCGGCCAGCGGGCGCCGGGCGCCACCGCCAGCACGGGGGGCGCGGTGCCGGTGGCGGAGTCCGCCATCGGCCAGCCGGCCCCGGCCCACAGGGCGGCGGCGGCGGCCAGCTGTTCGGGCCGGGGTGCCAGCAACGGCCCGGCCGGGGGCGGGGGACGGTCCGCCGGCAGCGCACCAAAGGCCAGCTGGACCAGGGCGAGGTTTTTGTCCACGGCGTGGACGGCCGGCGGCGGCGGGGTCAGCCGCTCACTGTAAAACCAGGCCGCGCCCTCGCGGGCGGCGGCAAAGCCGATGCGCCGGGGGGCGCCGCTGCGCCAGGTCATGAAGCCGCTGCGCAACAGGCCTTGGAAGTCGACGGCGCACGCGTAACCGGTGGCGCGCAGGCCGCGCAGGAAGGCCCAAAATTCGCCCCAGCGGCAGGGGTTGCCCCAGCGGCGGCGTTCGAAGCGGTGGACGTCCGTCACCAACGGGCAGAGTTCGACCAAAGGGGCCAGTTCGGCGTTGACCAGCCAGCCCAGGCGCACGCCGGGAAAGCGCTGCCGCAGCCAGGCCGCGGCGGGCAGGGTGTGCACCACGTCACCGAGGCTGCTCGGCTTGACGATCAGGATGCTGGACGGGGGCGCGGCGATCATCAGCGGCCAAGGGCCAGCCGCTGCCACAGCCGTTCGGGCAGGCCCGCCTGGCGGATCCGTTGCTGGGTGGAGGCGATGTCGTATTCGACCCGGTACAGGCGCACCAGGTTTTCATCGGGAGCGTAGGTGATGAAGCTGGCGCGCGGGTCGCCGTCGCGGGGCTGGCCGACGCTGCCACAGTTGATCATGTACTTGTGGCCGGCCTGGATGCGGACTTCCTCGAACGGGCCGCCCTTGACGTCGCCGAACTTGTCAAAGGCCAGCGGCACGTGGGTATGGCCGAAAAAGCAGAGCTGGGTGAACTGGTAGTGCAGGGAGGCCGCGGCGGTCAGGGGGTCAAAGATGTACCCCCATTTCTCGGGCATGTCCAGGGTGGCGTGGACGACGGTCATCTTGGCGCCGAGGTTTTTCAGCATCGGCAGGGCGCTGAGCCAGCCGCACTGGTCGTCGGTGAGCTGCTGGCGGGTCCATTCGATGGCCATGGCCGCCTGGGGATTGAAGCCGGCCAGCCGGGTGCCGGCGGTGGCCTGTTCGTCGTGGTTGCCCTTGAGCACCACTTCCATGTTCATGCTGCGGACCAGCTCGACGCATTCCCGGGGGCTGGCATTGTAGCCCACCAGGTCGCCGATGCACAGATATTTGTCCACGCCAAGCTCGCGGCACTTGTGCAGGACCGCCTGCAGTGCCTCGATGTTGGCGTGAATGTCACCCAGAATCGCGTATTTCATTGCCCAGTGTCCGGCCGTTGACGGGCACTGCGTTACCACAGGACCGCCCAAAAGCCTTCAGTAATGTAAACCGGTGTGGACGCCGGTTCAACGTGGACGGGTTTATATTGGCAGCCGGGAACTTCCGGGGAAACTCCATGTCAAACGCCAATGAAAACCAACCGGCCGACGATTCCGGGCTGATTGCCCGTTGGAAGCAGGGCGACCCTGCCGCCTTCGACGTGCTGGTGGAAAAGTATGCCGGCAAGGCGTATCAGATCGCATATGGCGTATTGGGCAACAAGGAAGATGCCGAGGAGGTGGCGCAGGATGTGTTCATCCGCATCCATCGCGCCTTGGCGCGCTTCCGCGGCGATGCGGAATTCAGCACCTGGATGTACCGTATCGCCCTCAACCTGGCCCGCAACAAGTACCGCTGGAACAAGGTGCGGGGGTTGCGCGAAATGGTCAGTCTGGACGCCCCGGTCGAAGGGGAGGACGGCGACAGCCGCGGCCCCCTGGCGGTGCCGGCGGCCGAGCCGTCGCCCGACCGTCATGCCGCCTTCAAGGAGCTGGAGCAGAACGTGGCCGGTGAACTGGAAGCCCTTCCCGACACCTTCCGCGAAGCGCTGGTCCTCCGCAACCTGGAGGACATGGACTACCACCAGATCGCCAGCCTGCTGGGATGCAAGCTGGGAACGGTCAAGTCCCGGATCGCCCGGGCCCGGGAAGAGTTGCGCAGGAGACTGAATCTATGACGGACGAAACGCGATCCTTTGAGGGGTGTCCCGCCGCCCACGACTTGAGTGCGGCCCATGACCGCCAGCCGGAGGCCGGGGCCGGGAAGACCCATGCGGCGGCCTGCCCGACCTGCGGCGCCGTGCTGGACATTTACCGCCGCCTGGATGTGGCGGTGGCCGCGGCCGTTCAGCCCCCGCCCGGGCTGGCCGAGCGGATCAAGCGCGCCTGCCATCCGGCGGCGCCGCCGCTGCGGGACGGCCGCTTCCAGGGCCGCCTGCATCCGGATCGGCCACGGCTCATCCTGCTGCCGCGCCTGCTGCGGTCGGCCGCCGCGGTGGCCGTCTTTGGTTTCATCGGCTGGCTGGCCTGGGATGCCGCCCGCCCCGTCGTGCCGGCGCCGGCCGCCGCCCCAGGGGTGGCGTTTGGCCGGCCGGAGGCGTTGCTGGAAAGCCCGCCCGCCGCCGAACCGTATGCCGCGGAAGAGCCGCGGCTGGCGGCCGCCGGCCCGGCGCCGCTGGCGGAGGCATTGCCGCCGCAGCCGTTGCGGCTGGTCAACCTGGGCGGCAGCAGCCTGCCGGCGGCGGCCTTGGGCGACGCCGGCGTGTCCCGGCTCCCCCGCCGCATTCACCATGTGTGGGTGGTGGAGAAGCCGGCCGAGGCGGTCGCCCGCCTGGAGGCCGCACTGCCGGCCGGGGCCCGCCTGGAACGCATCCCCGGCGTCAGCCGCGACCTGTTCCGCATCCGGCTGGCCGACCGCGAGGTTCAGGCGCTGGTGGACGCCCTGTCCCGCAACGGCTTCTCCCTGGTCTCCCCGAGCCTGCCCCAGCCCGGAGAAGAACGCCGCCTGGCCGTCACCGGCCGGCCGGTGGCCTATGACATTGAACTGGTTGGGGATGCGCCCCGCTAATGCATTTTCAGCACCTTGACACCGTGTCCCTGTTGGTGGGACTGGCCGTGCTGGCCGCGGCCGCCGTCGCGGCCGTGCTGGCCGCCCGGGGACGGCGGCGGGTGCTGGCCGCGCTGGCCCGGCCGCCATTGGCCGGCCGTTTGGTGGCCAGCCTGGATCCCGGCCGGCGCCGCCTCCGGCAGGTGCTGTTCTTCACCGGCCTGTGCTTTCTGCTGCTGGCCCTGGCCCGGCCCTGGTGGGGCACGCGGCTGGTCACCGCGCCGCGGCATTCGCGCGACCTGCTGTTCGCCGTGGATGTCTCGCGCAGCATGCTGGCGCGGGATGTGCCGCCCTCTCGCCTCGAGCATGCCAAGTGGTTTGTCCGCGAGGTGGCCCGGCGCTCGCCCGGCGACCGCTTCGGCCTGATTGCCTTCGCTGGTGATGCCATGCTCGAGTGCCCGCTGACCCAGGACCTCAACACCCTGTTCCAATTCCTGGACACCCTGGATACCCGCAGCGCCGCCGTCGGCGGCACCAATTTGGCCAAGGCTCTCGACACCGCCCGCCGCGCCTTCAGCGGCGCCGAGGGCGGCCACCGCGCCGTGATCCTGCTGTCCGACGGCGAGGAGCTGGAGGGGCAGGCCGCGGCTGAAACGGCCCGGTTCAAGGAGTCGGGGGTGCCGCTGTTTGTCGTCGGGGTCGGCGATCCGGTCAATGCCAGCATGATCCAGCTCGGCGACGGCGCCTTTGTGCGCGATGCGGCCGGCAAGATGGTGGCCACCAAGCTCAACGAGGCCGGTCTGCGCGCCCTGGCCGAGGCCACCGGTGGCATCTATGTCCGCTCCACCGCCCTGGACGCCAATGTGGCGGCGGTGGAGGCGCGGGTGAAGAGCCTGGTGCCGGCCGAGCACGCCGCCAGCACCCGCCGGGCTCCCATCGAACGCTTCCAGTGGCCGCTCATGCTGGGGCTGCTCTGCCTGTTGGCCCGGCTGGCCCTGGGCGAACGCCGGGAAACCGTGCCGCCCGTCGTGCCGTCCCCCCGCGGGAACGGCGGCCGGCGCGCCGCCGCCAGCCTCCTGGCGGGTTGCTGCACGGCGGCCGGCTTGCTGGCCGCCGGCGGCGCCCAGGCGCAAACCGCCGCGCCCGCCCTGGCTCCGCCGGCGCCCGCGAAAGCCGCCGGCACCGCGGGTGCGGATCCCGCCGCCGCCGCGGCCTCCCGGCAGCGGCAGGAGGCGGAAAACCGCCAGGCCATCACCGCCCTTGAAGGGGAGCTCGCCAAGGCACCGGAACCCCAGAAGGCCCGGCTCCATTATAATCTCGGCTGCCGTTGCCAGGCCGCCGGTGACGCCGTCCGGGCCCGCAAAGAATACGAGGCGGCGCTGGCGGCGGCGGCCGGCCAGTCGCTGGTGCGCGGGTTTGCCCAGCAAAACCTCGGCGTGCTCCGCCACAGCGAGGCCCGGGAACAACTGGCCCGCGACCCGCAGGCGGCCGTCACCACCCTGGAAGCCGCCCGCCAGTGGTACCGCGAGGCGCTGCGGCTGCTGCCCGGCAATGAACTGGCCGGCGCCAATCTCGAACGGCTGGAACACGATCTCGGCGTGGCCCGGCAACTCGCCGAATTCATGAAACAGTTCCAGAAACAACTCGACCATGCGCGCCAGGAAACCGCCAAGGCCGCCGCGGCCCAGGTGGCGGCCAACCAGCCGCCCCCCGCGGCGGATCCCGGCAAGGCCGCCGAAGCCCAGGCGGCAGCCAGCCGCCAGACTCGGGCCAGCCAGCAGGCGGTGGATGATTTGGTCCGGCAGTCGGCCAACAGCCTCAAGCCCGAGGCCGCCCAACAGTTCCGCCAAGCTGCCGAGGAGGTCCGCCAGGCCGCTGAAGCCCAGCAGCGCCAGGACCAGGGACCGCGGACCAGCGCCGGCCGCCAGGACAGCGGCCGGGAAGCCGAGCAGCATCTGCGCCAGGCCGTGAAACTGCTCGGCGGCGAGCCGCCCCCGCCCTCCGGCCAGCCGCCGGAACAGCAGGACCCGCAGAAACAGCAAAAGCAGCAGGACCAGCAGAACCAGCAGGGAAAACAGGGCCCGCAACCGCCGCCGAACGCCGGCCAGCCGCCGGAGCGCCAGGATCAGCAGGGGACGTCGGAGCCGCCAAAGCAATCCGCCGGCCAGGATGCGGCGAAACCCGCGGGCGACGCGTCGTTCCGCCTGGGCAACAGCAGCACGGACGGAAAAAAAACCGACCCGGCCCAGGCGGCCCAGGCCGGCGGCAAGACGGACCAGGCCATCGATCCCAACCAGGCCGCCGCCCTGATGCAGGGCATGATGGAGCAGGAAAAGGAATTGCGTGAGGCCATCAAGGAACAGCGCCGCGGCCGCCTGCCGGAACCGGAAAAGGACTGGTGACCGGTTGCATCGGCGGCTTCCGGAGCTAAACTATGCCGTTCGCCGCGTCGGGACGTAGCGCAGCCTGGTTAGCGCGTTTGACTGGGGGTCAAAAGGTCGAGAGTTCGAATCTCTCCGTCCCGACCATCTCTTCCCCCACCCTCCGGACTTCACGGGGGGGCGATCCCAGCCCTGCCGGCTGGGATTTTTTTTGTCTGTCGCGCGTTGCCCCATCGCGACAACGGGCCCGACCAATCTGGCGACCGCCCCAGTCTCCCGGCCGCGATTCAGGAATTATGGTATGGGGAAATTTCGCCCGCCACCCGCGCCGCCTTCAGTGAGACCCCGCCCTGTGCGTTCAACCGCCGCCATCCTGCCCGCCCTGTTGCTGTTGGCCGCCGGCCTGGCCGGCTGCGAGAAACCGCCGCCGGCCACCTACGACCCGATGGCGCACCAGATCGTCCGCGAGGCGTTCACCAGCTTGGCCAACGATCCGCCGCCCCAGACCCTGCGGCAGCTGCGCCGGCTTCAGGACACCCTGCCCGGCCAGCCGTTTCCGGCCATGGCCCTGCGCCAGGAGGAGTTGCGCCAGGTGTTCGGCCAGCTGAACGTGCGGCTGCAGCGCGGCGACTTGGACGGCGCCCGCCAGCTGGTGGCGCTCGCCCAAAAACGGCTGTCACCGCTGCCCGAACTGGTGCGCGCGGAAAAGTTGCTGGACGGCCTGGCCGCCATGGCCGCCTGCCAGGCGGCCGCCAAGGTGGCCGAACCGAATGCCGAAGCCTATGCCGCCGCGTTTGCGGAAGTGACCCGGCGCAAGGCGCAACTGGACAGCTCCCCCACCTTCCGCGCTTGGTATGCCGCCCGCCAGGCCGCCCTCGACCAGCTGCTCCGGCGTGAGGCCCGCCAGCGCCTGGCCGCCGTCACCCTGGCCGCGGAACGGGACTGGCTGCCCGGCCAGCGCCTGCCCGCCGCCACCCGCACCGCCCTGACCCAGGCCGCGGCCGCCGCCGGCCTGCAAGGCCTTCAGAGCGAGGCCTTGAACTGTCTCCTGCGCGGCCGGCCGGCTCCGGCCGACCTGGCCGCCGAACCGCTGGTCTGGGCCGATCCCGATGCCCGGCGCTTTTTGGAGATGGTCCTGGCCCGCGACTGGGCGGCGTTGGACCCCGCCCTCCGGGCCGGCCTCCAGCCGCGCCTGGCCGCCGCTGAACCGTTGGGGCCCAGCGGCAGCCTGCTGCGGGCCCGCGCCGCGCTCAGCCGCGGCGATGGTGCGGCCTTCCAAAGCTGGTGCGACCGCTTGGGCCCCCAGCAGGCCGCTTTCGCCCCGGTCCTGGCCGCCGACGCCCTGGCCGCCGCTGGCCTCGGCCGCACCCAGGTCAACGCCAATCCCTGGCTCGCCCCCGTGCCCTCCGCCACCGACTTTCTCAAGCGCCTGATCCAGCTCGGTGAAACGCGACCGGCCGCCGGCCGGTGACCGGGGGGGCAGTGATCTGTTTTCATGCCAATTTTGCTTCAAAGGCAATAGGGCATTCTTCGTCCTCGTCTGCCACGGCAGCCCCCATCCACGGGCGACACGCCCATAGCCATCAGGTTAAGGTTTTTTAAGGGTGCATTGACCGGTGTTCAGGCAGGGCCAACGGCCCGATTTTATAATAGCCTGGGGCAGCGCCCCAGGTCTGGAGTTTGGCAGAACTCAAGGGGGGACGGCTTTCCCGTCCCAGCGGGACGGGGCGGGAATAGGCAGGGGCTTCAGCCCCTGTTTTGCCCGCCACCCATTGCGCGTGCCGTCAGGTACGCGGCGAAACGCGGCGTACCTACGGCACGCCATCGTTTCATTTTTCGGAACAGGGGCTGAAGCCCCTGCCTAGTGCGCCAGTGGGCGCACTCATGTAAGGAGGTGCAAGTCCTTCTCAAACGGAACCTTTCAGGTTTGTACCCGACCGTAACTGCATCCGTCGCGAG
>JBAZJM010000031.1:0-24064 GCA_041651315.1 Lentisphaeria bacterium | reverse complement strand
CCCATAAGCCTTTATCCTGTTTTTTGCATTTGGCCGTAACACCATGCAATATAACAGGTAGAGGCTTACTTTTTATCATTTAACCGCAAGTTTTGTGCGAGATTTCAACTGCAACACTTGAGTAAATGATATTCGAAGAAACAGAATTAATGGCATTCTTCGGCGTCCCGCCCGAAAAGCAGGATGCGGGTGAAAAGGAATTCTTTGGCTCATCTCAGTTTGAGGTGATCCGCGAAAGAATTGTTCTTCGCCTATCCTTCTCCACACACCGTCCTAAAGTCATCCTGGATTTGTCGACCTCAGGGGCGAACGAACCGTTTATGCATGTTCTTCTTCATGACGCTGTCTCAGTGCGTGTTGATCAAGTAGGCAAAAGACTTGTGGTGCTGGTCAAATCCGAAAAGGCAAAAGGTAGCGATCCAGACCTAGAGGAAAAGATGAGTGTCTGCCTGGACCCAATGAATGTGGTCATATACGATTAGACAAAAAGGAACTGCCAACAACGCCTCCCACTTTACGGCTCGTTCCTCGCCGAAAGTGAAGGCGAACGTTGGAAGTGAAGATTATCAATGAAAGAAGAACCCCCAACGCTCCCCAAAAGGTTCCATGACAAAGTCGCTGCTTTCCCAGAATACTCGATGGGGGTGAACAGAATTAAGATCGATCTGGCCAACGGCCAACGCATCTACGACGTATTCGTAGCTGGAAGCGGAGTGATTGTGAAAATCGGTAACAAACAAATCGAACGCGAAGAAGACTTGGACTTCAACACGAACGACATCACAGCGGTGATGCCAGAAGGATAAGAACGAACACAAACTTCCAACCAGAGCGCACACGGAACGCGCTAACGCGCGTTCGTGGCGCTCGACGTTCGGCACGGAGGATAAGAAAGATGAAATGGATGCTTCTACTGGCCCTGCTCGCGGCACCACTTGGATTGCTTTTCGCAGATGAGCGCCGCATCGGAGAACAACCAAACCGCGATAGCGTTGTTCAGCAGATCAACTCAGTTACCGTGCTCAACTTTCAGACGGACAAGCCGATCACCGAGATGCGCCTCACCATGAACGGGAAACAGGTGGACGCAACGACCGTCCGGACGACCGAGACGGGTTTGTGGCTGGTAATTGTACCGATGAACGAGCGTATGGAGGTTCAGATCAAGGCAGGAACTGAGAACCATCTATTGACGGCCAAGTGGCCAATGCTTCTCGACGCCATGACACGGGAGCAGAAGAGCTACGGTCCTTGCAAGACGCTGACATTGGACAAGTGGATTGAGGTCTTCACCATCAACAGGATCACCCTTGAGGGAAAGAGCCGAGGATCGCTCAAACTGGAAATCAGATGAGGCCGAACACGCCCTTGCTCGGTACGTCGCTGATGCGCCGTCCGAGAAGGGCAACGTTCTGCCATAGAGCATGACACAACAGCACACACTAAAGTTGGCACGCTAAGGCTCAAACGTCTCTTTGCCACCATCGACAATGACAATGACCGTTCGAAAAGGCTGATAGAGGGAGTGGGCTTTACCTTTGTGGCCCTGCTGCCGGAGGCA
Organism: Lentisphaeria bacterium; assembly: GCA_041651315.1. GTDB lineage: Bacteria > Verrucomicrobiota > Lentisphaeria > Oligosphaerales > CAITYL01 > CAITYL01. Next base: position 22,503 of record JBAZJM010000031.1, on the reverse strand, counting down.
GACTTCGGCGGGAGAGTGGCCGATGTGGCGTACTACAGCCGGACCCCATGACATGAAGGTGGATCGGCGTGCGCCCCGGGAAAGAGATAACTGCAGCCGAGAAGGCTAGAAAGACGACAAGTGGATTGCGAACAACGGCTTCGTGCGTTACCTCGCGCCCGCGGCGGGCGCTCGGAGGCACAAGCCGGTCGTTCGCCAGGGAAATACAAATGCGATGCAAGTGCCCCTGCACCCGTCCCCAAGCGCGCCTCGGTCCCATGGCCCAAATGTGCGCCGCCGGATTGGAGAAATGGGACACCTGGAACGCTTGGGACTGGTGGTGCACCCCACACCCCCACAATTCACCCGTCCCGATGCGGGCGGCGGGGTGGTGGGGGATTCTGTCGCTGATGTACTGGGGACGGATGACGTGTGATTTCCTGCGCCTATCCTCCGAGGGCATGGTGGGTCACGGAGTACAGTCCATATACCATGAAGATACCGATGGCGACGCATACTGTCGCGACTGCCGCAAACAGGCACAGGCTCCACACGAAGAGTTGTCCCCGAAGTTCCCGGCGACAGGCCATCACCACTGTTCCCAGGCCGAGCAACGGGACAAGCCACCTGATGACGTTCATGAGGGTGGGGTAGTAAATGGCGAAGATACCATACGGCTCCCATTTCCGGTACCCCGTCCACTGCGAGAACTCCCTCTCGGCAATCATATCAACCAGCAGGTTTGCCAACATCCCGATCAGAACAACCGTTACGGCGAGCGGTACCCTTACCCGTCTGTCAGTTGTCGAGGTTTCTGGCATCATCAATTCCTTCCCACATGATATAGGAGCCGCTTTCAAAAGTCCATCCGTATGAGTATTGCCCGCTGTAGTTGAGCGCTTGTAGCGCGGCGGCGACGTTCTGTCGGGCTGCAAGCCCTGAGCTACAAGGGTGAATGGTTTAGGCTAAGCATGACTTTTGAAAACACCTCATAGGTGTTCAATTGCAAAACTCGGGTGGTACCCTTGACCCCGGCCTGTGTCCGGCCCGCTGTTTGTACCGTACCGCGGCGGGGTGCGGAGTACAATTCACCCTATGCGGGCGCGGAATGCGGGCGCGTCCCTATGCGGGCGGCGGGGGATTCAGTCGCGGGCGACGGTGGCGACCATGACCGTCCCGGCGCCGGCCGCCAGCAGGGCGTGGGCGGCGGCTTCCAGGGTGGCGCCGGTGGTGAACACATCGTCCACCAGCAGCAGCGCCGGCCGGGGGCCCGGCAGGCGGGTGACGCGGAAGGCGTCGCGCAGGTTTTTCCGGCGGTCCCCGCCGCTGAGGCGCGCCTGCTGGCGGGTCCAGCGGCGCCGGCGCAGGCAGGGGGCCAGCGGCCGGTCCAGCGCCCGTGCCAGTTCGCGGGCGAGCAACTCCGCTTGGTTGTAGCCGCGGCGGAATTCGCGCCAGGGATGCAGCGGCACCGGCACGACGGCATCCGGCAGGATGCCGCCGCCGTGCCGGCGCCAGTTGGCCGCCAGGCGGGCGCCGAGAAAACGGGCCAGCCACGGCTGGTCCTGATACTTGAAGCGGTGCACCAGTTCGCGGGCCGCGCCTTGGAAGGGGAAGGCGCTGACGGCCAGCGTCCAGGGGCGAAGGTCGCCCGCGGCCAGGCATTCGCCACAGGCCTCCAGCACGCCGTCGAGAACGCCGCCGCAGTGCGGGCAACGGGGCGCCGGCAGGTCTTGGAGCAGGGGGCGGCAGCGGGGGCACACCCCCTCGTCATCGAGTGCTTCGGCGCCCTGGCACAACGGACAGAGCGGCGGCAGAACCAGCCGGTCCGCGGCGGCCCCGGCGGTGCGGAGTCCGCATCCCAGGCGGGCCAGCAGGCGGCGCCAGCGGTTCATGGCGCGGCCGGGGCCGGCCGCCAGCGGATGGCCAGCGGGGCCGGGCGGATCGGGATGTCCGCGATCTCGCACCGCCCGTCCTGGCGCCGGATGTCGAGGGGAACGGCCTGGCCGGTCATCAGGTCGATGGCGTCGATGTTGGCCATGGCCGGCATCTTGTCCCAGGCCAGCACGGCCAGCGGGTCGTTGTATTCGTCCTTGCGCGTGCCGGCCTTCCAGATGAAGGTGATGTAGTCCGCCCCCCGCTTGAACCAGTACACCTGCATGCCGTTGAGGGTGACGAACCCGTCGGAGGTGGGCACCTGCCATTCCTGGACGTAGTGCAGTTCCTTGCTGGTGTCGGTGACGGTGGCGGGGGCCTTGGCCAGCACCTCCCAGTCCGGGCCCAGCAGCTTGGCCAGGTTGCGGATGGCATAAAACGCCGGCTTGGGCTGATAGCCCAGGCGGAAATTTTTGACCAGGCCGAAATTGGCCTCCGCCGACTTGCGGTCGGTGCCGTCATCGGTGAAGTCGTAGATGCACCAGGGGGTGACGCCGGCGGCAAAGCCCTGGATGAGGGCGCGCAGCAGGTACATCGCCTGGGTGCTTTCGCTGAAGCCGGCATAATTGTCGCGGATGCTGTCGGCGGGATGGTGGTTGAAGGTGCTGTAGCCGAATTCGGTGGCCCACAGCGGCAGTTCGCGGCCGAGCTGGTGGCGGGTGGCTTCGCGGAGGCGGCGGAACTCGCTGGTCATGCTGTGGTCGTCATCGGCCACCGCCACGCCGTCGCGGATCATCACGGCGGGGCCGCCGAAGGAGACGCTTTCCGGGGGCAGCCGGTAGGTGTAGGGGTGGATGGCCAGGCCGTCGACCTGCCGGAGCCGGTCGGCATAGCGCAGCAGCAGGTAATGGGTGGCGGCTTCCATGCCGGTGCCGGCGATCACCGGGGTGGCCGGATCCACCTTTTTGAGGGCGGCGGCGGCTTTGTCCACCAGTTCGGCGTAGCGCTTCAGCCAGGCGTCGTAATTGCGCGCGTTCCAGTCGCCGCCGTAGCGGTCGGGGAACTGGAAATAGACCGGCTCGTTCCAGATCTCGTAGGCGGCGACCCGCCCCTTGAAGTGGCGGGCCAGGAAGGCGGCGTAGTTGGCAAAGGCGTCCGGGTCCAGCGGGTTTTCATAGTGCGCGTTGCCGTAGCAGAGCAGCAGGATGACCTTCAGGCCGGCGCCGGTGGCCTGGTCGAACCAGTCCTGGTGCACGGCGGGCACGGTGTAGACGCCCTTGGGGTTCTCCACGCCGTCCCACAAGATTTCCTGGCGGATGACCGTCACCCCCATTTGCCGCATGAGCGGGAGGAGGGTTTCGATCTTCCAGCCGTTGTCGCGGGCCGAGAGATGGCCGGCCACCCCCAAGCCCTTGAGCTGCACCGGCTCCAGCGTGTCGGCCGCCCGGCCGGCGGCGGCCGCCAGCAGAACGCAGAGGGTTCCCAGGGCCCATGCTCGGTGGATCATTGTCTGTCCCCTTTCGTCAATCTTGCGCCGGACGGCGCCCTGGCAAAAAAACGAACATCGAACATTCAACGTCCAACATCCAACATGGATGATTCGTCATTGGATGTTGAATGTTCGGTTTAAATCTCGCAACTGATTTTACTCGGCTCGGCGCTGGTGGATCGGCACATGCCTATCCCGGGCGCGCGGCCGTCAGTTCGGCGAGTTGCTTCTTGAGCTCCCGGACGGCGGCGGCCAGCTTGTCGACGCGGTGCACGTTGAAGATGTCGCGGATGAATTCCCGCTCCGGAACGGCGGGGGCGCCGACCACGCGGGCGCCCGGCGGCACGTCCTTGGCCACGCCGGCCTGGGCGAGGACCTGCGCGCCGTCGCCGATTTCGAGGTGGCCGGCGAGCCCCGCCTGGCCCCACAGTACGCAGCCGCGGCCGAGCCGGGAACTGCCGGAAATGCCGACCTGGGCGATGACGAACGAGAGTTCGCCGATTTCGACGTTGTGGGCGATCTGCACCAGGTTGTCGATCTTGGCGCCGCGCTTGATCCAGGTGCGGCCGAAACGGGCGCGGTCCACGGCGACATTGGCGCCGACCTCAACGTCGTCGTCGATCTGGACGATGCCGACCTGCGGGATCTTGGTGTGCAGGCCGCCGGTGAGGTTGGGGATGTAGCCGAACCCGTCGCTGCCGATGGTGGTGCCGCTGTGGATGATGACCCGGTTGCCCAGGCGGCAGCGTTCGCGGATGGTGACGTTGGGGTGCAGGAACGTGTCGTCGCCGAGGACCGCCTCCTGGCCGAGATAACAAAGGGCGCCGACGACCGTGCGTTCGCCCACCGTCGCGCCCGCCTCGACGACCGCGTTGGCGCCGATGTGGGCGGTGGCGGCGATGCGGGCGGCCGGATGGATGGCCGCGGCGGGGTGGCGGAAGCCGGGCTCAAAGACGGGCGGCGGCGGCGCGAAGCGCATCACCACCTGCATGAAGACCGCGGAGGGATCCTGGACGCGCAGCCAGGCCCGGCCGGCGGCCGGCGTCCCGGGAAAGTTTTCCGGCAACAGGACCAGGCCGGCGCGGCTTTCGGCCACCTGGCCGGCATAACGGTCATTGCCGAGAAAGGAGACGTCGGATTCGGCGGCTTCGCGCAACGAGGCCACGCCGGTCAGGGTGATTTCAGCGGGGCCTTCCAGGCGGCCGCCCAGCTGTTGCGCCAGGGCGCCGGCGGTGATGGTGCTGTGTGCCGTGCTCATCAGATCCCTCCCCTTGCCAGCAACGGGCGGGCGGCTGCCCGCCCCTGCGGCGGGTTCATTTTCCGGCCGGAGCGGCGGGGGCGCCAGCCGCGGGCGCCGGCGCCGGTTTGGCGGCCGGCACCGCCACGGGGGCGGCCGCGGGGGCGGCGATGGCGCCGGTCGGCTTGACCGCTTCCTTGGCTTTGGCGATCTCTTCCTCGTGGCCGCGGTTCAGTTCGGCCAACAGCGTATCGCTCAAATCCTTGCGGGTGTCATAATAAACCACCGCCGGAATCATGTTTTGGGTCATGCCGGAGGTGTCGAGGATCGCCTCGTAGCGGTTGGTGACGGCGTAGGTTTTGATGTAGTCGCTGAGTTCCTTGACGAGTTCGCCGCGGAGTTCCATGAACTTGCGCTTCAATTCCACATCCTTCTTCTGGAAGAAGTCGCGGAGTTCGCGGTCCTTGTCGCGCAGCATGGTGTCCTTTTCCTCCGCTTCCTTGCGGTTTTGGTTGCGGACGTCATCGGAAAGGGCGATGTTCAGGGACCGCTCGCGGCAGTCGTCGCGCTGGCGTTTGATGCGTTCCATTTCGTCGCGGGCATCGTTGAAGTGCTGCTCGTAGATGTCGCGCTGCTTCTTGAAGGCGGCATCGGAGCGCATGGTTTTGAAATACCCCTGGAAGACCTTTTCCATGTTGAGGTAACCGGTCTTGCCGGGTTCGGAAGCGGCGGCCACAGCGGTTGCGGGAACCGGTTCGGCGGCCACGACCGCGGTGGTGGCGGCGGCGAACAGGCTGGCTGCCGCCGTGATGGCGCGGAGGGAGAGGGTCATGGCTTGGGTCCTTCTTTGCGCAGGTTCTTCACTTCGGCAGTCAGCATTTCCACCACGCTTTGGAACTTCGGCACGTTGTCGGGGGAGGCGTTCATCAGGGCCTGATGCGCCTCCAGCACGGTGTCGGCGACTTGGCAGATGTTGGTGACCTGGCCGGCGGCGCTGGCCAGGGTCTGCCAGTTCACTTCCGGCACTTGGGTGGTGGTGAACTGGAACAGGTCGGACACCCCCAGGCCGTCCAGCAGGTCGCGGAGGAAGGGGGTGGTGTTGATAAAAATGATGGCGCACTTGCGCCGCCGGCAATCCAGGCCGATCATGGTGAGCACGCCCATGAAGGTGCTGTCCATGCTGGCGCAAGAAGAAAACTCAATGATGACCTGCCGGGCGCCCTCGTTGAGCGCCTGCATGCAATAATCGTTGAGCGGTTTGCTGATTTTAAAGGTGGCGCGGCCGATCAGGCGCACCTGTACAACGGCGCCCATGCGGGCAACCAGAATTTCACCATCCGCCATGGCTACGGCCCTCTTAACAGAAAAAAATAATCCAGCATGTACTGTAAGCGCCCATGGCCCGGTCGTCCACGGCGGACCGGATCAGCCCAATACCGCCTTGATGCGGCGGACGCCGCGGCTGGAGCTTTCTTCCTTCTGGATCTTGAAGGCGCCGAGGGCGCCGGTATGCTCGGCATGGGGGCCGCCGCAGATCTCCTTGCTGACGTCGCCCATGGTGTAGACCTTGACCAAGGCGCCGTACTTCTCGCCGAACAGGCCGATGGCGCCGCCGGCCTTGGCCTCCTCGACCGACATTTCGGCGCAGGAGATCGGCAGGTCGCGTTTGATCGCTTCGTTGACCAGCGCCTCGACCTGGGTGAGCTGCTCGGGGGTCATCTTGTCCGGGTGGGAGAAGTCGAAGCGCAGCCGTTCGGCGGTGATGTTGGAGCCGGCCTGGGCGACGTGCGTCCCCAGCACCTGGCGCAACGCGGCGTGCAGCAGATGGGTGGCGGTGTGCAGCGCGGCGGTCTTCTCGGAATGGTCGGCCAGGCCGCCCTTGAACTTCTGTTCGGCCCCGGCGCGGGAGAGGTCCTGGTGCTTCTTGTAGGCTTCCTGGAACCCGGCTTCATCCACCTTGAACCCCTGTTCCTTGGCCATTTCGGTGGTCAGTTCCAGCGGGAACCCGTAGGTTTCGTAGAGGAAGAAGGCGTTCTTGCCGCTGATCACCTTGTGCTGGATGTGCGGCGGAATGCGGCCGATGAGGCGCGCGAACTCCTTGATCCCGTGCTCCAGCGTGGCGGCGAACTTCTCCTCCTCGTGGGCCAGTTCCTCCCGGATGACGGCCGCATTGGCGGCGATTTCCGGGTAAACCGGGCCGTACTCGGCGATGACGACGTCGGCAACCAGGGTGGTGAACAGCCCCGGGATGCCGAGCTGGCGCGCCTCGCGGATGGCGCGGCGGATCAGGCGGCGCAGCACATAGCCCTGGTCGACGTTGCCGGGACGGACGCCGTCGGCGATCAGGAAGGTGGCGGCGCGCAGGTGCTCGGCGACAATCCGGCCGCTGCGGCTGGCCACCGGGTCGGGGTTGCCGCTCAGCTCCGCGATCTTGGCAAAGATGCCGGTGAACAGTTCGGTCTCGTAGGCGCTGCGCTTGCCCTGCATGAAGGCGGTGACGCGCTCGACGCCCATGCCGGTGTCGACGTTGGGCTGGGCCAGCGGTTCATACTTGCCGTCGGCGGTCTTGTTGTACTGCATGAAGACGTCGTTCCAGATCTCGACCCACTTGCCGCAGCCGCAGGTCGGGCCGCAGCCGGGACCGCAGTCCGGGCGTTCGAGGCTGACGAACATCTCGGTGTCCGGGCCGCAGGGGCCGGTCTGGCCGGCGGGGCCCCACCAGTTGTGCTCTTTTTCCAGGAAGACGATATGATCCTCGGGGACACCGAGCTTCTTCCAGATGGCGGCGGCCTCCTCGTCGCGCGGGGCGTCGGCATCGCCGGCGAAGCAGGAGACCATCAGGCGCGACACCGGGAAGCCCAGTTCCTGGGTGAGGAAGGTGAAGCTCAGGGTGATCGCCTCTTCCTTGAAGTAGTCGCCGAGGGACCAGTTGCCGAGCATCTCGAAGAGGGTCAGGTGGAAGGGGTCGCCCACCTCGTCGATGTCGCCGGTGCGCAGGCATTTTTGGACATTGACCAGGCGCTTGCCGGCGGGATGCTTCTCGCCGAGCAGGAACGGCACCAGCGGGTGCATGCCGGCGGTGGTGAACAGGCAGGTCGGGTCGTTTTCCGGTACCAGCGGGGCGCTCTTGATTTCGGTGTGCCCATGGCGCTTGAAAAACTCAATATAGGCGCGGCGCAACTCGTTGGCAGTCATCGGCGGAACTCACGGTATGGGGGTGGTGTCGGCGGGTTGACAAAGCGGGTAATCTACCGCAGAACCCCAGGGATGGCCAGCGTTGCGCATCGGGCCCGGCCGCCGCTGTTTTCCCGCCGGTTCCGTACCGGTCGTCTGTGCCGTTATATTGCCGGCCATGTTTTCCCTGCTGCAAACTGACGGCCAAACTCGTGCCCGGCGCGGCGTGCTTCACACCGCCCATGGCGAGATTCAGACCCCGGTGTTCATGCCGGTGGGCACCCAAGGCACGGTCAAGGCGATGACGCCGGACGAGTTGCGGGAGGTGGGAGCCGGCCTGATCTTGGGCAACACCTACCACCTGTTCGTGCGCCCCGGCATGGAGATCATCCGCGCCGCCGGTGGCCTGCACCGGTTCATGAACTGGGACGGGGCCATTCTCACCGACAGCGGCGGCTACCAAGTGTTCAGCCTCAGCGGCCTCCGCAAGCTCACCCCCGACGGCGTCTGGTTCCAGTCACACGTCGACGGCGCCAAGCTGTTTTTGGGGCCGGTCGAGGCCATGGCCATCCAGCGCGATCTGGGCTCCGACATCGCCATGCTGTTTGACGAATGCACCCCCTATCCGGCCACCCGCGAAGAGGCTGCAGCGTCGCTGGCCCTGACCCGGCGTTGGGCCGCCGTCTGCCATGAACAGCCCAAGGCTTCCGGCCAGCTGGTGTTCGGCATTGTCCAGGGCGGCTTCTATGAGGATCTGCGCCGCGAGGCGGCGGCCGGCCTGCTGGAACTGGGCTTCGACGGCTATGCCTTGGGCGGCCTCAGCGTCGGCGAACCGGAAGGCGAAATGTTCCGCATCTTGGACGCCACGGTGCCGGTGTTGCCGGCGGACCAGCCGCGTTATCTGATGGGGGTGGGCACGCCGCCCCAGCTCGTCGAGGCGGTGGCGCGCGGCATCGACATGTTCGACTGCGTGCTGCCCACCCGGGTCGGCCGCAACGGCGGCGCCTTCACCCGGGACGGCCTGCTGCCCGTCAAGGCGGGGCGCTTCAAGGCGGATTTCACCCCGATCGAAGCGGAGTGCGGCTGTTATGCCTGCCGGCATTTCACCCGCGCCTACATCCGGCACCTGCTCAACGTCGGGGAAATCCTCGGCAGCCGCCTGATGACCCTGCACAACCTGCACTTCTACCTTCAGCTGATGCAGGAGATCCGCGACGCCATCACGACCGGGAATTTTGCGGCGTTCCGCCAGGAGTTCACCACCCGCTACCAGGCCGGCGACGCCGCGCGCCGGGCGGCGGCCGCGGGGTGACTCGTGAGGCGTGACCCGTGAGGGCAGGCTCCAAAGCTGATTTTGGGTGCCGGGGTGAGCTAACGTTGTTTTGGGTATCATGCGTCACGGGTCACCTATCACGCTCACAGCGGTGCCATAGGAAGATGTTGATCCCGGCGAATCGGCGTCGGGGTCGCTATCGGAATCGGTATCGACGAAGTTTTTCCCGCAATCCGCCGTAATCGATGCAGATTGGTTCGATTCCGATACCGATACCGATTCCGACCCCGACCGGTAATTGAGCACCCCATGTTTCGCTGTGCCTCCGTGAGAGAGAATCTTTTGGCGTTTATGGGACGGTAGGGAATCACGTTTATGTTATCCCCATGTCTCACGGTGTCATGACAAGCCGATGGGCCGCCCGGCCGGGCCTGGGCTGGCTGGCTGCGGCCTGCGGTTTGGCGGCGCTGGCGGCCGGACAGTGGGTCGCCGGGCGGCCCGCGGTGGCCGGGCTGCCCCGGACCGACGTGCTGTCGCTGCTGCTGGGCGGCGCCCGCGAGGCCGCCAGCCTGTCGCTGTTCGACCGGGCCGACCTTTACTTCCACGGCGGCATCAAGGATGTCGACTGCCATGGCATTGTCGCCAAGGTGGCCAAGGCCGCCCCGTCGGCCGACGGGACGGCGGCGGCCGGGGAGGTTGACCACGACCATGATTCGGCGGCGGCCCCGGCGGCGGCGCAACGGTGGGTGGCGGCGTGGCTGGCCCATGACCCTTGGGGGCGACTGAACGCCGCCGTGCATCCCGCCGGGCACCGCCACCTGACGGGGGAGCGCCAGGAAAAGGAAGTCATTCCGTGGGTGTGGGCCGCGGCCAAGCTGGATCCGCACAATGTTTTGGCCTACGTCACGGGCGGCTACTGGCTGGCCCGCCGGGTCGGCCAGCCGGAAGAAGGGTTGCGCTTCTTGGAGGAGGGCATCCGCAACAATCCCGAATCGTGCGAACTTGAATTCACACGGGGCGAACTCCTCCTCAACAGCCTGCACCGGCCCGCGGCGGCGTATTCCGCCTTCACCGCCGCCTTGCGCAAGTGGCAGCCCGGCGGCACGCCGGAGGAACAGGATGACAACCGGTTCCTCAAAGGGCGCCTCCTGCTCTATCTTGCGGAGCTGGAGGAAAAGCGCGGCCAGCTCGGCCTGGCCCGCCAGCGCTATGCCGAGGTGCTGGAGTTCCTGCCCGGCGATCCGGCCGCCCAGCGGCACCTGTTTGACCTCACTCCCGTGCTGCCGGTGCGTCCTGCGGGACGGTGAGGGCGGTATCGGCGGAAAGGGTGTATGACAGTTTTGTCGGATGATTATTGGGGCCACCCTTTTGGAAAAGGGTGCTCCCCCCGCGCTTCGCGCTGTGCAGCCCCGGCTCCGCCGGGTCGCTCACCTGTTCGCTCTGGATTCCCCTTCCTAAAACTTTTGGATCTTAAACCGGAGGGGCGCTTCCGCCACAAGCTGTTCTGGCAAAATGAAAATCAGAGATGCGTGCTTGTGGCGGAAGCGCCCCTCCGCGTTAAGGCACAAAAAGGTTTGACGGAGGGTTTGGGAACCACCTTTCCTCAAAAGGGGGTTCCCAATCGACAAGAATGTCATGCACCCGGCGGAAACCGCAGGTTGACGGGGGCAGGTGCCATGCTACGGTATTCTTCCTTGCCGGAGGGGGAACGCGGCATTGAGGACGCCCATGAAGACGACACTCATCTGCTGCACCTGGAACGAGATCGAGGGCATGAAGCTGATCATGCCCCAGGTCAAGCGTGAGTGGGTCGACCAGATTATCATCCTGGACGGCGGCTCGACCGACGGCACCATCGAATGGGCGCGGGAGAACGGTTATTTCGTCTATGTCCAGCAGCAACGCGGCCTGCGCCATGCCTACATGGAGGTTCTGCCCTACGTCGAAGGCGATGTGATCCTCACCTTCAGTCCGGACGGCAATTCCATTCCCGGGCTGATCCCGCCGCTGCTCGACCTGATGCGCGACGGGTGCGACATGGCAATCGTGTCGCGCTACCTGGGGCCGGCGCGCAGCCAGGACGATGACTGGCTGACCGGGTTCGGCAACTGGCTGTTCACCCGCACCGTGAACCTGCTGTTCCACGGTCATTACACCGATGCGATGGTCATCTACCGTGCCTACAAAAAACAGCTCATCCACGATCTCGAACTGGATCGCGACGAGGCCTATTCCTGCCCCGAGACGCTGTTCCACACCATTGTCAGCTGGGAGCCGCTCCTGTCGGCCCGCGCCGCCAAGCGCCGGCTGCGGATCGCCGAGATTCCCGGTGACGAGCCGCCGCGCGTGGGAGGCGAACGCAAGCTCCAAATTTGGCGCTGGGGCGCGGCTTATTATTTCCAATTTCTGCGGGACTTCCTGTTGTGGCGGTGACACGCATGGCGGACGAACACCCCCAAAAAACAGAGAACCTGAATCCGCCCGCCGGGAACGGAAACGGGGAGACCTTGCCATGGTGGCGGACCGCGCGGTTTTTCGGCCTTGGGCTGGCCGCGTTGGCTGTTCTCGGGGCTGTTTTGCGCCTGTGGGGCTGGCCGGCCCAGGCGTTGTTGGACGATGAATGGCATGCGCTGGATTTTGTTTTGGGGAAAACGTTTTTGGGCGTCCTGCTCTTTCAAGGGATGGGCGCCAACAGCATTCCGGTCAACATTTATTCCTGGGTGCTGCTGCATACCGTGGGCTGGTCGGAGCCGCTGCTGCGGCTGCCCTCCACGCTGGCCGGCATCGCCGCGCTGGTGCTGTTGCCGCTGCTGGCCGCCCGTCTGTGGGGGCGGACGGTGGCGCTGGTGTTCGCCGCGCTGTTGGCGATGGCGCCGGTCACCATCTTCTACAGCCGGGTGGCGCGCCCCTACGCTCCGGTCATGCTGCTGGCCGCCGCCTCGGTGCTGCTGACCCTGCTGTGGCTGCGGGATCATCGCCGTCGTGACGTGGTGCTGGCGGCCCTGTGCGGGGTGGGGGCGATCTATTACCATTTGTACGCCGTCATTCCGGTCGGCCTGGCGCTGGCGGTGGCCTCCGGTTATGTGTTGGCGCATCGCTGGAAATGGGTCCGGCAGCCGATGCCGCCGCTGGCCGATGTATGGCTGGCCGGCGGCCTGATGGCCGTGCTGGGCGGCCTGCTGGTCGTGCTGCCCAATCTGCTGGATCCGTGGTGGATGCATGGCATCCACGGAGTCGACCGCGCCACCGCCGATACGGCCTTCACCGTGCTGGGGCTGTTCGCCGGCACCCCCGTGCTGGCGCTGCAGGTGCTGTTGGGGGGGCTGGCGCTGTTGGGCTGGCTGTGGATCCTGGTCCAGTCGCGGCCGCTGGGCCTCGCGCTGGGCGTGCCGTTTGCGGGATTCGCCCTGGCCATGGCACTTTCCACCCAGGACGGGGCGCACGCCGGCATCCAGGTGGCGCGTTACGGCATCGCCTTCTTCCCGCTGGCCTACCTGCTGGTTGCCGCGGCGCTGGCGGCCGCCGCCCGCGGTGTGGCGCGGTGCCTTCCGGAACGTGCCCGGCTGCCCGTTGCGGTGCTGGCCGCGGCGGCGTTGGCCGCGCCCTATCTGGCCACCAGCCCGCTGTGGACGACCTACCAGCACCCCAATAATTTCACCAACCATTCCGCCTACCAGTACCGCTACGAACCCATCAACTGGGAGCTGAGCCCTGAACGCGATCTGGTGCCGGGGTATCGCATGTCCAGCGCCGACATTCCCCCCCTGTACCGGGGAAAGATTGCCTCTCTTGGTATTCGTGGCGTTATTGAATACCCGATGCTGATTGGCGACCATTTGAACCTGCATTACTTCTCTCAGCACGACCATCGGTATCCGGTGCGTCTCGGCTATGTCGACACGGTGCGTTTTTCCCCCTTGTCATCGGAGGACAAGTGGGTTTTTGATGACACCCCCATCGACTACGTGCTGAGCCGCATCCCGCCCGGCCTGCGGCGCAACTGCCGCTGGTATAGCATGGCGGACCTCTCGGATGCGGACAAGTTGCGCCGCACCTATCCCGGCTGGCTCGTGGTCGTGCATCGCAACCTGCTGCGCGAAACGTTTCCGTCCCAGTTCGGGCCGAAAACGAAGGATCACCCATTGGCCCTGTCGGTCGCCCGGCGTTTGTATGACGCGTTGGGGCCGCCGGTGTATCGGGACACGCACATTGCGGCGTGGGTGGTGCGATGATGGCCGCTGTTGATGCCGCTTCTCAGGGCACTCGTGTCATTGGCCTGGTTGGCCGGGCCGGAGGTCGCGATTGCGGCAGCGGATCAGTAGGACGAGCCAGGCGGCCAGGCCGATCCCGGATAGCGTTAGGCCGGGGATAAGCAGCGGCGGGCGGTACCGTAGTTCTACCGTGTGCCGGCCCGGTGGCAGCATCAGCCCGAGAAAACCGACATTGACCTTCATGAGGCGGCCGGCCGGCCGGCCGTCAACGGTCGCCTGCCAACCGCGGTCAAAGGGGATGGAAAGGAATAGCAATTTCTCGCGGTCCAGTTCAATTTGGCCACGGAAGCGGTCGGGCCGGAACGTTTCCAGTATCAGGGAGCTTTGCCGCAGCCGGGCCGCACATGCATTCAGGTCGAACGGAGTTTCATCGGCCAGCGGGTTGTAAGAGGTGAGTGCGGCCAGGGCCGACTGATCCGACGGCTCCACCACCGCCGCCTGGAAGAGCGTGGCGTCCCTGACGGCGGGCGCCAATGCGGTGAACAGTTCGGGCGTGATGGTCTGGTCATAGGCGAACCCCAGGGGCAACCATGGCCGGCAACGGAAAGCGGTGACGTCGCCCCACGTTCCGACCTCCTCATACATGCTTGCCGCTTTGCGATAGGGCTCCGGGGTCTTGGTCAAATTATACTTGGTTCCGGCCCAGATTTGCAACCAGGGGCGTTGGACCAGGCCAACGCACCAGCGGGTTTCACGTTCATTGCTGGCATTCAAAACGCCAACGGCATCCAAAAAACGGATGTAGTGGAGTTGGTTGAATGAAGCGTAGCAGGCGGACCCGTAAAAATTCTGCACCATGGCATCATTGAAGCTGTTGTGCATGGCGGGGCCGGAGGAATAATCCTTGTTGATCCGGTAGAACGGTGCCGGGTCGCTGGCACGGAGGGCGGCCAAGGCGTCCATGGTGTAGTCGTTATAACCGATTTTCTGATGTAGTTCAGCCTTGGTGACGACGGGGCGGTCATTGAGGGTGACGCGGGCGAACCAAACGAGTTCACCGGCGGCCAGGATTACCAGGGCGCCTTTGGCCAAATTCGTCAAGGCGGCGTTCCGGCGGGCCGGTTCCGGGTGTTTGGCGGTGGCCAGCCGTCGTCCGTTGAACCATGACCAGGCGGCCAGGAGCAGGGCATAGGCGGCCAGCAGGGCGACGGCCCAATTGCGCATATACAGGTTTATCACCGGTGTGTTGCGGCTTGCCGCTGGTGGCGCGAGGATGGTGATGTCACGCCCCGGAATGGTGAAGGGCAGGGACGGTTCGGCCGTCGGCAGAAGCAGGCAGGCGAGGAGGATGCCCAGGGTGCCACCCAGCAGAACAAGGTTTAGGCGAGCACCGTTTTCCAGTCGGGTCAACACCCGGACCCCCAGCAGGATGAGGGTGGTGGTGATGAACAGGGACAAGAGCCGGTAGTAATCGCCCTGGAACAGCCAAAATGCGTGCCGGACCCAAGGGAGCAATACGGGAACCAGGACCAGCGTCAAGACGCCGGCATACAACCAGCGCAACCGTTTCCCGCACACCACGAAGAGTTGCGGGATGAGCAGCAGCATGAATAGGCCGCAGTAAAACACCGGCGCTTCCAAATAGTTCTGCCAGCCGATATAACCCGAACCGATCCCCATCATGTCCGTGGACAGGCTTCGGTAGAACGCCGTCAGTAGTTCCAGCGGGCTGGCCAACTGCAACGGCGATTGGGCCAGCAGGCGGCCCGCATGGGACGCCTCGCCGCCGCCCCGTGGGCTGTGCAGCATGACGTCCATGGAGCTGATGGTCCAGGCGCTGCTGGCCAGCACGCCGATGACACAGACGGCGCCGAAAACCAGGATCAAGCGCCCTTCGGCCAGCAACCGGGCTCGAACTGGTGCGGCGGCTTTGGGCGGGGGCGATTCTTCGGCGCGCCGTTCCGCGCGGCGCAGCAGCAGGTAAGCTAACGTGAACAGGGCGAAGCCCCAGTATTCAAAAGGTTGCAACATGCCGAGCAGGCAGATGGGCAGGGGAATTAACCAGACACTGCCGCGCTGGGAAAAATGTTCCACGGCCAGCAGCAATAGCGCAAGGTAAACGGCTTCGGTGGAAAAGACGTTCCAGCAGGAGCCGAGGATCAGATAGCCGGAGAGGCCGTATGCCAGTGCCCCTAGAAAACGGGCCAACCGACCCACCTCTGTGCAACGTAGGAAGGCGCCGAAGAAAAGGATGGCCAACAGGCATTTCACCGCCTCCATGCCGCCAATAGCCGTGGCAACAGTGGCCGGATCGCATTGGGCAATGACCGGCCAGGAGAAGGGGTCGCCGAACATCAACACCGAAAAAGCATGGCCAAGGCCTTGGTGCGCACTCCAAGACGGAGCGTCATAACGGTGCAGGTAAAACGAGCCTTGACAAAAAGACGGGTAAAAAACGTTGATCGAGTCGCTGCCGATATCGCGGAACAGGAAGGTCCGGTCACCTGCCAAGAATGCCCAAAAGACGGCCAAGACACAGCCGGCAACCACCAGCAATGCGACTGCGACGGTTAGGCGACGGTGAAGCAGGATACCGGAACCGGTGGCCCCTTGAGGTAGCGGGGTATGGGATGGCATGATAATTCCGTGTGATGTGCGATGCCTTGCTGAATGATGGGGGGGGGCAGTATTAAACCCAAAGAGGAGTGGCGGAACGGGGTGTCGTGGGCAGCAGAGCCAGGAAAGTGAATCACAGGTGATTGGAAAAGAAGGTTTTAATTTTTAAAATTATCATATCTTGATCTTCTTGGCATAACTCATAATAACATGGTAGGCGGATCAGGCGTTCAGAGAGGTTTTCCGTGACAGGCAGATCTCCCGGCTTACAACCGTATTGTTGTCCCATGGGCGAAGTGTGTAGGGGAACGTAGTGAAACACGGCGAGGATGTTGCTTTCCCTCAAGTATGTCAGCAATCGGGTGCGAACGGCCGCGGAGTTTGTGATGATGTAAAACATGTGGGCATTATGCTCGCAATCTGCCGGGATTTGTGGCAGGCGCAGGTGTCCGGTGTCGGCCAACGGTTGGAGTCCGACGGCGTAGCGTGCGTGGATGGCATGCCGTTGTCGGGTGATTTCGTTGGCCTGCTCGAGCTGGGCATACAGAAACGCTGCAATGAGTTCCGACGGCAGATAGGAGGAACCGATGTCCACCCAAGTGTATTTGTCCACTTCGCCGCGGAAAAACTTGGAGCGGTTGGTGCCCTTTTCCCGGATGATTTCTGCGCGTTTGACAAAACGCGGGTCGTTGATGACCAATGCACCACCTTCGCCGCTGATGAAGTTCTTGGTCTCATGGAAACTGTAGCAGCCAAGGTGTCCAATGGTGCCGAGGTATCGGCCCTTGACGGTGGCGTTGACCCCTTGGGCGGCGTCCTCGATGACCAACAGGTGGTGTTTGGCGGCCACCGCCATGATGATATCCATTTGACAGGCAACACCAGCGTAATGGACAGGAACGATGGCCTTGGTTTTTGGGGTGATGGCTGGTTCGATTTTTGTTTCATCAATATTCAATGTGTCGGGTCGAATATCCACAAAGCGGATGGTGGCACCGCGGAGGGCAAAAGCATTTGCGGTGGAGACGAATGTGTAGGATGGCATAATGACCTCATCACCGGGGCCAATCTTGGCAAGCAAGGCGGCCATTTCCAGTGCGGCCGTACAGGAATGGGTTAATAGTACCTTTGGGGCGTGGAACTTCTCCTCCATCCAAGCATTGCACTTCTTGGTGAACTGGCCGTCCCCCGCCAGGTGTCCCTTCTGCACGGCCTGCGCCATGTAGTAAAGCTCTTTCCCAACGATGAACGGACGGTTAAATGGGATGGCGTTGTTCATGGAGAACTCCCCAACCTTAATGCTCAGTTATATTAATCTTTTCCGCAACGATAAATTTAGGGCGATTTTTTACTTGGTCAAAAATTTTTCCTATATAAATCCCAATAATTCCTAAGGAAAACATTAACATTCCGCCAATAAACCAAATGGACAAAATTAAACTGGCATATCCTTTGACTTGAATTTGCCCCATTAGATACATGAAATAATAGAATACGGCAACGAGCAACGACAGGAATGACATGGCAAATCCGGCAACAGTAAACATTTTTAGCGGTTTGTCGGAAAATGCAATTATATTGCTGATTGCCAACTTAATAAGTTTAAGCAGGGAATAAGATGATGCCCCTGCATTGCGGTTTCCATGGGTTACTGGAAGGTGAAATTTTCGGAACCCTACCCATTGTGACATGGTAGGAAAATAACGGATTTTATCTCCCATGGACAAAATTGACTGTATAACTTTGCGGTGATAGATGCCAAAGTTGGCCACACTATGATCCAGTTTGGTGTTGGTAAGATATCCGAAAAATTTATAGAATATCCATGATTGAAAACGTTTGATGATACCATCTTGTCGGTCATGGCGCTGGGCAAACACGGAATCGTACCCTTCGCAAGCCTTTTTGTAAAGATTTGGTATTTCCTCTGGGACGTCCTGCAGGTCGCAGTCCATAACCACTATCCATTCTCCGGTGGCGTAAGTAAGTCCTGCGGTGATGGCATAATGCTGGCCGAAGTTGCGTGATAGATTGATGCCTTTGACACGGGGATCTTCTTTGCAGATGGTCAAAATTTCCGCCCAGGCATTGTCCGGGCTGGCGTCGTCGACGAGGATGAGTTCAAAATCGGAAAATACGGACTCCGCGCTTTTCTTAATCCGTTCATGGAGTTCTCGTAGAAACACGCGTCCCATGTACACGGGAACGACAACGGATAGGCGTTTGGTTGGGGTGTTCATGGTTTTCTCCTCACACCTTGGTGGTCACAACTGACCCTGGTGGGGATGAACGCTGTCGGCTGGTCCATAATGGATTCATTGTTTAAAAGATACACCAGCAAAAATATTCTTTTCGTGGTTTGCCCCATCATGGAATTGCCGGGGCTGTGTTTTACTGTTCACGCCCCTGGTCTTCCACGGTAAGATAGAACGCCCCCCCCCAAGCCGGCGGCGCTTTTACAGCCCGGTCAGGAGCTGCGGCCAGGCGGTGCGGTAGGGGTGGGCGCCAAAGGTTGCCACCTCTTCCGGCAGCAGGATCATGCCGCCGTTGTGCCAGCTTCTGCCGGTTCCCAAGTAGTCGAGGATGGCCCGTTGCAGACGGGTGTCGCGGGGGGCGGTGGCGGCATCGAAGGGGCTCTGCAGGAAGACGAACCATAGCCCCTCATTGGGGGTGGCGGGCACCGGGACGAGGTAGAGTTCGCGCAGCAGCCGGACCAGGTTGGCCTCGGGCGGCAGGCAGTCCTCCAGCTGTTCCGAGAACATCCAGGAGGTGCAAACAATGGCCCGTGGCGCCGGATCGGGGAAGCGCTGACCGAAGAGCGCCAGGGCCTCCTGGAAGGAGCTTTGGCAGGCTTCGGGCGTCATGTCGCCGCCGGACGGGATGTGCAGGTCGAGGACGATGTCGCCCTTTTTTAGGACGCAGCGCCATTCGTGGTGCAGCAGGCAGACGCGGCGGGGCAGGGCTTTGCCGAAAGGCGACACCGGGTTGCCGGTGACGGTCTCGGCGGTTTCCGCGAAGGAGGAAAGCCAGCTGCCGGGCGGTTCCGGCTGCGCGGGGGCGAAGCAGCGGTCGCCGGCGGCGGTAAAACGGACGTTGTCCGCGGCCAGCACGACGGTTTCGCCGCTGCCCTGGCGGCGGTAAACGCGATAATCGCCGGCGTAGGGCATGCGCCAGAACTCGAAGCGGCCGATACGGAAGAACAGGTTGGGCGCCAGATAGGTGGCCAGCCAGCCGATCTGGCCCCGGTAAAGGCCCAGGCGTCCCGGGTTGCCGCGCCGGTAGTTGGCGGCGTAGCAGGCGACCTGGCGGCAGGTGTCGCGGGTCACCTGCTCCGGCAGCGGCAGGGTGGCGTGATAGGCGCGGACGGCGGGAATGAAGGCCAGGGCGGCGGTCAGGTAAAACAGGCCGGCATCGTCGCCCAGACTGGCGCGCAGTTCCGGCCATTCCCATTGCAGGCTCTCCCGCGGGCCGGCAAAGACCCGCCAGTGGACGTACCAGGCCAGGCGCAGCAGCGCGGGGTCGCCGGCGATGCGGTCCGCGAGGGCGGTCACCGCCGCCGGAAACGCTTCATTGAAACTGCCGTACTGCCAGGCGTCGCGGAGGGTGTCCGGTTGCAGAAAAGCGGGGCGGTGGTCCGGGAAGACGGCCTGCGCGGCGTCCCAAAACGGGGCGAAGGCGCCACGGAGGGGTTCTTCGTGGAGCGCGGACAAAACGGCGTCGAGGTTCATAGGTGTGATGTGGGGGTGGGCATATTGCACGGAATTACGGAAAAACGGAAAAACGGAAAACAGGGCCGGGAACAACGTGACCGGTCGAATGTACCCCCTCATTTAACGGATCGCATTTGACCCGTCACGTTGTTCCGGGCTCTGATCAATCCCAAAGCGTTACGTTCTTATTTCTACGTTGTTAGATTGAAAATCGTGGTCGTTATCGTGCTCGTTGTCGTCATCGAATCGAGTACGAAAACGACCACGACAACGAACACACCCTGTCGAGAATGTGACAAAGTAGAATTATTCAAAACTTTAGCTGGACTCCGGTTTCGGCATGATGCACGGCGTGGCAAGCGACGCAGGCGCCGTCGGGGGCGGGCAGCAACGGGGGCAGGGTTTGCCGGCAGGCGGCGGCCCAGGGGGTGCCGGGCGGGGCGGCGGCCAGGCGCGGGCAGCGGGGGTGGAACGGGCAGCCGGCCGGCGGATCCAGGGGCGACGGGACGTCGCCGGCCAGCCGGACCAGCGGCCGCTCCCGGCGCGGGTCGGGCACCGCGGCCAGCAGCGCCTGGGTGTACGGATGGCGCGGGTTGGCAAACAGGACGGCGGCGGGTGCGCTCTCGACCAAATGTCCGAGGTACATGGCCGCCACCCGGTCGCTCATGTGGCGGACCACGGCCAGGTTGTGGCTGATGAACAGGCAGGTCAGGCGGCGGCGGGTCTGCAGGTCGAGCAGCAGGTTGAGGATCTGCGCCTGCACCGAAACGTCCAGGGCGCTGGTGGGCTCGTCAAGCACCAGCAGCTCCGGTTCCAGCACCAGGGCGCGGGCCAGGCTGAGGCGCTGGCGCTGGCCGCCGGAGAATTCGTGGGGATAACGGTCCAGGGCGGTGTCGTCGAGGCCGACCTCGGCCAGGGCGCGGCACACCGCCGTGCGCCGTTCCGCCGCCGCCAGTTCCGGCCGGTGCACGTCCAGGCCTTCGCCGACCAGCCGTTCCACGGTCAGGCGCGGCGACAGGGCGGCCAGCGGATCCTGAAAGACGATCTGCAGGTGGCGGCGCATCCGGCGCAGTTCGCGCCGGTCCCAGGCCAGCATGTCGCGGCCGAGGAACAGCAGGCGCCCGCGGGCTTCGCGCAGCAGCCGCAGGACGGCCAGGCCGACGGTGGTCTTGCCGCAGCCGGATTCGCCCACCAGGCCGAAGGTTTCGCCACGGTTCAGGGTGAACGACACGCCGTCCACCGCCCGGGCCAGCCGCGGCGGGCCGGCGCCCCAGCCGCCGCCAACCGTGAAATGGACGCGCAGCCCGTCGACCTCCAGCAGCGGTTGGGGCGCGGCGGCCGGAGCGGGGGACGTGGCGGCGGCAGTGGCCGCGACCGCGGCGGCTGCCGGCTCGTCGCGGGGCGCCGGGGGTGGGATGGCGGCGGCCGGGGGCGCCGCCGGCCCGAGCAGGTGGCAGGCCGCCGTGTGGCCGGGGGCGACGGTGTGCAACGGGCATTCGGTGGCGGCGCAGGGGGCGAAGGCGAGGGCGCAGCGGTCGTGGAAGCGGCAGCCCGCCGGCCAGTGGGTGGCGGCCGGAACCATGCCGGGGATGGCAGCCAGCGGCCGGCGGGGCGCCTGGTCCAGCGGCAGCGACTGGAACAGGGCGCGGGTGTAGGGGTGGGCGGTGGCGGCGAACAGCTCGCGGCGCGGCCCCTGTTCCACGATGCGGCCGGCGTACATCACGCAGACGCGGTCGGCGATCTGGTTGACGATGCCGAGGTCGTGGGTGATGAACAGCACCCCCATGCCGGTTTCCCGCTGGAGGTCGCGGATCAGCTCCAAAATCTGCGCCTGGATGGTGACGTCGAGGGCGGTGGTCGGCTCGTCCGCAATCAGCAGGCGCGGCCGGCAGGCCAGGGCGATGGCGATCATCACCCGCTGGCGCATGCCGCCGGACAGCTGGTGCGGGTAATGCCGGGCGCGCTCGGCCGGGTCCGGGATGCCGACCCGCTGCAGCAGCGCCGCCGCCTCGCACTCCGCCTCGCGCCGGCCCAGGCCGCGGTGCAGGCGCAGCGGCTCGGCGATCTGGCGGCCGATGCGGTGCAGGGGGTTGAGCGAGGTCATCGGTTCCTGGAAAATCATGGCCAGGCGGTCGCCGCGGCGCCGGGCCATTTCGGCCTCGGACAGCGGCAGCAGTTCTTCGCCGTCGAAGCGGATGCTGCCGCCCGGATGCGTCGCATTGGGCGGCAGCAGGCGCATGATCGAAAACGCCGTGGCCGACTTGCCGCAGCCGGACTCGCCCACCAGCGCCAGGGTCTCGCCGGCGTCCAGGGTGAAGGAAACGCCGTCAACCGCCCGCGCCGCCGGCCCGCCCGGCAGCCGGAAATGCGTCTGCAAATTGTCGACGGCGAGCAGCATGGCGGTGGTGGACGGCCTTTGGGGTTGGCAGCAACACAGCGGTTTGCTAATGTAATTCCGGATTTTCCGGGCGAGGCGGGCATGGAATACGAACGGGGCGTAGCGATAGCGATTCCGATACCGATACCGACCCCGATGGAAAACCTCGCCGGGATGATTCCCCCCCTGCACCCCAGCGACCGTGGGAACAGTGCTGTAGCGGCGCCTGTGCCAGGCGCCCCTGGAGTTTGGCACTGGTTGCACCTGCATGTTGCGCATTGGCGTGCGAACCTGGCCGTTCCTGTTGTCAAGTGGTGCGGAATAACTTCACGGCGTTACGGCACGTCCCAGGCAGGCAAGATTGCCTGCCTCACGTTGAGGGCCGTCCATCTTTGGCGGGTAACGTGACGCAGGCACTCTTGCCTGCGAGGAACGTCGACCAGGCAATCCTGCCTGGTCCTGGAGTTTGGCGAAACTCAACGGGTACGGTTTTCCCGTCCCGGCGGGACGGGGCGGGAATAGGCAGGGGCTTCAGCCCCTGTTTTGCCCGCCCCCCCCTTTCGCG
>JBAZJM010000030.1:0-24232 GCA_041651315.1 Lentisphaeria bacterium | reverse complement strand
GGAATCAACCGAAAGGGCACGGCACATGCGGCGTAGAATTGGCCAGGCTTTTGAGCGGTCGCCGGCGGAGCAAGTCGGCCGCTGGCTGCGGGACAACCTGATCCGGCTGATCGGCTCGGCGATCGCGGTGACCCTGTTCTGCCTGGCCGTGAACTGGCTGTCCGGCAGCCTGCTCAACTTTTTGGCCAACAACGGCGACGATACGGCGAAGCGCGCCATCGCCACCGACGACCCGGCGGTGGTCGGAGTCAAAATCGTGGGGGGCGTCATCCTGACCTGGTTCATGATGTTCCGGTTGCGGATGCGTTCGAGCGGCCTGTGACTGGTTTTTTTGGCAAACGGCGATATATATGGGTTAGTTTCTCGGGGGGAAAAAGAGAGAGGTGATGCCCATCATGACAACACGCAATGTTCGCTCTGCAACGGCCTGGTTGACGGCGTGGGGGATGGCGGTTTGGATGCTGGCGGTGGCTGCCGGCCCGGCCCGGGCGGCCGATGACGAGGACGATGAGGCCAGCGAAGCGCCGGCCGGGGAACTGGTCATGGCCGCCGATGTCGTGAAGGGGGCCGAAGAATACAATGACAAACAGGTGTGCGTGAAGGGCACCATCCAACGAATCGAGCAGAGCGACAAGGGAAGCTTCTTCATCGTGCTGGACGGCAACCTGCGCTGCAAGATGCGGCGGGCGCAGGTGGAGAAGAAGTACGGCGAATTCAACCGGGCCACCGCCGGATCCTATTACACCCAGAAGAGCCAGATCAAGATGGTGATATCCAAGGCCAACGGCACCGCCAAGATCGTCTACACCAGCAGCTACCGGGAAAACAACACCTATTCCGCCGACACCCACAACAAGACCCAAGTCGATGTCGAGATTTTCGCCAAGGGCGACAGCATCGAGATTGCGGGCACCGTCAAGCGGGTCAGCAGCAACCGGGTGCTGGTGGAGAATGGCAGCGTGGCCCGTTACGACTGGCCCAAACTGAACTTCCCCCGCTACTGACGCGTGGGGGGCGCCGCCGTCATTCCCACTCGATGGTGGCCGGCGGCTTCGAGGTGATGTCGTAGGCCACGCGGTTGATGCCCTTGACCTCGTTGGTGATGCGGGTCGCGATGCGGGCCAGCAGCCGGTGCGGCAGGTGCACCCAGTCGGCGGTCATGCCGTCGGAGCTTTGGACCGCGCGAAGCACACAGGTGAAGTCGTAGGTGCGGCCATCGCCCTGAACGCCGACGCTCTGGATGGGCAGCAGCACGGCGAAACTTTGCCAGACCTTGCGGTACCAGCCCGCCGCCTTGATCTCCTCGACCACGATGCGGTCGGCCTGGCGCAAAATGTCGAGCTTGGGGCGGGTGATCTCGCCCAAGCAGCGCACGGCCAGTCCGGGACCGGGGAACGGCTGGCGCCAGATCATGTCGTCATCCATGCCCAGTTCCTTGCCGAGGGCGCGGACTTCGTCCTTGAACAGCATGCGCAGCGGTTCGACCAGCTGGAAGCCGAGCTCCTTGGGCAGGCCGCCGACGTTGTGGTGGCTCTTGATGACCTCGGCGTGCTTGCCGATGCCGGAACTCTCGATCACGTCGGGATAGAGCGTGCCCTGGGCCAGGAAGTCGGCGCCTGGAATGCTGAGGGCCGCCTGCTTGAAGACGGTGATGAATTCGTGGCCGATCACCTTGCGTTTGCGCTCGGGCTCGGTGATCCCGGCCAGGTGCTGGAGGAAGTGGTCGGTGGCGTCCACCTTGCGGATGCGCATCCGGAGTTTTTGGGAGAACACCTCCATCAGCTTGTCCGCCTCCTGGTAGCGGAGCAGGCCGTTGTCGACGAAGATGCAGGTGAGCTGGTCGCCGACCGCCTTGTGGATGAGCAGGGCGGCCACGGCGCTGTCGACGCCGCCGCTAAGGCCGCAGATGACGTGGCGGCTGCCGACCTGGGCGCGGATCGCCTCCACTGCCTGGCCGACATAGGCGCGCGGTGTCCAGCGCCCCTTGCAGCCGCAGATGCCGCGGACAAAGTTGCGGAGCAGGTGCGTGCCGTGTTTGGTGTGGACCACTTCGGGATGAAACTGCACGCCCCAAAACGGCTTGGCGGTGCAGCGGACGGCGGAGAACGGCACCCGGTCGCTGCTGGCGATCGCCGTGAAGCCGGGGGCCAGTTCGGCCACCTCGTCGGCATGGCTCATCCAGACCCCGGAAGACGCCGGCAGCCGGGCAAACAGCGGGTCGCGGGGGTCGGCCGTGATGGTGGCCGGGCCGTATTCGCGGGAGCCGGAACGCTGGACGCGGCCGCCGAGCAGTTGCGTCATCAGCTGCAGGCCATAGCAGACGCCGAGGATGGGCAGGCCAAGAGTGAAGATTTCCGGATCCACGGTGGGCGCGCCGGCGTCATGGACGCTGGCGGGCCCGCCGCTGAGCACCAGCCCCTTGGGCGCCCGCCGGCGGATCTCCTCGGCGGAGATGGCCGAGTCCACAATCTCCGAGTACACATGCGCCTCGCGGATGCGCCGGGCAATCAGCTGGGTGTACTGGGAACCGAAATCAAGGACGAGGATGGTTTCCTGGACGGGCGGCTTCATGGGGTGCTCGGCAGTTGGCGGCGGTGGCGGTGCAGGATTCGGAAACGACGTAATATAAGAGGTGTTTGCAAAAGTCTGCCGGCGCCGCCGGGTTCAGTGACCAAAGGGGTGCCGGGTGAGAAAAACGGTGGGGTCAGGCCTTGGCGCCGAAGCGGTGTTCGCTGCCGTCGAGCAGGCGGCGGATGTTGGCGTGGTGCTTGGCAATGACCAGGACGGCCAGGGTGGCCAGCAGCCCGATCACCGGCCAGCCGTAGGGGCAACAGCCGCCCAGGCGCAGGCCGAAGGCGGCCAGCGGCAGCACCGCCGCCGCCAGGATGCTGGCCAGCGACACGTAACGGCTGAGGAAGAAGACCACGCCCCACGCCGCTGCCATCACCAGCACCGGCCAGAACGCCACCGGCAGCAGGGCGCCCAGCGTGGTGGCCACCCCCTTGCCGCCCCGGAACTTCAGATACACCGGCCAGACATGCCCGGCGACCGCCCCGGCGGCGGCCAGCGCCGGTGCCCAGCCCGCGGACTCCGCCGGCAGCGCGGCGGTTCCCCAGTGTCCGGCCGCCAGCACCGGCAGCGCCCCCTTGAGGAAGTCGAGGGCGAAGCAGGGGTAGCCCCAGGCCTTGCCCAGCGTCCGGGTGACGTTGGTGGCGCCGATGTTGCCGCTGCCCAACGTCCGGATGTCGACGCCGCGCAGCCGACCCAGCAGCAGGCCGAAGGGAATCGCGCCGACCAGGTAAGCGCCGCCCGCACAGGCGGCCAGGATCAACCACGGTTGGATCATGAGTGTTGCTTCCGAATTCCATGCACGCTGAAGCGTGAACTCAAACAAGACGCATTTTGGGGGGGGGCGGGATGGCGATGGGCGTGTCGCCCGTTGCGGTCGGCTTACACCGGGTCCGGATTGTCCTGCCGCTGGCGGGCGCAGATGGGGCAGCGGAAGATGTCGAGGCCAAACACGGTGGCGGCGTGGGGGCTGCGGCGGATCCGCACCTCGGCGCCGGCCGCCAGCTGGAGGCGGACGGGGGCGTTGTCGGCCAGCAACACGGCCGGGCCGCGCAGGATCTGCACCCGCACCGCGACGGTGTCCGGAATGACCAGGTGATGGGTGGGTTCGGTGGAATTGTTGAAGGCCAGGCCGATGCCGGTCCGGAAAATGCTGTGGGTGATGCTGCGGTAATAGCCGCTGCTGCCGAAAGGGGTGGCGGCCACCAGGCCGTCGCCGACCGCCTGGTTGGCGTACAGTTCGTCATCGAGCCAGACCCGGTAGCGCACGGCGCTGGGGATCACGCGGTTGTGGACCACAATGTCATTGACGGCGGTCAGCGGCGCGGCGCGGCGGCCGGCGATCTCCGCCTCCAGCTTGAGCAGGCGCGCCTCCTTCAGCCGGCCGGCCACCAGGCCGTCCAGCACCCAGGCCTCGCCGTGGGCCGGGCAGGCCGGATTGGAACGCTGGTCGCGCAGCGGCAACTTAGGCACCCCGGGATAGGTCCGTTCGGCGCCGAGCAGGGCCCCGTCGCCGCCATAGGAAATGACCAGGTCGGGCCGTTCCGTCACTTCGCGGATCGGGAAGCCGGCCAGGATCCGTCGCAGGTCGGGAAGGTGCCGCCCGCACAAGATTGCCCGTATCATTGGCGCCTCTCCTCAGCACATCGGAACCGGGCCCGGTCGGCCGGGGTCAGTCTTCGTCGTCCTTGCCGGCCGTCTCGCGGCGTTCGCCGCGCAGGAACGCCTCTGCGAACGCATCAAGGTCGCCGTCCAGCACGGCGCTGGTATTGGAGGTCTGCACGCCGGTGCGCAAATCCTTGACCATCTGGTAGGGCTGGAGCACGTAGGAGCGGATCTGGCTGCCCCATTCGTTGTCCTTCTTCTCACCGCCGGTGCCGGCCTGCTCCTTGCGCTTCTTTTCCTCTTCCCGCTCGTAGAGCTTGGCCTTGAGGATCTTCATCGCCTGCGCGCGGTTTTTGTGCTGGGACCGTTCCTGCTGAGATGCGACGATGATGCCGGTCGGCAAGTGGGTGATGCGCACCGCGGAATCGGTCCGGTTGACGTACTGGCCGCCGGCGCCGGAGCTGCGGTAGGTGTCGGTTTTCAGGTCTTCCTCGCGGATCTCGATCTGGATGTCGTCGTCGATCTCGGCCAGCACGTCGACGGCGGCGAAGGAGGTGTGGCGGCGCTTGTTGGCGTCAAAGGGGGAGATGCGCACCAGCCGGTGCACGCCGCGCTCGGCCTTGAGGTAGCCGAAGGCGAACTCGCCGGCGACCATCAGGGTGGCGCTCTTGAGGCCGGCTTCCTCGCCCGGCTGGATGTCGGCCACCTCGTAGGTGAACCCCTTGTGCTCAAACCAGCGGGTGTACATGCGGAACAGCATGCCGGTCCAGTCGCAGCTTTCGGTGCCGCCCGAGCCGGCGTGCAGGTTGACGATGGCGTTGTTGCGGTCAAACTTGCCGGAGAGGAAGCTGGCCAGTTCGACCCTGGACAGTTCCTGGTCCAGGCCGGACGAGGTTTGGGCGGCCTCGGCCAGCAGCGAGGCGTCACTGGGGTCGGTCTGGGCCAGTTCCAGCAGCACCTGCAGGTCGTCGACCTTGCCCGCCACCCGGTCATAGGAGGCCAGCACGTTTTTCAGGCCGCTGACCTTCTGGACGGTGGCCTGGGCCTCCTCGCGGCGGTCCCAAAAGCCCGGCTGGCCCATCCGCGCCTCGGCCTCGGTGAGCGCCGCGCGCTTGCCGGGCACGTCCAGGAAATCGCGCAGGTGGTCGGTCCGGGCCCGGGTTTCCAGAATGATTTTTTTGAGTTCTTCGAGGGTCAAGATGGCACCTTGCGGCGGGACGGTGGAACCAGGCAAAACAAACCTTAAATCTAACCCCGCCTCACCGGTTTGACAACGGAGGGCATCCGGCGGGGTAACCGCTTTGACCCGTCACGTTGTTCCGGGCTCGGATAACCGCCGGGGAAACAAGCTTGGGGACAGGCTCCAATCGGGGAATTTGTCCCGGTTCACCGCCACAGGACGAGGGTGAAGTCATGGTCGAGGTAGCCGTCGACCAGGTCGATCCGGTCAGCCAAACCGGCCAGCGCGGCGCACAGCGGTTCCGGGCGGTAGTAGTGGCAGTGGGGGTGCCGCACCGGGGCGCCGGCGTGCAGGAAGTTGGCCACCACGCAGCCGGTCGTGAGGCGCAGCAGCGCCGGCAGCGCGCGGCGGACGAAGTCCTCGTTGTTGCCGAGGTCCAGGTTGAAGATGCCGGAGGCGAACACCACGTCGAAGGTGCGGTCGCGGAAGGGCGGGGCGGTGAACAGGTCGGCCAGCACGAGGCCGGTGTCGGGCCGGCGCCGGTGCGCTTCGCGGAGGATGGCGGGGGTGAGGTCGACGCCGAAATAGCGGACGCGGTGGCCTTGGGCTTCCAGGAACGGCGCCAGGTCGGCGAGGCCGCAGCCGGCGTCGAGCAGGCGCGGGCCGCGGGGAATCGCGGCCAGGGCGGGGGTTTGCAAGACCCCCGCCAGCACCCGGAAGCGGGCCTGCTGGGTTTCGGCGCTGCCCCAGTCGAGGATGTCGTAGCTGTCGCGCTCCGGCTGGACGCGCGGGGTGTAATGCCGGTGGATGCGGTCGCGGCGCTGGTTCATGATGACGGAAGTATAGCGTGACTCGTGAGGCGTGACGCGTAATGCCCACAGCGCCGGCTCCGAAGATCATTCCCTATTTGGCGGGGCCCAATTCGTGGTTGGCCGCCAGCCAGTTCCAGGGCAGGGCATGGACGGTTTCCGAGATCCGGCGGGGGCGGTCAACCGCGCAAACAATGAGTCCCGGAGCCATCCGTTGTTGGGGATAGGCGGCGCGAAAGGCGTTGAGACCGGAAGCGTCACGCGGCCGCGGATTGCTGGTCAGGCGCACTTCGATCGGATAGAGGCAGCCGTCGGCCTCCAGAATCAGATCGACCTCCGCCCCGCCCGCCGCCCGCCAGTGCCAGAAGCCGGGTTCCTGCGGCAACGCCGAAGCCTGCCGGCGGATGTCGTTCACCACCGCCGTTTCAAAAAGCGCCCCCAGCAACGGGTGGCCACCCAACGCCTCCGGCGAAGAGATGCGCTGGCCGTGGCAAACCAGCCCGGTGTCGCTGAGATACCCCTTGGACTTGGCGGCCACGCGTTTGACGGCACTGCCCTGCCAGGCGGGAATCTCCTGCCACTGAAACGTTCCCGAGAGGTGTTGACCGCCTCGGCCAGCCGCTGGGCGATGGAACGGGGTTTAAACATGCTAGTACCCCGTAACACTTAAATCGTCACCACGAAGGCACGAAGGACACGAAGCCCGATCGAAGCGCGTCAATGGCAAAATGGGCGCAAAAACACATCTTCGATTTATCTTCGTGCTCTTCGTGGCTTCGTGGTGAATCCGAAATTTTAAGTGTTACAAGGTACTAGTAGATTAGTACTAATGGTATCATTTTGCAAGTATTTTTGCCGGTGAATGGGATGGGAAAATGAGGCGGAGAGTCATGATTCACTCGCTATTTTTGAAACGGCACATAAAAGCCGTTGGTTTCGGGCCATGAAACGGGCAGGAGTTGACCTTGCATTCCCAGCCACTGGCCACGCTGTGTTTTTGTCAGTTCCGCCAATATCGACCCATCCTGACTTTTGAGGATTTTGGTGATGGCGGCCACCAGGGTGTCCTGTTCCTTTTGGGCTTCCTCCGCCGTTTGGCCGCTCCGGCTTCGCTGCAACATATTGTGCCCGAATTGCCGGTAAAACGGGGACCACTCATCTCGGTGCTCCCGGATGATGCGCTGAATCTTTGCGGCCTGTTCTGGCGTCACCCCCAGTTTTTCCATCATGCCGGGAATGATCAGGATGGCCCTGGGGCCCTTCATTTGCAGCAAGAGCGCATCAAGGCGATCCTGTTGCTTCCGATTCAGGATGTTCGCCATTTGTGACTCAAGCCAGGTTGAGGAAATCGCCTCCCGGTCTTTCATGTATTGGCCTTTTTCTTCTGCGGAAAGGCCACGATATCTCGCCTGCCATCCGCCAAGGCCCGGGATTTTCTCGTACGGAGTGTTGAAGGCTTCCGCCAGTGCCGCCACCTGATTCGTTGTTAAGTTCAAATCCCGTTGGACTTCGTGTCGATCCAACAGAAAAAACTTACTTGTCGTCAAATCATCCTCAAAAGAGGCATCTGCATATCGCCGCGCTGACTGGCCATGCGGCAACGGTGCACAACCCGCTCCCAGCAGAATCAAGGCAATCACCGCCAGCAAGTGAATGCGGCGCATCAGATTTCCTTTGTTCGTTCACGGTTCACGAGTTACGGGGCACGCGTCACGGATCCCCGGGAGTCAGACCTTTTTCTGGATAATCCCCTCGATCACGTTCACGGTGTGTTCGAGGCAGGCCGCGGCCTCCTCGAGGCGGTCGTAGAGCTGGCTCCATTTCATGGTTTCCAGCAGTTGTTCACCGCCGCCGGCGGATTCATAGAGCTCCCCCAGCCCCACCAGGAGGAACAAGTCGGCTTCCTTCTTGAGTTTGCGCACCCGCTCGCTGTTGGCGGCGCCGTTGCCCTTGCGCACGACGAACTTCAGCAGGGGCGCAAGCTCGGCGGTCATCTCGGCCAGGCAGGCGGCGTGGGACTCGGCCCCCTTCTGGATCTCGTGGAAGCCGTAAAGGCCCAGGCGGCTGGACACGGCGCCGACCGCCCGCAGGGTCCGCTCGAAGGCGCGGTTCAACTCGCGGATGTCCTCCCGATTGAGGGGATGGATGAAGGTCAGGGCGAGCTCGCGCTCGACCTTCCGGCAGATCGTGTCGCCCTCCGCCAGCAGAGCCCCGATGCGCACGCACTTGTCGGGGACCGCGGTGAACGCGTGGAAAATGTCCGCCAACTGCCTGGCCGCCTCTTCCAGGATGCCGGCCTGCCGCTGGAACAGCCCGGTGAAAGGGAAGGCGTTGTCAAAGAGGTTCGTGTTCATCGGTCACCTGCCGCGGGCTCGGGGGCGTTGCCGCCCCGGAGCCTCCGGTTGAGCTGGTCCAGGTAAACATAGAAGACCGGTGTGACGTAGAGGGTCAGGACCTGGGAAAAGCACAGGCCGCCCACCACGGCGATGCCGAGGGACTGCCGGGCTTCGCCGCCCGCCCCCAGGCCCAGGGCGATGGGGAGGCAGCCGAACAGGGCGGCCATGGTGGTCATCATGATGGGGCGGAACCGGGTCAGGGAGGCCTGGTAAATGGACTCCACCGAGCCGAGCCCCTGGGTGCGTTCGGCTTCCAGGGCGAAGTCGACCATCATGATGCCGTTCTTTTTGACGATCCCGACCAGCATGATGATGCCGACGTAGGCGTACATGTCGAGTTGCAGGCCGAAGATGGCCAGGGCCGCCAGGGCGCCGAATCCGGCCAGGGGAAGCGAGGAGAGGATGGTCAGGGGGTGGATGAAGCTTTCATAGAGAATGCCCAGGACCATGTAGATCACGATGACGGTGACCAGGAGCAGGAACCCCATGCTGGCGAAGGAGGACTGGAAGGCCTGGGCCGAGCCTTGGAACTCGGTGTGAACCGAGGCCGGCAGGGTGGCGTGGCTGAAGCGGTTGATCTCGTCGATGGCGGGGCCGATGGCGGCTCCGGGCTTGAGGTTGAATGAAATCGTGGCGGCGGGGATCTGCCCCGAATGGTTGATGGTGAGCGGGGACAGCGTTTCGCGGACGGACGCGACCGTGGTCAGGGGGACCAGTTCCCCGCGGGCCGATTTGATGAACAGGGTGGCCAGCGAGGAGGGGTCCCGGCGGAATTCGGGCGCCACCTCCAGGATCACGTAGTAGAAGGTGGACGCCGTGTAGATGGTGGAGACCTGGCGCGAGCCGTAGGCCGAGTAAAACGCCTCCTGGACCTGTTCCACGGTGAGCCCGTGGGACGCGGCCTTGTCGCGGTCGATGGTGATCTCCAGTTTCGGCTTGCGCATCTGCAGGTCGGACTTGACATCGGCCAGGGCGGGAATGGAGCGGATCTTTTCTTCCATGGCCGCGCCATACTTGTACAGGCTGTCCAGGTCGCTGCTCTGCAGGGTGAACTGCCACTGAGCGCTGGTGAGGCGGGAACCGATGGCGATCAGCGGGGGGTTGACCAGGGAGACGATCATTCCCGGAATCCGGTTGAGCTTGGGGCGCAGGGTGGCAATGATCTCGTCCACCGACCGTTGGCGTTCGGCGCGCGGTTGCAGGCTGACGAAGGTCAGGCCGTTGTTGTCGGCCGTGAAGCCGGCCAGGGAGACCACGGCGGCCGCGCGGCAGTCGGGGTCTTTCAAGAGCTCCTCATTGAGGGCATCCTGATGGCGCGCCATGTCGGCGAACGAGGCCCGGTCGTCCAGCAGCGAGAAAATCCGGAAAAAATTCTGGTCCTGGGTGGGAATGAACCCCTTGGGGATCTGGATGAAGATCTTGACCATGGCCACGGTGACCAGCAGGGTGAAGACCAGGGTCAGCAGCCGGTGGCGCAGGACCCAGGCCAGGCTGCGGCCGTAAGCCGCCTGCCAGGCGTTGAACAGGCGTTCGGCCACGGAGGGGCGCCCCGGCCGTTTTTCGGAATATCCCTTCAGGAAGCGGCTGCTCAGCATGGGGGTCAGGGTCAGGGAGATGATCCCCGACAGCAGGATGGCGGCGGTGATGCAGACCGCGAATTCGCGGAACAGCCGGCCCAGGAGTCCGCCCATGAACATGATCGGAATGAAGACCACGGCCAGCGACAGGGTCATGGAGAGCACGGTGAAGCCGATCTCGCGGGAGCCTTTCAGGGCGGCTTCCAGCGCGCCTTCGCCCGTCTCCATCCGCCGGATGATGTTCTCCACCACCACGATGGCGTCGTCCACCACGAAGCCGATCGAGAGGGTGATGGCCATCAGGGAGAGGGTGTTGAGGGTGAAGCCGCAGACGTTCATCACCACGAAGGTGCCGATCAGCGACAGCGGCACCACCAGGCTGGGGATGATGGTGGTCTTCAGCGAGCGCAGGAAGAGAAAGATGACGGCGATGACCAGGCAGATGGTCAGGACCATGGTCATCTGCACGTCGGTGATCGACTCGCGGATGAACTCCGACTGGTCGTAGAAGAGGTGGACGTTCACCGCCCCCGGCAGCGAGGCCTGCAGGCGGGGCAGGCGGGCCTTGATCTCGGTGGCCAGGTTCACGGTGTTGGCCCCGGGCTGCTTGCGCACGCGCAGGATCACCGTCCCCCGCTTCTCCCCGTGGTCGAGAAACCAGGCCGTGGTGCGGTTGTTCTCGACCTGGTCGACCGCCCGGCCGATGTCGCGGATGCGCAGGGGGTAGCCGTTTTGGTAGGCCACCACCAGGGAGTCGAAGGCCCTGGCATTGGGCAGTTGGCCGTTGGAGTCGATGGTGTAGGAGGTGGCCTGGTTGTCGATGATGCCGCCGGGGAGGTTGACGTTGCCGCCCTGGATGGCCCCGAGGACCTCGTTGATCCCGATCTTCTTGTTGGCCAGCGAGTAGGGGTTGACCTGGATCCGGACCGCGTACTTCTGGATGGGCAGGAGGTCGATCTCGGCCACCCCGTTGATCGTGGACAGCCCCGAGATCAGGATGTTCTCCCCCAGGTCGTTCAACGCCGTCACCGGCAGGGAGTCGGAGGTGAGGGCGATGAACATGATCGGCATGTCCGCCGGGTTCACCTTTTTGAAGGTGGGCGGATTGGGCAGGTTGCGGGGCAGCACCCCCATGGCGGCCGAGATGGCCGAGTTCACGTCGACGGCGGCGGCGTCAATGTTCCGCTCCAGGGAAAACTGGAGGTTGATGGTGGTGACCCCCTGGGAACTCGAGGAGTTCATCGAGTCGATGCCCGCGATCGAGGAGAACTGTTTTTCGAGCGGCGTGGCCACGGTTGCGGCCATGGTTTCGGGGCTGGCCCCCGGCAGCAGCGCGGTGACGCTGATGGTCGGAAAATCGACGGTGGGCAGGTTGTTGATCGACAGGTGGCGGTAGCTGAGCAGGCCAAAGAACAGAAGGCCGGACATGACCAGGGTGGTCATGACCGGGCGCCGGATCCAGCGTTCCGAAATATTCATTGGGTGCCGCCTGCCGCGGCGGCCGGCGGCCCGGCGACGGCCACCGCCGCCCCGGCCTTAAGCTTGTTTTGGCCGTCGGTGACCACGGTGTCGCCGGGCGACACCCCCCGGGCCAGCACCGCGTCCTCCCCGGCCAGGCGCGCCACCTGCACCGGCCGCACCTCCACGGTTTGATCGGCTTTGACCACGAACACCAAGGTGCCTTTCGGGCCGGCCTGGACCGCCTTGGCGGGGATCACCACGACTCCGGACTCCTCCCCGACGATGAGCGAGACCCGGACGAACTGGCCGGGCCAGAGAAAGGCGTCGGTGTTGGCAAACGTCCCCTTCAGCCGGATCATCCCCGTGGCGGGGTCCACCGTGTTGTCGATGAAGGTCAGCTTGCCCAGCCGGGGCGGGCCGTCAAAGCCCGGCAGCCGGGCCTCGACGACCAGGGGCGCCTGGTGGTGGGCGGCCCGGATGGCGGCCAGGTTTTTTTCGGGGACCGAGAAGGCCACGTACACCGGCTCGATCTGGTTGACCACCAGCAGCGTCGTCTTGTTGGCCTCCACCACGGCGCCATGGTTGACCCGATAGGCCCCGGCCCGGCCCGTAATCGGGGCGTGAATCGCGCAATAGCCGAGATTGATGCGGGCCTGCTCGGCCAACGCGCGGTCGGCCTGGACCCGGTGCTCCAGGACGGCGGCTTCGGAACGGGTCTTTTCGATGTCGGAGCGCGACACCGTTTTCACGGTGAGCCCGGCATAACGCCGGGCCTCGTTGTTGCTGAATTCCAGCGCCGCCTCGTCACTGGCCAGCACCGCTTCCGCCTGGCGGAGCGCCTCCGTGTATGGGGCCGGGTCAATGGTCACCAGCAGCGCCCCCTGCCGGACCTCGTCCCCCTCCCGGAAGTGGAACGAGAGGATCTGTCCCGAGACCCGGGGAACGATCTCCAGGGAGTTGCAGGACTCCACGGATCCCATGGCCTCCACAACCAGCGGCATGGACTTCATCATGGCCGGGGCCGTGGTGACCGGCACGGGGGGAACCGCGGGCGGCGCCGCCTTTTTGCCGCAGCCGGACAGAATCAGGAGCGCCGTACCCATCAGCAGCCAGCGGCAGGGTTGGTTCAGCATGTTTTCTTCCGCTTCCCGGCGTCAGGGGCCGATTCCCCCAAAACGGCATCCGCAGATGAAAGATTTTATCATCCCGGAGGCCGGATGTCAAACCCGGGTTGGTTCGTTATGCCGAACAACTGACGCCACCTGCCGTCAGGCGCGGCGTCCCAAGCATCCTCCGGGGCCCGCCGGCCTACGGCTTGGCGGGCGGGCGGCCGCGGAAGCGGCGCGGATCCAGCCCCATCTGGCGCAGGCGGTAGCGCAGGATGCGCGGCGTGGTGCCGAGGCGGCGGGCGGCTTCGGCGGCATTGCCCCGGCATTCGTTGAGGGTTTCCTGCATCAGCTCGCCTTCGAAACGGGTGACGCGCCCCTTGAGGCCGCCATCGGGGGCGGGCAGGCCGGCGGGGCTGGTGGCCTGGGCCTGGACGCTGGGCGGCAGGTGATAGGAGTGGATCGCGCCGTCCTGGGAGAGGATGACGGCGCGCTCGACGGCGTTCTCCAGCTCGCGCACATTGCCGGGCCAGCGGTGGCGCAGCAGCAGCTCGAGGGCATGCTCGGTGATGCGCCGCACCGGGTTGCCGTGCTGGCCGGAATATTTTTCCAGGAAATGGTCGGCGAGCAGGACAATGTCCGAGCCGCGGTCGCGCAGGGGGGGCAGGAAGACGGGAAAGACATTGAGGCGGTAATAGAGGTCCTCGCGAAATCGCTTCTCCGCCATCAGCGCTTCCAGGTCGCGGCTGGTGGCGGTGATGACGCGCACGTCGGCGGTGACCGTGGCGGTGCCGCCGACGCGCTCGAACTCGCGTTCCTGGAGCACCCGCAGCAGGCGCACCTGCATGGCCGGGCTGACGTCGCCGATCTCGTCGAGGAAGATGGTGCCGCCGTGGGCCAGTTCGAAGCGCCCCTTGCGCTGTTCGCTGGCGCCGGTGAAGGCGCCTTTTTCATGGCCGAACAGCTCGCTTTCGATGAGCGTTTCGGGCAGGGCGGCGCAGTTGACGCGGATGAACGGGCCGGTCCGCCGGGTGCTGTTGTAGTGGATGCCCTGGGCCACCAGCTCCTTGCCGGTGCCGCTTTCGCCGCGGATCAGCACGGTGGCCTGGCTGGGGGCGACCTGGGCGATCAGGCGCTTGAGCTGCTGCATCTGATGGCACTGGCCGAGCAGGTTGCGCACGTCGAAGCGCGACTCCAGCTCCAGTTGCAGGCGGCGGTTTTCCTGTTCCCAGGCCTGCCGCTCGGCGGTGGTGGCGCGGATGCGCTCGACCGTGGTGGCGAGCATGCTGGCGATGACTTCGAGCAGCCGCAGGTTGGCATCCAGCGAGATGCGGTCGTCCAGCGGCCGGTCCACGCTGAGCGTGCCCAGCAGGTGGTCCTCTTGAAGGATCGGCACGCACAGGAACGAGACGCCGAGGCGGCCCGGAATGCGCCGGGCCCGGGTGCGGTCGAGGAACTGCGGTTCGCTGGCAATGTCCGGCACCACCGCCGAACGCCGGGCTTGGGCGACGCGGCCGGTGATCCCCTCACCCAGCTTGTAGTGGCCGCGCGCCAGTTCTTCGGGCGACAATCCGTGGGCGGCGGTGATCACCAGCTCCCGGCTGTCGGGGCGGAGCAGGGTGATGGTGCCGTGGCGCAACCCCGCCTTGGCGGCCAGCGACTCCAGAACCCCTTGCAGGGCAAGGTGAACCTCAGTTTGCCGCGCCAGCAGCAGCCGGCTGCATTCATGCAGGATGTCCAGAGCGTCCACGGAAAATTTTTTCGGAGGAGACTTGTACTATTGCAAAATCGCGTAATATACTACTTGCAATGTCCGGGCATCCAGTTATCGGGTGGCCCGGGCGGGCGCCAAGGAGCGGCGCCAGGCAAAGGAGACCCCGCGGTTCCCATTTATGGAAACACAACCCCTGTCCGCATCGGTTCCGGTTGAGACCGACGAACCGTCCGCCCCACGTTCTGACGAGCCACCCTCGTGTACGGCGGAAGAGCCCCTGTCGTGTAGTCTCGCCACCCTTCCGGCCTTCGCCCTGCGAAGCGAATCGCCGTTTGACCAATTGCTGGCGCAACGGCAGACCACCCACTGGCAAGACTGGCGCTGGCAGATGCGCCGCCGCATCCACTCCGTCGGGCGGCTCTTGGACTACTTTCCCGAATTGCGCTCCCAGGTCGGCCTGGCCGACGCCGCCACCAAGTTCCCGCTTGCCATCACCCCCTATTACGCCTCGCTGATCCGCACCCTGGACAACAGCGACCCGGTGTTCCAGATGGCGGTGCCCCAGATCCAGGAACTGTACGACCCGCCCTTCCTTCGCAACGATCCGTTGGAGGAAGATTCCGACATGCCGGTGCCCGGTCTGGTGCACCGCTATGCCGACCGCGCCCTGGTCCTGGCCACCACCACCTGCGCGATGTACTGCCGGCATTGCACCCGCAAGCGGATTGCCGGGTCCCGCGATTTCACCATCTCCAACGAGCATTTGGCAGGCATCACCGATTATCTCAAGCGCCACCCGGAAATTCATGATGTCATCGTCTCCGGCGGCGACCCGTTCACCATGGCCACGCCCGCGCTGGAGCGCATTTTGGAGGCCATCCGCCAGGTGCCCACGGTGGACATCATCCGGATCGGCACCCGCACCCCGGTGGTGCTGCCCATGCGCATCACCGGCGAACTGGTGCGCATGTTGCGCAAATACCAGCCGGTCTGGGTCAACACCCACTTCAACCATCCGGCCGAGCTGACCCCCGACGCCATCGAGGCGGTGGGGCGGTTGGCCGATGCCGGCATTCCGGTCGGCAACCAGGCCGTTCTGCTGCGCGGCATCAACGACCACCCCAAGATCATGGAGCAGCTGCTGCGCGGCCTGGTCCGCGCCCGCGTCCGCCCCTATTACCTGTTCCAGTGCGACCTGGTCCGCGGGGTTGAGCATTTCCGCACCCCGATCAGCCGCGGCATCGAGATCATGGAATACCTGCGCGGCCGGCTCAGCGGTCTGGCGATTCCCACCTACGTGGTGGATGCCCCCCATGGCGGCGGCAAGATCCCGGTGCTGCCCAACTACGTGGTTTCCTCCAGCCCGACGCACACCGTGTTGCGCAACTTTGAGGGGATGCTGGTCAACTATCCCGAACCGCGGGCCCATTATGTCGGCGCCCCCGACCCCACCCCGGGCGAAGAACCGGCCACCGCCGGCGTTTGGGGGCTGGCGGCCGGCCATGGCACGGTGATCACGCCGTCTGGATCCTGCCGTGAAGAGCGGCGCGACCGGCCCCAGGTCGAACAGAACGGCCACTCCGCGGTCGATGCCTTCCTCAGCGAGCAATGAACCGGGGGCCGGCCGCCCCGGTTCACTGCGGACTGAGCAGGAAGTTGCCGCAAACGCGGTTAGCGGCGGCCATCAGCGCGGCGTCTTGGACGCACCACAGCCGCGGCAGGCTGTACAGGTGGTAGCCGTGGGCCTGGGCGAACTCCAGCAGCTCCCCGGCATGATGGCCGTAATGGGGATAGTTGAACCGCGACCATTCGGTGACAATCATGGGGCGCCGGCTCTGGAGGCAGTCGCGGGCACCGCGCAGCACCCGGAGTTCCGCGCCCTCCACATCCACCTTGATCAGGGACACTTCCGGCCGCCCCAGAGCCTGCCATTCCTGGTCCACGGTTGAACAGGGAACCGTGATCCGCCGTTCGCAGGGCACCCGCCGGGTGTGCACCATGCCGTCAAAGGCGGCGTTGGCCGCCCCGGACACGCAGAACTCGACCTCGCCACCGGTTTCGCCCAGTGCCGTTTCGCGGAGACTCCAGCGGTCCGCGAACGGGGAGGCGGCGACGGTCCGGCGCAAATACGGGGCGGCATTGGGCGAGGGCTCGAAGGAGACCACCCGGACCGTGGGGTTCCGGGCCAGCAGCGGCAACGCCATCAGCCCGATGTTGGCCCCGACGTCAAAGACCCAAGTCTGATCGCGCGCACCGCGGAACATCCACTCGGCCGTGTCGTGTTCGTAGTCGCCGTCTTCCAGTATGCGCTCGTAGAGGTGGCAGCCGGGCGGCGCGAACACCCGCTGGCCGCCGTAGCGGAAGCCGCCGGCCCGGCCCATCTGGAACATCCGCAACTTGTGCCAAAGACGGCACAACCGGTGTGACGGCCCGTCTGTTCGCATACGGGGGGTTCCTTTAGGGGCGCGTGGCGGGGGTGAGCCGGGGGCTACAGGCAGCGCAGGAGGCCGATGACCACTCCCTGGATGGCGACCTTGCGGGCGTTGTGGATCTGGACCGGAAAGTCCGGGTTGGCCGGGCGCAGTTCGACCTTGTTGTCCTTGCGCTGGACCAGCGTCTTGACGGTGGTTTCGTTGTCGGCCATGGCGATGACGACGTCGCCCGACTTGGCGGTGGCGGTCTTGCGGGCCAGCACCAGGTCACCGTCCAGGATGCCGAGGTCGCGCATGCTTTCGCCAAACACGCGGACGGCGAACAGCGGCTCGCGGCCGCTTTGGCGGAAGCAGGCCGGATCGAGCCGCAGGTGCCCCTCCAGCTGCTGCTCGGCCAGGGCGGTGGCGCCGGCGGCGACCCGCCCCAGCAGCGGGATCTCCGTCAGGGTGCCGGCGGCGACCACCCGGCGGGGCGGCCGGGGGCGGCCGGGGGCGGGGCGCACCACGGTCAGGCTGCGCGCCTTGCCGGAACGGGCCACAAATCCTTTGCGCAGCAGGGCGCGCAGATGGGCAAAGGCGGTCGGCGGCCGGATGTGGAAGTAGGCGGCCAGTTCCTGCACCGTGGGCGCCATGCCCTCGCGTTGCTGGAAGTCGCTGATGAAATCGAGAATGCTCACCTGTTTGGCGGTCAAACCCTTCATGGCCGTTGCTCCTTGGTCCTTGCCGCGCCGGCATCGCCGGACAGCCGCCCGTCGTTGCAGAACATGATCTTTTGTAAGTATAATTCTTGTTTGCCATTTCGCAACCACGGAGCCGGTCGGACCGGCGGCTGGCGGAAACCAAAACCGCCCCCGCCCCCACGCCGGAGATTGACAGCCGGACCCCGGCGCATTAAAGTTCCCGCAGATTTCGCAGAAGCACATGACGGGAGTCGTAAAAGCTTATATCCAAGCCAATACATGCGGCATTGAAACGCGCCGGAACCACTGCCGGCGCGGCACCGGCGCCCCCGGTGCGAGCTGGCCGGGAAAACGAATTTCGGATCTGCAGTCGCCCGTTTTTTCCTCCGAATCCGCCCCACCCCACCCCCTACCAACCGGCCCGGCCCATGAAATCAAGAACGTCCGCCTCCCGCGGTTCCTGCGGCTGCCCCGTCCTGCTGCTCTACAATCTCGACCCCGGCTGGGCGTCCGGGGACCGGGAGGCCGCCCTGACGGCCACGGACCTGTTTATTGAAGCCCTTCGCACGGAAGGACATCCCGTCACCCCGGTGCGGGTGGAGGATGTCGGGCTGCGCCGTCTTCTTTCCCCCTACGACCCGTTCCAGTTTGTCGCCTTCAACTGGTGCGAGGCCGTGCCCGGCATTCCCCGTAGCGAGGCGCTGGCGGCCGAGGCGTTGGAGGAGTTGGGGTTTGTCTACACCGGATCGTCGGCGCCCGTGCTGCGCCTGAGCGGCAACAAGCGGAAGGTCAAGGATCTCCTGCGGCGGGCCGGCGTGCCGACGCCGCGGGGGTGTGTCTGCCCGACGGCGGACCAGGTGCGCTGGAACCGCTTTCCGGCCATCGTGAAGCCCCTGCGCGAACACTGCAGCGTCGGCATCAGCCCCGAAGCCGTTGTCCTCGACCCGGAGGCGTTGCGCGACCGGGTGGCCTACGTCACGGAAACCTACCGGCAGCCGGCGGTGGTCGAGGAGTTCATTGACGGCCGGGAGTTCCGGGTGACCATTTGGGGCAATCGGACGCTGGAGATTCTGCCGGTCGTTGAAATGGAATTCTCCGGTTTCAGCGACCTGCGGGAGCGGCTGTGCACCTGGGACGCCAAGTTCACCCCCGGCTCGCGCCACTACACGGGGATCCGAACGATCGCCCCCGCTTCGCTCCGGGTCGGGGAACGCCGGCAGCTGGAGGCGGTTTCCCGGGCCGCCTACCGGGCCATGGGGATCCGGGATTATGCCCGCTTTGACTTCCGGTTGCGCGACGGGGTTTTTTATCTGCTCGACCCCAATCCCAATCCCGACCTCAGCTCGGATGCCAGCCTGGCCCTCACGGCGGAACTGGCTGGCTATTCCTACGGCCGGATGGGCGGCCGTCTGGTGACTTTGGCGGCCATGCGGCATCCGGTCTTTGGCGGCCGTCATTCGGTGTCCGGTCGGAAGCCCCGGCCCCCGGCCGGCCGCCGCCGGACACCAGCCCGGGCGGTGCCGGAACCGGGGGTGCGCTCCGGGCACCCCCCCCTCCGTCGCCGCCGGCCCGGCATGGCGGCCGCGGAAAGCCGGACTACAGTGGCTGCCGAAACATCTCCCCCCCGTAGGCGCGGGACCGTCCCCCGCAGAATGGGCGCCTCGCCCCTTCCGGCCACCCGTGTGTTTCAGGATTGAAGACGCAGATTGCCCCCTTATCCCATATGCGACCCGACTTTGAAAAACTGGCGCTGACCGGCTGGTACCCCGGCCACATGCTCAAGGCCGGCCGCGAAATGCATGACCGGCTGGCCCTGATCGACCTGGTGGTCGAATTGCTCGACGCCCGCCTGCCCCTGCGCTCGCGCAATCCGGCGTTCGAGGCGGCCTTCGGCGACAAGCCGCGGCTGCTGGTGTTCAACAAGGCCGACCTGGCCGACCCGGCCGCCAGCCGGCGCTGGGAAGAGAAGTTGCGCGCCGCCGGCGAACGGCCGCTGTTCCTTGACGCCCGCACCGGTGCTGGGGTCGGGCGGCTGCTGCCGCTGGCCCGCACCACTTGGGACGAGGTGCGGCGGCAGCGCGGCACGACCCGGCCGATGTTGCGGCCGCTGCGGCTGCTGATCGCCGGCATCCCCAATGTCGGCAAGTCCACCCTGGTCAACCGCCTGGCCCAGCGGCACAAGGCGGCGGTGGGGCCCAAGCCCGGCGTCACCCGCCAGGTGCAGTGGATCGCGCTGCAGCAGGAGGTCGACCTGCTGGATTCGCCGGGCGTGATTTGGCCGCGGATCGGCGACAAGGAGAGCGAGCTGTGCCTGGGGCTGATCGGCTCCATCCAGGACGCGGTGCTGGGCGAGGAACTGCTGGCCGAGTGCCTGTGGTGGCGGCTGCGCCAGGAACCGGCGGTGAACTGGCCGTTGTACGGCCTGACCGCCTGCCCGGCCGGCGCCGCCGCCCTGTTGGAAGCCGTCGCCGTCCGCCGCGGCCACCGGCAGCCGGGCGGCGGCGTCAACCGCCGTCAGGCCGCGGTGGACCTGATCCAGGATTACCGCGAAGGCCGCCTCGGCCGCTTCACCTTCGACGCGCCGGACAACTGACCCGGATTATTCATGAAGGTCGCCGGGAACAGGGGCTTCAGCCCCTGCCTGGACATTGGCAGACAGCCACACGCCAAAGCGTGAACTCAAATGACCGGCGCCCCGTTCAAAAAAGAACGCCCCGATGCCGGGGCGGGCATCGGGGCGTTGGGACGGGCCCGGCCGCGGGAGGGGCGGCCGGACCACGCTGGTGCGGGGCCGTTCAGCGCTCGAACAGCATTTCCGCGTAGGTGGGCAGCGGCCAGGCGTCGGCGCCAACCATGGTTTCGAGCTGGTCGGCGATCTTGCGCAGCTCGAGCATGGCCGCGGTGACGCGGTCGCGGTAGGTGGCGGCCTTCTTGCCGACCTCGCTCACGCCGGCGGCGGCGGCGGTCTCCTTCTCCAGCTTGGCAATGGCCTCGTCCAGTTCGCCGGTCAGAGCGCCCAGTTCCTTGGCCAGGCGGGCGGCGGGCTTGGCGGTGACGCCGGCCACCTTGGCGGCGGCGGCGGTCTCGCACTGCGTCTTGAGGAAGGCGAGGGCGGCGGGCAGGATCTGCCGCTTGGCCATGGAACTGGCGCAGCGGGCCTCGATGTTGATGACCTTGGCATAGTTCTCCAGCAGGATCTCGTGGCGGGCCTCGAGTTCCTTGTGGGAGAGCACGCCGTGCTTCATCAGCACTTCGGCGTTGGCCTTGTCCACCATGGTGTTGATGCTGTCCACGGCGTTGCGGATGTTCGGCAGGCCGCGCTTGGCGGCTTCCTTCTGCCAGGCCGCGGTGTAGTTGTCGCCATTGAAGACAACGCGCTTGTGCTCCTTGGCATACTTCTGCAGCAGCTTCTGCACCTTGCCGTTGAGGTCGGCGCCGGGCTTGGCGCCCTTGAGGGCGTCGGCGATCTCGGACAGGCTCTCGGCGACGATGGTGTTGAGGACGAAGTTCGGGCCGCCCAGGGACTGGGAGGAGCCGGCCATGCGGAACTCGAACTTGGCACCGGTGAAGGCGAAGGGCGAGGTGCGGTTGCGGTCGGTGCTGTCCTTGGGCAGCGAGGGCAGGGTGCTGACGCCGAGCTTGAGCAGGCCGCCGTGCTTGGAGGTGCTGGCGCCGCCGTTCTCAATCTGCTCGAAGATGTCGGTGAGCTGGTCGCCGAGGAAGATGGAGACGATGGCCGGCGGGGCTTCGTTGGCGCCCAGGCGGTGGTCGTTGCCCGGGGTGGCGACACTGGCGCGGAGCAGGGTGGCGTACTTGTCCACGGCACGGATCACCGCGAACAGGAAGACCAGGAACTGCATGTTGTCGTGCGGGTTGTCGCCGGGGTTGAGCAGGTTGATGCCGTCGTCGGTGACCATCGACCAGTTGTTGTGCTTGCCGGAACCGTTGACGCCGGCGAACGGCTTCTCATGGAGCAGGCAGGCGAACCCGTGCTGGCGGGCGATCTTCTGCATGGTCTCCATGGTCAGCTGGTTGTGGTCGACGCCCACGTTGACCGTGCCGAACAACGGCGCGATCTCGTACTGGGCCGGTGCCACTTCATTGTGCTGGGTCTTGGCGGAAATGCCGAGCTTCCACAGGGCGACGTTGAGGTCGTGCATGAACGAGGCGATGCGCTCGTGCAGGCTGCCGAAGTAGTGGTCTTCCATTTCCTGCCCCTTTGGCGGCGGGGCGCCGAACAGGGTGCGCCCGGCCAGCAGCAGGTCCATGCGTTCGTCAACGAACTTGCGGTCCACCAGGAAATATTCCTGCTCGCCGCCCAGGGTGGCGGCCACGCGCTTGCTGCGGGTGTTGCCGATGGCGCGCAGGACGCGGACGGCCTGCTGGTTCAACGCCTCCATGGAGCGCAGCAGCGGGGTCTTCTTGTCCAGCGCCTCGCCATGGTAGGAGCAGAAGAAGGTCGGAATGTAGAGGGTGACGTTGCTGCCGTCGCTCTTGATGAAGCAGGGGGAGGTGCAGTCCCAGGCGGTGTAGCCGCGGGCCTCGAAGGTGGCGCGCAGGCCGCCGGAGGGGAAGCTGGAGGCATCCGGCTCACCCTGGCTGAGTTCCTTGC
Organism: Lentisphaeria bacterium; assembly: GCA_041651315.1. Taxonomy (GTDB): domain Bacteria; phylum Verrucomicrobiota; class Lentisphaeria; order Oligosphaerales; family CAITYL01; genus CAITYL01. The sequence goes on along the minus strand of JBAZJM010000030.1, from coordinate 2,092 downwards.
CGCTGAACTCCATGATGGTGCGGCCGTCGGGGGTGGGGCAGATGAAGGAGTCGTGCTTTTCGGCGGTGATCCCGGTCATCGGCTGGAACCAGTGACAGAAGTGGGTGGCGCCCTTCTCGACCGCCCAGTCCTTGACCGCGTTGGCCACCACGTCGGCGATCGCGGGGTCGATCTCGCGCCCGTCGTCGATGCAGCGCTTGAGCTGCTTGTAGACGTTCTTGGGCAGGCGCTCCCGCATCACCGCGTCGTTGAATACGTTCGTTCCGAAGATTTCCGGCATCATGGCTGGGGGTCTCCTATGGCAAAACGGGTTGTGATGGGCAAGGCATCCGGGGGCCGGGTCCGCCCCCTTTTCCCAAGCGGAAAAGAGTTGCCCCACGGTCCGGCGCCACCATTTTAGCACCCCCCGTGCCAGTGGCCCAAGTTGACGCGCAATATGTTGATTGGCAAATAATAATGCTGTTGTGATGCGGGCTGCCGCCTGGCCGGGATTGGTGCAAAAATGTTTCCGCGATACAAAAAGCGGCCAAATTGACGGCCCGGCCCGCCGGCGGCGTCACGTCGATCTTGGGGGTTCCCGGCGGAATCGGCAGCACGAAGGCGCGGTCCAGGATCGTGACGGTTCTGGCGACGTTCACCACTGATTCCCCCGGCATTTCTTGAACCGGTGCGGGCCATCATTTCCCCGGGCACCACGCTCATCCTGACCGACCTGCCGGTTTCACCCTAGACGCGCAGCCAGCAGGATTTTCGCATCCTGACCACGGAGACCGCCGCTCCCTGACGACGCGGGGGGATGGGCAAGCGGCGGTTTTGGCGCTAGATTTCCCGTTTTTTGCACGGTTGTCACCGGCGTTTAACCGCAACCTCAATTTCCCGGCACCCCCTCCCCATGAACACCTTCCCCCTCATCGGCTTTGACATCGGCGGCACCAAGATCGCGGTTTGTGTGGCGGACTCCGCGGGCCGGATTCTGGCCAAGGAACGCATTGATGGCGGCACTTCCCAGCACTATGACCAGGTGCTGCCCCGGCTGGTCGAGATCGGCCACCGGCTGGTGGCCGATGCCGGCCTGAAAATGACCGACCTGCGCGGTTGCGGCATCAGCTCCCCCGGCCCGATTGACTGGGCCAACGGCATCATGCTGAAGTCCCCCAACATGCCGTGGGACAACGTGCCGATCCGCAACGACCTTGCCAAGGCGCTCAGCCTGCCCGCCTATTTCGACAACGATGCCAACGCCGGCATGCTTGCCGAATGGTATTTCGGCGCCGCCCGGGGCGCCCGCAATGCCATGTACCTGACCATGAGCACCGGCATCGGCGCCGGCGTGATCACCGAGGGTCGGCTGCTGCACGGGGTCAACGGCAACGCCGGTGAACTGGGGCACGTGATCCTGGACCTGAACGGCCCGGTGTGCGGCTGCGGCATGCGCGGCTGCCTGGAAGCGTTCTGCGGCGGCCGCAACGTCGCCCTGCGGCTGCAGCGCCTGCTGCAGGATTGTCCGGAACATGCGATCATGAAGCTGCCGGAAGTGCATGGCAGCTACAAGGCCCTCGGCTTCCCGGCCCTGCGCGCCGCGGTCCGCGCCGGCATTCCGCTGGCCGTGGAACTGTGGGACGAGATCTGCCTGCGCCTGGCCCAGGGCATCGGCATGTTCCAGCAGGCGTTCAATCCCGAGGTGATCGTGCTCGGCACCATCGCCCTGCACTCGGGCGAGCTGCTGCTCGAACCGCTGCGCCAGAAGCTGCCGCGCTTCGCCTGGCGCCAGATGCGCGAACCGTGCGAAATCCGCGTTTCCGTCCTCGGCGCCGAAATCGGCGAACTCGCCGGCCCCGCCGTCGCCCTCAACCATCTCCACGAAGCCGGCGAGTGGACCCCCGCCCCGCGGTGATGTGACGGTATGGAATAGGTGTGGGGCCACCCTTTTGAAAAAGGGTGCTCCCCAAGCCCCTTCCCAAAACTTTTGTTCCTAAAGCCGGCGGGCGCTTTTACCACAAGCCGTTCTGGCAAATCCTCGCGTTTGTGCGCGTGGGCTTGTGGTAAAAGCGCCCGCCGCGTTTAAGGCACAAAAAGGTTTGACGGGAGGTTT
>JBAZJM010000029.1:0-24684 GCA_041651315.1 Lentisphaeria bacterium | reverse complement strand
GTCCGTGACTTCCAGCCGCTTGAGCAGCGGCCCGGCCAGGCCGGCCTCGCGCGCGGCGGCCACATCCGCGGCGTTGGCGGCGGCGAGCTCGGCGCGGACGGCGTCGAGGGCGGCGGGCATGGCGGCCAGCGCCCGGGTCCGGGCGGCCCCGGGCAGCCGGGCCAGGGTGCGGGCGGCGGCGCGGGCGCGCCGGCCGAGTTCCAGCATCGCGGGGGAAATGGGGGTGAGGTTCATGCCAATTTGGGGAGACGGATCAATTCATCGCAATGAGGCGAGGACATCTTCGGCTTCTTTGTTCAAGGCATCCGCCCGGCGGTTGAGGATGGCGAGATCCCGTTTCTCCGCTCCGGCTTTGCCTGTAGCTGACCTATGTTTCCAGTAGTCCGGGTCACGGTGCAGGTGCATGATGGCGAGGATGAAAATGCCGTGTGGCTCAATGCTATACAAGACGCCGTAAGGGAAGCGGTGGACCAGGCAGCGATGAATTTCATCTTCGATTTCTGGCCATAGGGCTGGATAGTCGACGGTATTCTGAATCGTCGCATAAACTTCCCGCGCGAAGTCAAGCCCCAAGCCAGAGTCACAGCCCTCGTAATAGGCCACGGCTGCACTGAATTCTTCCGCCGCCTCGGCATGGAAGGAGAACGTCATTTGGCAAATTCTTGGCGAATTTTTGCGAACACGGCCTCACCCGGAACGGGTTTGACATGACCGGATCGTAATTCCCCGAGTCTTCGCTTCGCGACGGCGGCCCATTTTTTGTCAATTTTTGGATCAGGAGGATTGAGCGAGCGAAGCAGGGAATCAACAACGAAGGTTCGTTCCTCTACCGGAAGGGACTCGGTTTCGCGGATGATTTCAATCGCACTTGGCACGGCCATCTCCTCATGTTTCTCTTGAACTGGTATAGACCGTAGCATGCCGTGATTCGAACGTCAATGTCGGTGTGGGTTGCATCAACGAACAAAGGCCCGTTCAGACCTGGGCGCAGATGCGGTCGGCGACTTCCTCGGCGGTCAGCGCATCGCTGTCGATGGTCACGGCGTCGGGGGCGGGGCGGAGCGGGGCGACGGCGCGGGTGGCGTCGCGGCGGTCGCGCTCGGCGATCTCGGCGGCCACGCTGGCCACGGTGGCGCCGGGCGCGGTTTCGCCGGCCTGGGCGAGGCGCCGCCGGGCGCGGGTTTCCGGGGAGGCGGTGACGAAGAACTTGTGGGGGGTGTCGGGAAAGACGACGGTGCCGATGTCGCGCCCCTCCAGCACGACCAGCCCGAGCCGGGCGGTGTCCCGCTGGCGTTCCAGCAGCCAGGCGCGGACGGCGGGGATGGCGGCCGCCACGCTGGCGGCGGCGGCGACTTCGGGGGCGCGGATGGCCGCCGCCGGCACCGGTTCGCCGTTGAGCAGCAACTCCGGCCGGCCGTCGCGGAGTTCGCAGTGCAGGTCGAGGCCGGGCAGGAGGGCGGCAACGCCGGCCGGGTCGGCGGCGGGGGCGATGCCGCGGCGCAGCAGTTCCCAGGCCAGGGCGCGGTACATCTCGCCGGTGCTGATGTAATGGCCGCCCAAACGGGCGGCGACCAGGCGGGCGACGGTGCTCTTGCCGGAGGCGGCCGGGCCGTCAATGGCGATGACACAGGGCAGGGCGGGGGTGGGCATGGTGTGGAAATCCGTGGAAAAGCAGAAATGGGGAAAGCGGAAAGCTGAAAATTATACTTCGTCAATTGGCCGCTTACTGGCGTGCGCGGCTCGGATTGGCAATCTTTGCCAGTAATATAAGCGATGGGGCCGGCCCGGGGGGGGGGCAAATCGTTCGGGTGTAAGACTAATGATGCTGGTTGGGGCCACCCTTTTGAAAAAGGGTGCTCCCCAAACCCCTTCCTAAAACTTTTGGATCTTAATACCGGAGGGGCGCTTCAGCCACAAGCAATCCACTCTGATCCTAACGCTTTGCCAGAACGGCTTGTGGCTGAAGCGCCCCTCCGTGTTTAAGGCACAAAAAGGTTTGACGGAGGGTTTGGGAACCGCCTTTCCTCAAAAGGGGGTTCCCAACATCATCCAGAGCATGCCGCCGTCGCGTCCGGGGCGCCACACCCGCGGCCAGCCTTTATGTTATGGGCATGCGCGGATGCCGTTTCATGCGGTTTTGGGGGTGGTTGCTGCTGCTGCCGGGGCTGGCCCCGGCCTGGGCGGCCGGACCGGGATCGCCGCTGCCGGCGGCGGAGCCCGCCACCGTGGCCATGATGGAGCTTGAACCGGCCGGGACTTTGGAGCTGGGGCCGCTGCCGCCGGCGGTGGTGCGGCGGATGAGTTTCACCGTGGTCAACCGCGGCCGGGTGGCCACGCGGATCAAGCAGGTGCGGACGGGCTGCTCCTGCACGGCGGTGGCGGACTATGAGCAGGGGCCGATCCCGGCCGGCGGCCGCACGGTGCTGCACCTGGATCTGAACAGCGGCAAGCTGCCCGACGGCAAGTTTGAGCGCAGCGCGCTGGTGCTGTTTGCGCCGCCCGCGGCACCGTTGACCCTGCGCTTTGCCGGCGAGGTCCGGCGGCCCTTCGCGGTGGTCCCCGCCCGTGAACAGCACCTGGGCATGCTGCGGTCGCGGACCGCGCCCTGGGTGGCGCGTTTCGAGCTGGAGGCCCGGCGGGTTGACGGGACTCGGGCCCGGCCCGGAGTGCCGGAATGCCGCACCCCGGGGGTGACGGCGCGGCTGCTGCCGGGGGACCGCGAAAACCGCTGGTGTCTGGAAGTGACGGGGGCGGCGCCGCTGCCCCTGGGGCCCTTTGAGACGGCGGTGCGGCTGCCGGTGACCGCCCCGCCCGGCCTGGCGGACGAGCTCTTCACGGTGCGCGGCCGGGTCGGGCCGGAACTGTTTGCGCAGCCGGCCATCCTGAAGCTGCCGGCCGGTGTGCCGGCGCCGGTGACGCGGACGGTGGAGCTGTCGTTCCGCGACACGGCGGAGCAGGACGTGAAAGTGGACGAACTCCAGTTTAAGACCCCGGCCGGGGTGCAGGCCGCCGCCCGCCCCGCGGCTGCCGGGGTCGTGGTCGACCTGACCTTTTCCCCGGCCGCCCTGAAAACCCCGGCCCTGGGGCAGCTCGAAGTGGCGACCCCGCGCTCGGCCCCGCTGATCCTGCGCTATGTGGTGGGCCCCGTGCGGTGAAACGGAGCCAGGTCAGCCCAAATTTGCCGCCCGTGGCCGGAGGAGACTGGAAACATGAGCAAGCCTGCCAAACCATCGGTTGTTGCGTTCCGCAGGTTCACGATGCTCAATCTGCTTTTCTTTATTTCGCTTCCCTGGGGGGCGGCGGCGTGGGCTGGTGATTCGCCAAGGTGGCTTGCTCAAGGCTCGCAATTGGTGCCTGCCGGGGCCGTGGTAACACTGGAGACCGACCGGCCCGACTATTTTCTCGGTGAGAATGTGCTGGTGCATTTTGTCCTGAAAAACACGGGTGAGAAACCGTTTGACGCCTCCTGGGGCGGTGATTATCGCGGGGTCAACCGGCACCTGCGGTTCAAGGTTACGGCGACCGATGCGGCGGGACGGGTGGCCGAGGATCCGGATCCTTCACCCATGTGCATGGGCGGCCGTGGCGGTTCACTGTCAATCAAGCCGGGCGAGGATTTCACCGCGTCGCTGCCGTTGATGCGATACTGCCTGATCGACCAACCGGGAACCTACACGATCCGCGTGACGCACGATTTTGGCTGGAAAGAGGGCGGGCGCAAGCGTCCGGTTGGCGAGATCACGATCACTTTCCGCATGCCCAGTGCGGCGGAGGCGGAACAGATCGTCACCCAAATGGAAAAGTTACCCACGGATCCCTACTCGACCTTGGGCCAGCGGGCTCATGAATACGCCGATTTCGGTTGCCTGCGGTACCCCATCTACCAGGAACCGCTGTTGCGCCGGGCGCAAGGCGGAGACAAGCGGGCCGTTGCGGCGCTTGGAAACCTGATGACGCCGGAGGCGACCCAAGTCTTGATCGGGTTGGCCGGCGCCGCCGATGCGGGCCTGGCGCTCGAAGCGGCACGAACCCTGAACGCACGGCTACCCCTGCCCGGCAGCTACAAGGCTCGCCCAGGGCAAGGATGGGCCGACCACTTCGCGGTTCGTCGCCGTCTTGCCGAACGTACCTGGAACCCCCAATTTGCCGAGGAGACACGGGCGCTTGCCACCGTGTTGATCGCCCGAAAAGACCCCGAAGCCATTGCCCTTGGGGCCAGCATGCTTGAGTCCATTGGAACCTCGGAAGATGCTCCGGCACTGTTGGCGGCGCTGGCTCGCGCACTACCGGCCACCGTCATTCCGCGTTGCAACCCGAACGACAACATTCTCAATCAACCCCAGCCCATTCGCGAACTGCTGGCCGCCTTGCAACCGCTGCATGCGCAGGCATTTGCTCTCGGCGATTCGCTCTCCGGCAATGCCCAGATCCTCGTCTATTTTTCTCGGCTGGCGGGTCAGCCGCCACCCCGGCCGCCCCGCTGGCTGGAGATGCTGGACGCCTTTGGCATGGCCAGCCCCTATCCGTTGCGTGAGGCGGCCGTGCGTTCGATCCCGCTGCCACTGCCGGCAGAAGGCGTGAAATTCGTCGAACGTGCCCTCACGGACTCTGACCGGGGAGTCTGTAGAGCCGCCTGCGAGTTGGCGGGAAAATCGGGCAACCGGGAATTTTTGAAACCGCTGATCGAGATCATTGCCACGGAGAATCACGAATGGCTGCTCCGGTCAGCCAGCACTGCCGCGATGGAGCTTGGCGGAGGCTATGACTTTCTCGACGCGTGGACGGAGCGGCTGGCCGACGAGCGTCTTTACCCGCTTGCGCTTGATGCCCTGCAAACCCGGATTGACGTGCCGAACGGCGGTTGCAGCGGCAGAACCGACTTGGGGCGTGCCGAACGGCTTGAACTGCGCAAGGCATGGAAAACGTTCCTGACCCTCCATGCTGAAGAGATCCGGCAAGGCAAGCGCATCCCCCGCGATGATGCGACCGTCACCTATGCGCTGTTCGGCCGGGCCCGTTTCTGGTATCTGCCGGATCAAACCGTCTGGCCGGCGCCGCCGGCAACGGCACCATAATCGTTCCGCATCACGATGTGCGGCCGGTTTATCTTCCTGGCCGGAGAGGTGGCGTATATGGGGAAAACCGTTGGCTGGCCTGGGTGCGGAGGTGGCATTATGGTGCATCGCCTACCGGTGACAGGCGTCGGCAAACGGACCCGTGGATCGAACATTGAACATTCAACGTCCAACATTCAACGTTCAAATCGAGAACACCAGAGATGCGCGGCGGTTTTCTCTTCCAGGTTGGATGTTCGATGTTGACGGCTGGACGTTCCCTTTTCCTCTGCAAATGTTGAGCTTTACCGCATGAGCGATGACACCCGTTCCCATGGCCGGTCCATGCTGGTGGTGAGCGGCGGCGTGCTGCTCAGCCGGGTGCTGGGGCTGGCTCGGGACGTGCTGTTCGCCTTTGTCTGGGGCACCGGGGTGGCGATGGACGCCTTCGCCTTTGCCTTCATGGTGCCGAACCTGTTCCGGGCGCTGTTCGGCGAGGGGGCCTTCACCGGCGCCTTCGTGCCGGTGTTTTCGGAAAAACTGGAGCGTGACGGCAAGGCGGCGGCCTGGCAGGCCGCCTGCCGGGTGGTGTCGGTGCTGGCCGTCGTGCTGGGGGCCGCGACGCTGCTGGTGATGCTGGGCTGCCTGGCGGCCTATCCGCTGGTCACCCAGGACTATCCGCGCCGGATCCTGCTGCTCACCGCGCTGTTCATGCCCTATGCGCCGCTGATCTGTCTGGCGGTGGCGCTGGCGGGGGTGCTGAACACGTTCCATCGCTTCTCCGTCACCTCGCTGACCCCGCTGCTGCTCAACCTGCTGCTAATGGCCGGCTCGGCGGCGGCCTGGTGGTGGTTCCCCCATGGCGGGGCCGACCGCGGGGTGTGGCTGCTGGTGCCGGCGGTGCTGGTGGCCGGCTTGCTGCACGTGGGCTGCCACCTGTGGGCGGCCCGCCGCGGCGAAGGGCTCGCCTTCCGCTTCCTGCCCGATTTCCGGGCGCCCGAGGTGCGGCGCATGGCGGTGCTGATGGTGCCCATGCTGCTGGGCACGGGCATGATCCAGTTCAGCGCCTTTCTGGACCGCTTCTGGGCCGCCCTTCTCGGCGGCGGCGCGGTGTCCGCACTCTATTACAGCCAGCGGATTGTCTACCTGCCGGTGGGACTGTTCGGGGTGGCCTCAAGCGTGGTGGCGCTGCCGGCCATGTCCCGTGCCTGGGCGCGCGGCGACCACGACGGCCTGCTGGAACAGCTCAGCCACGCCCTGCGCAAAGTGCTGTTCCTGTGCCTGCCGATGACGGTGCTGATGATCGTGCTGGCGGATCCGCTGGTCCGCCTGTTTTTCCAGCGCGGCAGCTTCACCGACGCCAGTGTGGATGCGACGCTGCTGGCGCTGGTCTTCTACCTGCCCGGCATCCCGTTCTTCTCGCTGGTCAAGCCGCTGGCCACCGGCTTTTATGCGCGGCAGGACACCCGGACCCCGGTGCGCGTGGCCTGGGCCTGCCTGGGGCTCAACTTGGTGCTGAACCTGTCGCTGATGTGGTCGCTGCGCCAGGGCGGCCTGGCCCTGAGCACCACCATCGCGTCGCTGGCCAACCTGGTGACGCTGCTGGTGCTGTTCCGCCGGCAGACCGGGCTGGATGTGTGGGGCAAGATCCGGCCCGCCGTGCTGCGCATGGCGCTGGCGGCGGCCGTCGCGGCGGCCGCCGCGTGGCTGGCCCGGCGCTGGCTGTCCTGCGACTGGGCCGCCGCCGGGCTGCAGCACCGGCTGGCGGTGGTGGCCGTGCCGCTGGCCGTCGGTTACGCGGTGTATGCCGCCGCCGCCCTGGCCCTGCGCTGTGACGAATGCCGCGAACTGGCCGGCGACCTCGCCGGCAAACTGCTCCGCCGCTGGCCACGCCTGTCCAACCCCCCGCCCGACCAGCCGTAAGAGGTTGGGAACCCCCTTTTGAGGAAAGGCGGTTCCCAAACCCTCCGTCAAACCTGTTTGTGCCTTTTGCGGATTCCGCAGGCCGTTTTGAGCGATGGGCCACGATTGGGACGGCAGGGGCGGCCTGCGGAATCCGCAAAAAGATACAAAAGTTTTGGGAAGGGGTGTTGGGGAGCACCCTTTTTCAAAAGGGTGGCCCCAACTCTTTTCCGGCCGGTGTCAGCCGGGCAGGGGGGTGGCGGTGCCGCGCTGGGCGTACATGCGGTCGTAGTAGCTTTGGTAGTCGCCGGAGGTGACCTGGTCGAGCCAGGGCTGGTTTTGCAGGTACCAGGCCACGGTGTCCTTGATGCCGTCGGCGAAGGCGACTTCCGGTACCCAGCCCAGGTCGCGGCGGAGCTTGCCGGCATCGATGGCGTAGCGGCGGTCATGTCCCGGGCGGTCCTTGACGAAGCGGATCAGCGAGTCCGGCTTGCCCAGGATGCCCAGGATCGTCTTCACCACGTCCAAGTTGGTCTTCTCGCTGTTGCCGCCGACGTTGTAGACCTCGCCGGCGCGGCCGGCGTGGAAGACGCGCCAGATGGCCCGGCAATGGTCGAGCACGTGCAGCCAGTCGCGGACGTTCAGCCCGTCGCCGTACACCGGCAGCGGCTGGCCGTGCAGGGCGTTGCGGATCATCAGCGGGATCATCTTTTCCGGGAATTGGTACGGGCCGTAATTGTTGGAGCAGCGGGTGATGACGGTGTCCATGCCGTAGGTGTGGTGGAAGGCGCGCACGAACTGGTCGGCGGCGGCCTTGCTGGCGCTGTAGGGCGAGTTCGGGGCCAGCGGCGTGTCCTCGCGGAACGCGCCGTCGGCGCCCAGGGAGCCGTAGACCTCGTCGGTGGAGACCTGGAGGAAGCGGCGCACCCCGGCGGTGCGCGCCGCCTGCAGCAGCACCAACGTGCCCTTGACGTTGGTGTCCGCGAACACCTCGGGGCCGGTGATGGAGCGGTCGACATGGCTTTCGGCGGCGAAATGGATGATGCCGTCCACCGCGTGCGTGTTGAGCAGGTGCGCCACCAGCTCGCCATTGGTGATGCTGCCGCGGACGAAGGTGTGGCGCGGGTGTTCCAGGCAGTCGGCGATGCTGGCCAGGTTGCCCGCATAGGTCAGGGCGTCCAGGTTGACAATCCGCGCGGTGGGCGCCAGTTCCAGCAGCAGCCGCACAAAATTGCCGCCGATAAAGCCGGCGCCGCCGGTGACGAGGATGGAGGAGAACGGTTGGCTCATGGGGGCTGGCATCCTGGTTTGCGGTTCACTCGTGGCCGATACCATAGCCGCCGCCGCACCGGTTTTCATCACGGACTAACACGGACGGCCACGGACCTGCACGGACGGGGGGCGGTGCGGTGAGTTTTGTCCGTGGCGGTCCGTGTGCGTCCGTGGTTACGCAACGCCGAGCTGGGGCTCGGCGCTCCCAGGAAAGCCCGCCCACACACGATCTCTGGACTTGCCGCTTACCGCCTGGCCGCCGCCAGTTCATCCAGCAGCTGGCGGGCGGCGGCATGGCCGGGGTTCAGGCGGAGCACTTCGCGCAGTTCGTCGGTGGCGGCGCCGGTTTGTCCGGTGGCGGCCAGCGCCAGGGCAAAGTTGAAGCGGGTGTCGGGATTGCCGGGTTGCTGCCGGGCCGCCTCGGCCAGGGCGCGCGCCGCCTCTGCGGGGCGGCCGCTCCGCAGCCACAGGACGCCGAGGCCGTTGAGGGCCGGGGCGTTCTGCGGCTCCAGCTCCAACAGCTCGCCGTAACTGCGGATCGCCTCCGGCGTCCGGCCGGTGGCGGCCAGCAGGGCCGCCAGGTTCAGATGCGCCTCGGCATAGAGCGGCTTGAGCCGGAGCGCCTCGCGGTAGCGGGCTTCGGCCTCGGCCGGGCGGTTGCGGTCGCGCAGCAGGTTGGCGTAGTTGAACAGGGCGTCGGGGAATTCCGGGGTCAGTTCCAGGGCCCGCCGGTAGGCGGCCTCGGCCTCGGCGGGGCGGTTCAGGGCGGCCAGGGCGTTGCCCAGGCCGTAGTGGCCCCAGGCGTAGTCGGGGAGCGCGGCGGTGCCGCGCCGGTACCACTCCAGGCTGGCGGCCATGTCGCCGCGCACCGCCAGGATGTGGCCCAGGTCGCAGCAGGCCATCCCCTTGGCCGGGGCGGCGCGGTAGGCCGCCTGATACTCGGCCAGCGCCTCGTCCAGCCGCCCGTCCCGGGTGAGGGCCTCGCCCAGGGCGCGGTGGGCGGTCCAGTTGTTGGGCGCCACCGCCAGGGTGTGCCGGAACAGCGGCTCGGTGTGGCGCCAAAACGCCGTCTGGCACCAGGCTGCGGTGCCGAGCGCCAGCGTTGCGGTGCCGGCCGCCGCCAGCGCCGTGGTCCGCGCCGCCGGGGTGGTCAGCCGGCGGCCCAGGGCGGCGGCCTCCCACACCACGAGGATGAACACGCCGGTCAGCGGCCAGTAGGTGTAACGGTCGGCCCAGGCCTGGGCGCCCACCTGCACCAGCCCCAGCACCGGCACCAGCGTGCCCACATACCAGAACCAGCCGGTGAACCACCACGGCCGGCGGCGTGCCAGCAGCAGCGCCAGCAGCGTCAGGACGCCGGCCACGGCCGCGGCCGTCATGACCCGCCCCGCCGGATGCCCCAGGGGCGGCAGCGGGTAGAAGGCGCCCAGGTCCGCCGGCCAGACCATTTTGCGCAGATACTCAAAAAGCGCCACCACCGCGTTGGCGAGCCGCACGTGCAACGGCAGGTTGGCCAGCGACATGACGGCCTCGCCGGCGCGCTGCGCCGCCAGGGTCGCCGCGCAGGAGCCGGCGCTGAGCAGGAACAGGGGCAGCTTTTCCAGCACCAGGTTGCGGACTGTCCGCCACCGGCGTGCCGGTTCCAGGGCGCCCGCCCAGCGCCCCAGCGGCCAGCCGTCCAGCAGCAGCAGCAGGCAGGGCAGGGTGACCAGCATCGGCTTGGCCATCAGGCTGAGCGCGAACAGCGCCGTCACCAGCGCCAGCCGGCCCGCCGCCGGGGCCGCGACATACCGCCGGTAGGCCAGCAGCGCCAGCAGTCCGAAAAAGACGCTCAATACGTCCTTGCGCTCGGCAATCCACGCCACCGACTCCACGTGCAGCGGATGCACCGCAAACAGCAGCGCCACCCACCAGGCGCGCCAGAACGCGCCGGTGAACGCCCGCAGCGCCAGGAACAGCAGCACCGCGTTGGCCGCATGCAGCACCAGGCTGGTCAGGTGATGGCCGCCCGCGTTCAGCCCGAACAGCGTCACGTCGAGCTGGTGCGACAGCAGGGTCAGCGGATGCCAGTTGGCGCCGGTGAAGCTGCTCCACACCCCGAGGAATGCCCGCCAACCCAGCCCGCGGTTGATCAGCGGATTTTCGAACACGTAGCCGGGATCGTCAAAAAAAACAAAGCCGAACCAGGCGGTCTGCCGGTAGATGGCGAGCACCGCCAGCACCAAGGCGGCGGCGGCCAGCGGCGCCTGATGCCGGCGCCACCACGGCACCGGCGCGGCGGCGGCAAAAAGCTGGGGAGGAGTGTCGGGCATGGCGCAAATATAGCGCCCGGGAAAGGCGTGAAACGGGGGGCGTGCCCCGTGATGCGTGACTCGTAAATGGGCGTGCACGGACCCGCACGGACGTGCAGGGACACACACGGACGTTCACGGACGAAACTCACCGCGCCGTGCCCACGTCCGTGTTGGTCCGTGGCTGTCCGTGTGAGTCCGTGCCACCACGGCGCCGCCATGCTTGGCGCCGCCCGTCCCGGGCGGGCGGCGGCACCGGGGCCCCGTTTCGGGTGTATGACAGTTTTGTCGGATGATGTTGGGGCCACCCTTTTGGAAAAGGGTGCTCCCCCCGCGCTTCGCGCTGTGCAGCCCCGGCTTTGCCGGGTCGCTCACATGTTCGCTCTGGATCCCCCTTCCCAAAACTTTTGTATCCTAAACCGAAGGGGCGCTTCAGCCACAAGCAATCCGCTCTGATCCTAACGCTTTGCCAGAACAGCTTGTGGCTGAAGCGCCCCTCTGAGTTTAAGGCACAAACAGGTTTGACGGAGGGTTTGGGAACCGCCTTTCCTCAAAAGGGGGTTCCCAACCCAACCGACACGAATGTCATGCGCCCGGCCAGGCGGCCCGCCGCCATTCCGGCCCCGGCCATGTTATAGTATTAAGTTTGTAAAATTCACCCGCTTGCCCTCCTTTTGCCCGTGCGCCACTCCGAACTCGAACCCCGAACTCAGCACATTCCCATGACCACTTCCAGTGCCACCTACACTCCCGCCGAGATCGAAGCCAAATGGCAGCGCTACTGGCTGGAGCGCAAGACGTTCAAGGCCGTGGATTGCGATCCGACCCGGCCCAAGCTCTACGTGCTCGACATGTTTCCCTACCCCAGCGGCGCCGGCCTGCATGTCGGCCACCCGGAAGGCTACACCGCCACCGACATTGTCTGCCGCTACAAGCGCATGAAGGGGTTCAACGTCCTGCACACCATGGGCTGGGACGCCTTCGGGCTGCCCGCCGAGCAGTACGCCATGGAGACCGGCACCCACCCCGCCGTCACCACCCAGAAAAACATCAACCGCTTCCGCCAGCAGCTCCAGGCCTTCGGCTTCAGTTACGACTGGGACCGCGAGATCGACACCACCGACCCCAAGTACTACCGGTGGACCCAGTGGATCTTCACCCAGCTTTACAAGAAGGGGCTCGCCTACAAGGCCGAGGTCGCCGTCAACTGGTGCCCGGCCCTCGGCACCGTGCTCGCCAACGAGGAAGTCATTGACGGCCGCTCCGAGCGCGGCAACCACCCGGTCATCCGCCAGCCGATGAAGCAATGGATGCTGCGGATCACGAAATATGCCGAACGCCTGCTCGACGAGGGCGAGGCACTGGACTGGCCCGCCGGCACCAAGGAGATGCAGCGCAACTGGATCGGCAAGTCCACCGGCGCCGAGGTCGATTTCCAGGTCGCCGGCCGCCCGGAGACGATCCGCGTCTTCACCACCCGCCCCGACACCCTGTTCGGCGCCACCTACATGGTGCTCGCCCCCGAGCATCCGTTGGTCCCCGCCCTGACCACCCCCGCCCAGCAGGCCGCCGTCGCCGCCTACCAGCTCGCCGCCAAGAGCAAGAGCGACATGGATCGCACCGAGTCCAAGGAAAAAACCGGCGTCTTCACCGGCAGCTATGCCCTCAACCCAGTCAACGGCGAGAAAATCCCGGTCTGGATCTCCGACTACGTGCTGATCAGCTATGGCCACGGCGCCATCATGGCCGTGCCCGCCCACGACACCAGGGATTTTGAATTTGCCTGCAAATTCAAAATCCCTGTCCGCGCCATCATCCGCCCCGACGCCCAGGCCGCGGAAAAAGAGGGCGTTTCGGTGGACGCCGTGCTCGCCGGCCAAGCCTGCTGGACCGGTGACGGCGAAATGATCGCCTCCGCCAATGCCGAAGTTTCCCTCAACGGCCTGCCCGTCGATGCCGCCATGACGACCATCTGCGACTGGCTCTCCGCCAAGGGCCTCGGCCAGCGCCATACCCAGTTCAAGCTCCGCGACTGGCTGTTCTCCCGCCAGCGCTACTGGGGCGAGCCGTTCCCCGTCGCCCACATGCAGGATGGCAGCGAACACCTGCTCTCCGACGCCGAACTCCCCGTGCTCCTGCCCGAGCTCGCCGACTTCAAGCCCACCGGCACCATGGATCCGCCGTTGTCCAAGGCGAAGGAGTGGCTCGCCTACACCGAGCCCGCCACCGGCCGCCACGGCACCCGCGAAACCAACACCATGCCCCAGTGGGCCGGCTCCTGCTGGTACTACCTGCGCTTCATCGACCCGCACAACGACCAAGCGGCATGGGATCCGGCCAAGGAGAAGTATTGGATGCCCGTCGACCTCTATGTCGGCGGCGCCGAACACGCCGTGCTGCACCTGCTCTACGCCCGTTTCTGGCACAAGGTGCTCTTCGACCTCGGCTACGTTTCCACCCCCGAGCCGTTCAAGAAACTCGTCCACCAGGGGCTCATTCTCGGCATCTCCTACAAGGACGGCCGCGGCTTCCCGGTCGCCAATGACAAGGTCGAGCACCGCGACGGCCGGCACTTCAACAAAGAGACCGGCGAGGAACTGACCGAGTACCCGACCAAGATGTCCAAGTCGCTCAAGAACGTCGTCAATCCCGACGAGGTCATCGGCCAGTACGGCGCCGACGCCTTCCGCATGTACGAAATGTTCATGGGCCCGCTCACCGACGCCAAGCCGTGGAACACCGCTGGCGTCGAGGGCGTCTACCGCTTCCTGCACCGCGCCTGGAAGATGATCGTCGGCCCCGACGGCGCCCTGGCCCCGCAGCTCACCGACGCGCCGCTGACGCGCGACCAGGAACGGCTGCTGCACCAGACGATCAAAAAGGTCGGCGACGACTTCGAGACGATGTCGTTCAACACCGCCATCTCGCAGTTGATGATCTTCGTCAACGAGTTCGGCAAGTGCGACCAGCGCAACCGCGCGGCGATGGCGGCCTTTGTCCAGCTGCTCAGCCCCCTGGCGCCGCACATCGCCGAGGAGCTGTGGCAGCGCCTGGGCCACGCCGACACCCTGGCCTACGCGCCGTGGCCGGCCTATGACGAAGCCAAGCTCAAAGTTGACGAGCTCGAAATCGTCGTCCAGGTCAACGGCAAGCCGCGCGGCAAGATCACCGTCCCCGCCGCCGCGGCCGTCGCCGCCCTCGAGGCCGCCGCCCAGGCGGACCCCAAGGTCCAGGAACACCTCGCCGGCAAGACCGTGGTCAAGGTGATCACCGTCCCCGGCCGCCTGGTCAACATCGTGGCGCGGTGAAACGTGTCTCGATACTTTTATAGATAGCACTAATAATAATTTGCATTTGTGGATCGTGCGGCATATAGTTCTCCAGTATCAGGCGAGGAGTGTCGATACGGCATGCGATTCTTCACCACAATTGAAGAGATCCGCAGTTGCCCCGAATTATTGGCCTATATCCGGGTGGTGGAGCGGGCGTGGCATGAGTTCGGGCTATCCGGCGTGCTGTGCGTGGACCATGTCCCCGTGCTCTACCAGAAGGAGGTTTCCCGGCCTCTGCCCCCCGCCGAACTGAACGCCCTGCACCGGCGCTTTTGGAACCAGGGTGTCGCCACGACGCTGGTGGTGGCCGACCCCAAGACCGTACGCATTTTTTCCGGGCTAGTCAAGCCGCAACACGATGATGCGCCATTGGCTCAATCGCCCGCGCTGGTTGGAACCTTGCCAAGGGTGGCATTTGCCCAGCAGCAGCAAAGTTTTCACCAAGCTATCGCAACCGGCGACTACTACCGTCGCGACGGACATGCCGACCAGTTCCGATCCGACGGGTGTGTGGATCGTTACTTGGTGAAACAATTGGTGGCGTTCCGTGATCAACTGGTTCATGCCACGCCGCCATTGCCCCGCGAAATGGCTCATTCCCTGATTGGCCGGATCCTCTTTGTTTGCTACTTGGTGGATCGGGAAATTGTCCACTTGCCGGAGACGGAAGGTCCCAAACTTCTGGATGCGTTTCGCAATCGCTCAGCCCTGGATGCGATCAATGTTCTTTATGATCGTTTTGCCAAGTTCAAGACCACGTTCAATGGCAGTATGTTCGATCAGGATCTTGATGCCGAACGCGCCCAGATTCGGCCCGCCCATATCGAACTTCTGAAAACGTTTCTGGGGGGAGCGGTGCATCCCAGCCAAGCGACACTGGGCTTCTGGGCCTACGATTTCAAGTTCATTCCCGTTGAAACCATCAGCTCCATCTACGAAGAGTTCCTGGCGGCGGAAGACGCCAAGGCCAAACATGACAACGGTGCGTTTTACACGCCACGTTTCCTGGCGGAAATGACGCTGGACGTGGCGGTGGAAGGTCGAACCGACTGGGCCGCCCTCCGTTATTTGGATCCCTGTTGCGGATCGGGCATTTTCCTGGTGACGCTCTTCAACCGGTTGGCCACCCGCTGGTTACTTGACCATCCCGATGCCGACTACCAGGCTAAGGCCGATGCGCTGCTGGACATGCTCAGGCGGCAAGTCCGGGGCATGGATGTTAACGTCACGGCATGCCGTTTGGCCTGTTTCAGTTTGTATCTTTCCTTGCTGGATGCCCTTTCTCCCGCCGATATCAAGCAGTACATCGCCGTCAAGCGCAAACTGCCGATTTTATTGAAGATGGCAGGAAGGAAAACGGGCGGCCCCAATTTCATTCCCGCCGTGGTCTGTGATGACTTTTTGCATACCAAGGAACTGCCGGAACATGGTTTTGACTTAGCCGTCGGCAACCCACCATGGAAAGGTCGCGGAACGAAGCAAATCGCTCAGGAAATTGTGGAGCATTTGGATCAGTTCCTCGCGGAGCCAGGTGAGGGGTGTTTGTTGTTGCCGTCAAAACTGTTCCTCAACAACCGGACCAATGCGTTTCAATCGCGCTGGTTGCGGACGCATTGCCTACACCGGGTGGTGCAGTTGGCGGATTTCAGTTTTATTCTTTTTGAACATGCCTTGTGTCCCTGCATGGTGATGCGTTATGCCAAGGGATTGCCCGCTGAAACGCGTGACTTGACGGTGATCTATGACACTCCCAAGTTCAGCGTCAGCGGAAGGCAGCACGGGCAGATCACAATCACCGCTGCTGACCGGAAATTCATCTCCTACGGTGAACTCGTCCATGCCGTGGACAACGGTGCGGCATTCCAACTGTGGAAACGTTGGTTGTGGGGAACGCCCCGCGATCAGCGGTTGCTCGATTTCTTGGACACGTTGCCCAAGCTGGAGATGCTTGCCGGTGCGCCACGCGAACGGAAGCGATGGGCCAAAGGACAAGGGTTTCAGCCGAACACCTCTGGGAAAAGCGACACTCCTCAAAAACCATGGTGGCACCAAGCCGATTTGTTTCTTCATGCCCGTGCCCCCGGTTTGGATTCCTGCCTATTGTTATTCCCAGCGGATTGTGAGCCGGTAGGAACCCGGTTCAAGATGTTGCATCGCCCAAGGGATCGCCGGTTATATCAAGCTCCCATGGTGCTCGTAAGCCAGGGTTTTGGGAAAGTGGCATTTTCCAACTTTGATATCCTCTTTCAAGATTCGCTTCAGTCCATTTCCGGCCCGCCCGAGGATGAAGACCTGTTGTTATTCCTTGCCGTTTTTTTACGCTCTCGCCTTGCCAACTACGTTGCTTTTCACACGGCGGCCAATTGGGGAACGGAGAGAGACAAGGTGAATTTGGAGGAGTTATTGCGGTTGCCCTTCCCCTTGCCCACGGACGCGCCCGCCAAAGATGCCGCCAAAATCATTCAGACCGTTGCCTCGCGAATGCGCCGGGAGAAGATAGCGCAAGAAGCGCTTTGGCGGGCATGTCAGGCAAATTGCCGGGATATGCTGGGCCAAGTCGACGAAAAGGCGGCCAAGCATGAATGGCTGGCGGAACGGAAGACGCGGTCTCTGGCGCTCCAAGCCGAAATGGAGCCGCTCATTTACCGCTATTTCGGTTTGCTGGAACCGGAAATTGCCGTGGTCGAAGACACCATTAACATCGCCATCCCCAGCTCGACGCCGTCCCCGGTCAAAGCGCAACAATTTGATCTGCCGACACTTCAACCGCTCACCGGCCCTGGCAAGGTTCCTGGTTACCAGCGGGGTTTGGCTGCCTATGCGGACATGCTGACCAGCACACTCAATGGCTGGGCACGCGAGCGCAAATCGGCATTCCAACTCCGCGCAACCGGCGGCGTCGATCCCGATAGCGGCTTGGCGCTGGTTTCCCTGACTCTTGGCCAGAAAGAAGGGGATTTCATTTCCAAAAACCTCACGGGCAAGCTGGCGAAACAGTTTGCCCAGGCCTACGATGCCTGCGCCCGTGAAAACACCACGCTGCGCCACGAACGTGAACTGCTTTGGTTCGAGGGCGAGCATATTCATCTTTTGCGCCCCGCCGTTTTGGCGCACTGGACACGCACGACGGCACTCAATGACGCGGATCGCATTTATGGCGAGATTTCCTTGGCGCGGAGACAACGCCATGCCTGATGCAGAACTCGCCAATCCATTCATTAAGTTGTTCCCAGGCGAGGAGATTGCTGGTATTCTCCAAAACACTCAAACGCTTCTGCCTTCTTTATCCCGGCCAACACCTCAGTGTACGCGGCCAGAAGAAGAGTTGAGCAGACAATTATTTTTGAAATTATCCACGCTTCCAGAATACAGAACCGGTCCCGTCGAACCGCATTTTGAATCTTGGCTTGTTGACAATACCGGGACAACTCCAATCCTTTCCGGGCGCGGTGACATTCGGTTTTCCTGTGGGCGTGGAGTGGAAACCTATTTTTTGATTGAAGCCAAGCGCCTTTTTGTTACTTTCCCAGGTGGAAAGAAAGCGCATTTGGTTGTCGATTACGTTGATGACGGCATGATGCGGTTTATCACGGGACAATATGCTTCAACTCAAGAGGCGGGCGCCATGCTGGGGTATGTCTTTGATGTGGACCTCCCAACGGCCAGAACCGCGTTGTCCAAACAAATCGCGGCGGCCTCTGCCAAGCTTTGTCTGTCTGGTTCATGGCAACCGAGTACCCTCCCGGTTGATCCGCCTGTCGATGAAACCTGCCACACCCTGACTGACCGCAGGCTGGTCCTTTATCATCTATTGGCTAAACTATGAAGCCTGATGGTAACTGTCTAAAAAGCCTGAAATCACCCTAGAACGCAAGGAGAATTCAACATGCCCCCCCGCAAGACCACCAGCAGCGCCGCTTCGGCGGACGGAACCGTGACCAGCACGCGCCGGAAGGTACAGGCGGCCTATCAGGACGCGGCGGAAAAACTGGCGGCGGCGGAAGAGGTCAAGGCTCGGCCCGAGCAGGAAGCCGCCGTGCGCCGGCAGCAGGAAACCGTCCAGACCGCCGTCGCGCTCATGGAGGATGCCAAGGGCGTCCAGGAGATCACCGCCCTGAAAACGGCGCTCGGCCGGATGCTCGGCCAGCTCGCGGAACAGTTGGACGGGGAGTTACAGAAGTTTCAGACGGTGCAGAAGGCGGTGGCGCTCAAGGAACAAGAGTTGAAGGAGTTCTACGAGATCGAGAAGAATGTCCAGACCCTGGCGGCTTTGGTGGAGGCGCAGGCCCAGGAACGCGCAGCGTTCGAGGCTGCAACGGCGCACGAGCGGGAAGAAATGGAAACGGAAATGGCCGAAGCCCGTGAGCGCTGGCAGAAGGAAAAGGCCGACTACGACCTGGTTGTGAAGGCGCAAAAGGAAGCCGACAAAAAGGCGCGTGACCGGGAGCGCGAGGAGTATGAGTATGCCTTTTCCCGCGAGAAGGCTCTGGCCCGGAACCAGTTCCTGGATGAAAAGGCGTCTCAGGAAAAGGAATTGGCACTCGCCCGCGAAACCGCCAACAAGGAACTCGCGGAACGCGAGAGCAAGGTGACGGAACGCGAACAGGAATACCAGGAGTTGCGCGCCACGGTGGAGAAGCTGGCCAAGGAGCGCGACCTAGCCGTGAAACAGGCCGTGGACGCCCTGCGCGAGAAGCTCACCGGCGAACACAAGGCGCAGACCGAGCTGTTGCAAAAGACCTTTGAGGGCGAGCGTAGCGTGTTGGTCACGAAACTGCAAGCCTCGGAGGGCGCGGTTAAGGAACAAGCGGCGCAACTGACCAAAGCCAACGCCCAGCTCGAAGCTGCCTATGGCAAGGTGCAGGACATTGCGGTGAAAGCCCTGGAAGGCAGCGCCAACGCCAAGACCATCCAAGGCCTTCAGAGCCTGCTGAGCGAGTCCGTGCGCAGCGGCAAGAACCCCGCGGAAAAATAACCGCTTTGGGCGGGGCGGAAAACCACGGACACTCACGGACCGCCCCGCCTTGAGACGAACGGGTTGGGGGCCGTGCGCGTCCGTGCCTGTCCGTGTCCGTCCGGGTGAGTGCCCGGCCGGCGCCGCCTCAGTGCCGGGCGGCTGAGGTCTCTGCGGTTGCGGGTTTTTGGGCGGTGAATTTGGCGATGACGGCCTCGGTTGCCCCGCCGAAACCGTCCATGGGGCCGCCGAAGCCGCCGCCCATGCCGTCCGGTGGCGGAGGGGGGAAGCCGCCACCGCCCATCATCATCGGCCCGCCCCCCATGGCGCGGCGCGACGGTTGGGCGGGCAGGGCGACCCGTGCCACGACCTGGAAGCGGCCTTCCGGCAGCCCGTCCCATTCCTTGAGGCTGCGTTCGGTGCCCACCAGGTAGATGGCGTTGCCGGTGCCGGCCCAGGCCTGGAGGTCGGCCAGAAATTTTTTCCGCCGTTCCGCCGGGGTGCCGGTGTATTTCTGGCGCAACTCCGTCTGTTTGGCGGCCTGCATGGGCGACGGCGCATCCGGGCGGTGGTCGGCGCCGAAGCCGGCGCCGGGGGGCGGGCCGCCGGGGCCGCTGCCGCCCTGAAGCAGGGAGAGGTCGGCGACCTTCCAGCGCCGGACGAAATCCAGCTGCTGCAGCAGGTTGCCGGACCCCGCCACCACATCACCGGGCGCGGTGGCGGCCTCCAGGGCCAGGGTCACCCGGGCCAGCGGTTCTTTTTGGGCATGCAGCTGTGCCGCCTGGGCGGTGACTTCCGCGCCGCCCCACAACAGTTGGAAAACCACCAGGCCGCCGGCGAGCAGGGGGCCGGCGGCCGGGGGCAGCGCCCGGGTGCGGACGGTTTCCTTGAGCAGCCAGCAGCCGGCCAGCACATAGGCCGGAAAAAGGGGCAGCAGAAAGCGGAGGGTCATGGCGGCGTCCTGTTGCGGGGCCCAGTAATACGCCATGTAGACCAGGAGCATGGGGAGGGTCAGGCCGAGCAGCAGCACGCCGCGGGCCCGGGTGTCCCGCCGGTCCCGGGTCAGCGCCATGGCGGCCATGCCGGCGAGGCCCAGGGCGAACAGCAGGCCGACGGCGTCGCCGTTGAGCTGCCGCAGATAGGTGATGGCGTGTGCGCGGAAATAACTCCAGCCAAAGCCGGTCTCCTCGTGGGTCAGGGAATAGCCGGTGCGCCAAAACGCCCCCAGCAGCTCCTGGTTGCGGAGCAACAGCGGCACGACGGGGATGGCCACCCCGGCGGCGGCGGCCAGGCAGTGGCGGCCGAAGTGCGGAAAGCGCCGGCCGTGCCAGAGCACGTACAGGGCGGCGCCGGCCCCCATGACGGCGTCGGCATAGCGGATGGCGGGAATGCAGCCCAGCACGAGGCCGGCCGCGCCGATCTGCCAGAGGCGCCCCTGCTCGCCCCAGCACAGCAGCAGGACGAGCCCCCAAACCAGGACGGCGGTGACCGCCATGTGCGAGTCGCCGGCCAGCGCATGGTGCAGCCAGGTGGGGTTGGCCGCCAGCACGGCGGTGGCGGCCAGCGCCCAGCCCGGCGCCAGCAGGCGGCGGGCCAGCACGAAGCTGCCCGCCAGCGCCAGCACGGACAGCAGGGGGTTGAGCCACAGGCAGCCTTGCCAGCCGCCGATCCCGTACGCGCCGGCAACCAGCAGGGAAAGGCCGGGCGGATAGCGGCAGAGATAGCGCCCGGAGGGGGTCAGCAACCAGTGCATGCCCAGGTATTGGGCGTCCGATTCCGGGAGGAACCAGCTGCGGCCCTCCTGGGCCAGGCGGGTGCCCTGGGCGAAATAACCGTTGTCATCCGGTTCGGCGATGGCCGGGGTGAACCGGGCCCACAGCCAGGCCAGGTGAAGGGCCAGCAGAATGGCGAGCCCCGCCCAGGCCCAGCCGGAGCGGCGGCGGTGTGGCGGCGGGACAGGGGCGGCTGGCAACGGGGCAGGGGACGGCGGCGGTGACATGGCGGCAATGGGCTCCTGGGACGAATGGTCTAGGTCTGAAGCTGTTCAGGCGGCAGGCCGAAGGCAAGGAAACCTTGCCTCCACCGCATCTAAACGGACGAACCGGGCGTTTAGTGTGCGGGAGCCGTTTTCAACAGTTCGGATACAGGGGGCGCCGTTCTTGAAATGATGTCAGACGGACGCCCCATTTTGCCGGTTCCCCGACATGGCCTGGCCGCTCCCTCGCGGCTGACACCGCCGCGGCTGCCGCACCCCGACGTTTGCGGCGACGGCTGTGGCGGCACCCGTGCCAGCCGCCTTCCGCAAAAAACGGCGTCGGCGACACGCGGATCACCCCACGTTTGTGGGATGGCGGCGATTGGACTCAGAAGGTGATCAGGGTGAACGGCAGCCGCCGGGTTACCGGCTTCATGTGCGCGTTGATGATCCGGATGAACTCCCGGCCCCAGTTGCGGACGATCAGTTCGCTTTGGCCGTAGGGCGTGAAGCCGGCCAGGTCAAAGGCGGCCATCTCGGCCTTTTCACGGTCGGCGAACATGGCCAGCACCCGCCCCGTCCGGGAATCCACCAGCTTGGCTTCGATCGCGATGGACCCGGCGTTCAATTCGGACAGCGGGCCCATGGCCGTGCTGATCAGCATGGGCATCGCCATCTTGGTGACTTCCTCGATGGAGTTCATCACCGCCTTGGTCGGCACCAGTTCCACCAGGGCAAGCTCCAGGCGGAGGGTGTCCGGGCCGGGCACCTCGGTCACCTGGCAGCGATGCTGGGGATCGGCGGCCAGCTCGTCGCGGAACACCTTGCCCAGGTAGTCGGCGATCCGCCGGCAGTCGCCCTGGTAAAAGCCGAGTTTCTCGACATAGCTCTGCCGCTCCCACCAGCTTTGGCGGATGAGGTGGTCAATATTGACCGGGGCCACGATGACCTTGTGGTAGCGCCCCCAGTTGACGTTTGGGGCGATCCAGCACCGTTGGAACGCCGCCTCGGGCGGCTGCTCCTGCATGCGCCCGGGGTCCGGCAGGAACGTGGTGTCGGGCGCGGGGGCGACCCGGGTTTCCTTGTAGATCAGATGGCAGCCGGTCGTCAGCCCCAACACGCACCCGACGGCCAGCAACGGCAACCAACGGCTTGACATGACAACCACCCCCATGGGCGGCAACCATATCCCGGCCCCCCGGAAAAAACAAGACTCCCCCGGTTTAAGTGTATGACCGTTTTGATGGATGATGTTGGGGCCACCCTTTTGGAAAAGGGTGCTCCCCAAACCCCTTCCCAAAACTTTTGTATCCTAAACCGGAGGGGCGCTTCAGCCACAAGCTGTTCTGGCAAAGCGTTAGGATCAGAGCGAATTGCTTGTGGCTGAAGCGCCCCTCCGAGTTTAAGGCACAAACAGGTTTAACGGAGGGTTTGGGAACCGCCTTTCCTCAAAAGGGGGTTCCCAACAGGGTCCGACAAAACGGTCATGCCCCTTGTCAGGGTCGGGTTTCCAGGGCGGCCCAGGTCATGGCGGCGTAGTTTTCGGCGGGCACGTATTCGGGGACGCTGTTGCCGGTGCCGAGGGCGTAGGCGCCCTTGGCGGCGGCGCGTTCGAGCATGGCGCGGGCGCGGCGGTAGACGTCTTCCGGGGTGGAGCGGACGACGAAGTCCAGGTCCAGGCCGCCCAGAATGGCGATGCGGCCGCCGTAGCGGTCGTATTCCTGCTCGACTGGCGAAATGGTGTCCTCATAGGAATGTTTGCCGTCAAAGCGGAGGTCGTCGATGATGTCCGTCCAAATCTCCGCGGCATTGCCGCAGGAGTGCAGGACGACGGGCTTGCCGGCGGCATGGCCGGCGGCGGCAATCCGTCGGTGCCAGGGAAAGACGTAGCGGCGCAGGTCCGCCGGGGCCAGCATCGGCTGGGTCTTGAACCCCCAGTCGTCGTTGGCGATGCCAAAACCGACGCAGTCCTGGGCGGCGGCGATTTCGTAATAGCGCAACAGGCGCGAGCCGACCGCGTCAAAGATTTCCTGGGCCAGCTCCGGATCATCGGCAATCAGGAAGCAGAGCGCCTCGTAGCCGACCAGGGCGACGGTGTTTTCCAGCACGCCGCAGGGGCCGGCGACCATGCCTTTCATGCCGTCCGGCATCAGCGGGGCGATCTGGGGATAAAAAGCCGCCGTGGGTTCCGGATCGGGCCACGGATAGCGTTCGAAGCTGGCGCGGTCGGTGATCAGGGCGCCCTCGTTCATGGAGACGCTGGCACCCTGGTGCCGTTCCCCCTGGGGAAATTCGAATCCGGGCACATGCACGGTCACGTAGTCGTAACCGGCCTGGCGGAACGCCGCGGCCACCGTGCGGAACCGCTCTTCCGGCCGCCCCCAGTCGGTGGCGCCCCGGCCGGAAAGTCGCTCATACAGCGGCGCATTGAGGAAGAACTCGAACAGCGTCGGCCGGGCCGGCAGCCGTTTGGCCAGCACCGTCAGCAGCTGGTTGAAATCCGGGGTTGGCCGGTGGTTCATCACCCGGTCCAAAAAGGGGCGGCTCATGCGCAAGACTCCTTGGTTTTCCCGTTTCGCTTTTTGGTCAATCGGTCTTTAACCAGTAAAGTATCTTGATTATGCTGCATTTCTTTTGTTCGCATCCGTCAAAAAGGTATCAGGATCGCTACTGATGAACCTCAAACCCCCTGAACCGGTCCTGCCGTCGGTGCCCGGCGCCGAGCCGGACGCGCCCCTGCTGGCGCTGCTCCGCCCCTATGTCCGCCACTGCGGCAACGCCCCGCGCGCCGCCTGGCACATGGACCGGCGGCTGCTGCTGGATTTCCTGCTGGTCTACATTGAAAGCGGGCACGGCCGCTTCAGCGTGGCCGGGGTGGCGTACGACGCCGCACCGGACGACCTGTTCTGGATTCCGCCGGACACCGAGCACGAGATGGAGGGGTTCGCCCCGGCCATGGTCTGCCCATACGCGCATTTCGACCTGGTCTACCGGCCCGAGGCCAGTCACTGGGATTTTTCCATTCCCGGGGGCATGACCGAGCTGGGCGAACTCCGCCCGCTGCTGCATCCGCCGGTGCCGGAGCCGCGGCTGCAAGCGCTGTGCGGCCGGTTGCGCACACCGGCCAACCGGCGGATCGGCCTGCTGCTGAACGAGATCTGCACCGAGGCGGCCCGGGGGCAGCCGTTCGCGCCGCTGCGCATGTCCGGGCTGCTGCTGGAAATCGTGGCGGAACTGTTGCGGGCGCAGGCCGGGCTGCCGGCGGAATGCGGCGGCCACATTCCGGGCTTGGAGCACGCCGCCGACTGGCTGGACAAGCATGGCGACGCGGCGGATGCCGTCACCCGCGCGGCCGCGCTTTGCCGCCTTTCGCCCAGCTATTTCCGGCGGCTGTTCGCCCGCCAGTTCGGCTGCCCGCCGCGCGATTTCCGCAAACGCGGCCGCATCCGGGCCGCGAAACAGCTGATGATTGGCAGCAAGCTGAACCTGTCCGAGATTGCCGGCCGCGCCGGGTTTGCCAGCGTCCACAGCTTCTCCCGCGCCTTCCGCGCCGTGGAGGGGATGCCGCCGGGACAGTACCGCCGTTGCGGCCATGTCCAGACCCGGGTGGAAGGCCGGCGGACGCCGTACAGTCACTGAGGCGTCGCCGCCGCCGGAGTTTGGCACAACTTCACGGTTGCGTTTTCCCGTCCCAGCGGGACGGGGCGGGAATAGGCAGGGGCTTCAGCCCCTGTCTGGAGTTTGGCACTGGTTACACCTGCATGTTGCGCATTGGCGTGCGAACCTGGCCGTTCCTGTTGTCAAGTGGTGCGGAAGAACTTCACGGCGTTACGGCACGTCCCAGGCAGGCAAGATTGCCTGCCTCACGTTGAGGGCCGTCCATCCTTGGCGGGCAACGTGACGC
>JBAZJM010000028.1:0-24876 GCA_041651315.1 Lentisphaeria bacterium | reverse complement strand
AGGAGGTCGCCCTTCTTCACCGTGTCGCCGACGTCAACCGGCAGCTCAATGATTTGCCCGCCGATTTTGCCCTTCACTTCAATCTCGTCCCCCGCCGCAATCCGGGCCGGTGCCCGGACGATCTGCCAAAGGCTGGTGCGGGTGACGGTTGCGGTTGCCGGCTTGGCATTGGCCGGGGCCGTGGCTCCGGGCGCCGGGGCGCCGTGGCCGCTGCCGAGGCCGGCAAAAAAAACGAACAGTGCCAGCGCCGCCGTTCCTAAAACATGACCGTTATACATGGGGGACACTGCCTTTTCCCTCGTTGCGGAGGTGGACCCGCCGCCATTGCCAATCGGTGGCCGTCAACGCATCAACTTCGTGCGTAGCGAACTATAGCACAAACCATGGAAATGGTGGCGTTGCGTTGTGCGGACATTTTTATCGAACGGGGTGGGGATACGGGTTGGGGTGAATTGGGGAACGGGCCGGTGGGGCCTCGCACAATAACCGGCCGTCCAGTCCGTTATTGATGAGTAGAACCGCAACGGGGTGAACGCGGGTGGTCTTTGCCGCCGGTTCGCCCGTCGGGAAGGGACTTCCCATGGAAACGGCCGCCCCCGCCTATCAGCTGCCCCCCGGAAAGGGGTTCATGATCGCCGACCTGCCGGCGCACGAACGGCCGCGGGAGCGGCTGTGGCAGCTGGGCGCGGATGCCCTCGGCGACGCGGAGTTGCTGGCCATCCTGCTGCGCACCGGGGCGCGGCAACGCTCGGCGGTGGAGGTGGCGCGCGGCCTGCTCGCCCGTTTCGACCACCGGCTGGAGGCGCTGGCCGCGGCGCCGCCGGCGGAACTGGCGGTACAGCCCGGGGTGGGAACGGCCAAGGCGGTGGCGGTGCTGGCGGCGTTCGCCCTGGCCCGGCGGCTGCAGGCGGCCGGCCAGGCGGACCGCCCGCACTTGGGCGGCCCGGCGGCGGTGGCGGACTGGTTGCGGGAGCGGCTGCGCGGCAAGGCGCAGGAGGAGTTCCACGTGCTGCTGCTCGACAGCCGCCACCGCCTGTTGCGCGATGTGCTGGCCACCGTTGGCCTGGCGGACCGCAGCCAGTCCCATGCCCGCGAGGTGTTCCGCGCCGCCATTCGCGAAAACTGCTGCCAAATCATCCTGGGCCACAACCATCCGGCCGGCGACCCATCGCCATCACCCCAGGACGTCGAATGCACCCGGCTGCTGACGGCGGCGGGCAAGGTGGTCGGCATCGAGATCATCGACCACGTCATCCTCGGCGCCCGCACCCCGTCCCGTCCCCGCGACTACACCAGCCTGCGCGAAGCCGGCCTGATGTGAGACGAGCGGTCAAAGTCAAGATTGATTAACCGCAAAGAGCGCAGAGAACGCAAATCGGGAGGGTGGAAAATGACGGACATCAAGGGACTGTGCAATCTGGTCCGGCAGACGGCCTTTGAAATTCATGCATATCATGGGGCACGGCCACTTGGAAAAGGTTTACGAGAACGCCTTGGTGCATCGCTTGAAAAAGGTAGGACTCAATGTTGGGCAACAATATCCGATCCCGGTTTATGACGAAGATGGTACATCTCTTGGAAACTATGTGGCAGACCTGCTGGTCGAGGGGGTGTTGATCGTGGAATTGAAAACCGCTAAATTCCTTGCCCCTGAGCATGAAGCGCAAATTCTCGGTTATCTGAAATCATCGCACAACGAACATGGGCTGCTCATCAATTTTGGTTCTTACCACTTTGAGATTCGCAAGTTTGCCTGGAGCAAAGAACGCCAGGCTACCAAACGGCAACCAGCGTTGAACGCATCTTTGCGCCCTTTGCGTTCTTTGCGGTGACAGCTTCAGTTGTTGGCCCAAGCGCCGAGGAACCAGGCGTATTCGGCGGCCAGGCTGGCGGTGACGCCGCCGGCGCGGAGCGCTTCCGGCAGGACGTTGAAGCTGTAGGTCTCGAGCTCGAGATGCGGGCAGAGGCCGCTGCGCAGCCGGCCGAAGAAGGCGGGGTCCAATTCGGAGCGGGTCGAGGAAATACCGTCGAACCCGCTGATGCCGAGCGGAATATGGAAATGCGTGCGGAGTTCGCAGCCGGCCAGGGCCGGGGCGCGGGCGGCCGCCAGGGCGGGGGCAAGGTCGGGGAAGCGCAGTGGCGGGCCGGCGGCCGGGCGGATGCGGGTCTGGTGGAGGTAGACCGGCTCGGCCAGCGGGGCGAGACGGTCCAGGACGGCCGGGGTGATGCGGGCCGCGGGGGCGGCGCTGATCTGGATTTTGGCCAGCGGCAGGCCGGCGGCGGCCGCGGCGGCCAGGGCGTCGGGCAGCGGCTCGCCGACGACGGCCGAGTGGCAGGTGTCGAGGCAGATTCCGAAATGCGCGTCAAAGGCGGCACCCAGGGCGGCGGTTGACGGCGCCCCGGCACGGGCGGCCAGCCGTTGCAAGGCAGCCGGATCGTGGCGCCAGGCGCACCAGGCGGCGGCCAAACCGGCGGTGGTTTCCCAGCGGCAGTCCGGCTCGGGCTCGGGCGCCAAGCGCACGGTGCGGCCGGTGCGGCCGCGCAGCGCGGCCAGGGCCAGGACGGCGCGGGCCAGGTTGGTCCAGGCCGCCGCGTCGTCCTCCGGGGCGGCGAAGTCCGCGGCGTAACCGGCGGGCACGGTGCTGATGCTGCCGGGAACCTCCTCGGGGAGCAGGGCGGCGAGGATTTCGGCCACGTCCAGCGTGTAGGCCAGGCGTTCGGGGGTGCGCCAGTCCGGGCGGTAGACCCGCTCCTTGACCGCCGTGCCGTGGAAGCGGCCGTAGGGGAAGGCGTTGACGGTGAACGCGTACAGCTGTTCGGCATCCAGCCGGGCACGCAACTCCCGCAGTGCCGCGGGGGCGCGGAAGGCGGCGGCGGCCTCGCGGCCCAGCCGCAGGCCGAGCCCGAACGGCCCGGGGCGCCCCACGGCGTCGCGCACGGCGACGGCCTGGGTGCCGACGGCGTCCAACACCGCCTCCCGGCTCTCACCGGGGTGGATGTTCAGGCAGTAGGTCAGGTGGACCGGGCCGCTGGGGGTCGGAAGGCGCATGATGGCATAACCTAATCCGGTTTCGGGATTACGTTATCCCCCATGCGAGTGGCGATGGTGCTTGAACATTTCCGGCCCGGAGCGGGCGGCGCGGAGGGCTACGCGACGGCGGTGGCGGCCGGCCTGGTCCGGCGCGGCCATGAGCTGCACGTGGTGGCCGTTGACGGTGCGGCCATTCCCGGTGTCTGCTTCCATGCGGCCCCGCCCGACGGCCTGGCCCGGGCGGCGGTGACGCTTGAGGCGTTTGTGGTGGACTGGGGGTTGCGCGTGCCGGCGGACCTGCACCGCCTGGGCGGCGGGGTGTCGCGGGTGTTCCAGCGCTACAACAGCCTGGGCCGCGGGCCGGTGGGGCGCTGGTTTGCGCGGACGCGGGCGGCCCTGTCGCCGGCCAAACAGCACGTCATGCGGCGCGAGGAACGGTTGCTGGCCGATCCCCGGGGCCGGCTGCTGGCGGTGTCCGAGTTCGTGGCGCGCCAGGTGCGCGAGGTCGCCCCCGCGGCCGCCGGCCGCCTGACCGTGCTGCACAACGGCGTGGACGCCGGCCGGTTCCAGCCGCCGGATGCGGCGGCGCGCCGGGCCCGGCGCCGGGCGGCGCTCGGTTTCGCCCCGGACCAGGTGGTGTTCCTGTTCCTGGCCCACAATCCGCGGCTCAAAAACGCCGCCCTGCTGTACCGGGCGTTCGACTCCCTGTACCCGCGGCTGCCCGGCCTGCGGCTGCTGGCCCTGGGCCGGCACCGGCCCGGGCCGGCGGCACCGTGGCTGGTCCATGCCGGCGCGGTGTCCGACCCGGTCGATGATTACCTGGCCGCCGATGCCGTGCTGCACCCGACCTTTTACGACGCCTGCGCCAATGTCGTGTTGGAGGCGGCGGCGGCCGGCCGGCCAGTGGTTTCCAGCGACCTCAACGGTTCCGCCGAACTGCTTACCCATGAGCGCGACGGCCTGGTTTTGCCGGTGGCCTTCGCACCGCGGGCTGAGCTCGATGCCGCCTGGAGCCGGGCCATCGAACAGTTGGCCGCCGATCCCGCCCGCCGCCGGCAGCTGGGCGCCGCCGCCCGGCAGTTGGCCGCCGGCCACACCCTGGAACAGTACCTGGACCGCTTCGAGGCCTGTTTGGCCACGCCGGCGGCCTCCGGCAACGCCCATTGGGCATGAAAGTGTTTTGACCATGACCCCCAAGACCGATTACGTCCAGCAGCTCGTTGACATCCTGGCCCGGCTGCGGGCGCCCGACGGCTGCCCCTGGGACCGCGAGCAGACCCACGACAGTCTGAAACGCTACCTGGTCGAGGAGGCCGGCGAGTTTCTGGAAGCGGTCGAGGAACGCGACGATGCCAACATGGCCGAGGAGCTGGGCGACCTGCTGCTGCAGATCGTGTTCCACTGCCAGATCGCCTCCGAACAGGGGCGGTTCAACCTGCAGGACGCCGCCCGCCTGTGCTGCGAGAAGATGATCCGGCGCCATCCGCACGTCTTCGCCGACAGCCAGGCCGCCGATGCCGACGCCGTGTTGCGGCAGTGGGAGGTGATCAAGGCCGGGGAAAAGGCCGGCAAGGCCGCCGGCGGCCAGCCGGCGGCCACCTCCGCGCTGGACGGCGTCCCGCGCCATCTGCCGGCGCTGCATCGCGCCCACAAGCTGCAGAAGAAGGCCGCCGCGGTCGGCTTTGACTGGCCGGATCTCGTCGGCGTTCTCGCCAAGGTCGAGGAGGAGTTGCGCGAAGTCCGCGAGGCGCTGGCCGGCGGTGATGAGGCCCGGGTGCGCGACGAGCTGGGTGACCTGCTGTTTTCGGTGGTCAACCTGAGCCGGTTCCGCGGCCATTTGGCCGAGGATCTGCTGGACGACGCCATCAACAAGTTCCGCCGCCGCTTCACCTCGCTCGAGTCCCGCTTGGCGCATGCCGGCCGCCAGCCCAAGGAATGCGGCATCGACGAACTGGAGGCCCACTGGCAGGCGGTCAAGGCCGAAGAAAAGCACTGATAATGGCAGACATGCTAATCCGTTTCACAGCTACCTGGCAGGCTGAGAGTCTTCGCGGGGTGCAACCCCGCGCCTACAGGACAGAAATATGGGTTCCTGTAGGCACGGGCGTGTCGCCCGTGGTGGTGGGCTGCCGTGGCAGACGGGGCGGGGGATGTCAGGTATTTTGTTGGCTTGTTTAGTAAATATCGAATATTGAATGCCAGTGGATTTTACTTCGACATTCAAAATTAGACATTGGACATTCAACATTCGGGCTGCACCTAACGCCGTTTTACGTTTTGCCTTCAATATCCCCTTGCACCATCATGACATCCTCCCCACTTTATCCCGATGCCGTTGCCGATCCGCGTCGGCGCGACTATCTGCCGCCGCGGCGGATCCTCTATGCCACGGCCGGCGACTTGGCGCCCGACAACCCGGAACGTCTGCTGACGGCCGGTGAGCGGCAGGCCCAGGCCGAGTTTCAGGGACCGCTGTGCCGGCTGTTGCCGGGCGCGGCCATTCTGCTCGATTTTGGCCGTGAACTCAACGGCGGTGTCCGCCTCGTCACTCCGGCCTCCGCCGGCCAGGTGCGGACGGTGCGCGTCCGTTTTGGCGAGTCGGCCGGCGAGGCCATGGGCACTCCCAACAACGACCACGCCATCCATGACACCCGGCTCGACCTGCCCCCCATGGGAGCGACCGAGATCGGCAACACCGGCTTCCGCTTTGTCCGGCTCGACGTGCCGGCGGACGCCCCCGCCCCCCTCGAACTGGCCGGCGTGTGGGCGGTGGCGCTCTATCGCGACCTGCCCTATGCCGGCAGCTTCCGCTGCAGCGACGAGCGGCTCAACCAGGTCTGGCAGACCGGCGCCTACACCGTCCACCTCAACATGCAGGACTACATCTACGACGGCATCAAGCGCGACCGCCTGGTCTGGCTGGGCGACCTGCACCCGGAGGTCCGGGTGATCACCACCGTCTTTGACGACACCGCCTTGGTCCCCGCCAGCCTCGATTTCGTGCGCGACCGCACCCCGCTGCCGCAGTTCATGAACGGCATCAGTTCCTACTCCGTCTGGTGGGTCATCATCCAGCACGACTGGTACTGGCACCGCGGTGACCTGGACTATCTGAAGGCGCAGCGGGACTACCTGCTCCGGCTGCTCCGGCAACTGGCGGGCTATGTCGGCGCCGACGGCGCCGAAACCCTGCCGGGCGGCGGCTTCTTCGACTGGCCGTCGAATGACAATCCGGTGGCGATCCATGCCGGCATGCAGGCCCTGCTGGCCTGGGGCTTTGCCGCTGGCGAGCGGCTGTGCCGTTGGCTGGGCGAGGAGGCCGCCGCCCAGGCCTGCGCCGCCGCGCACGGCCGCCTGTCGGCGCACCGCCCCGAGGCCGGCAACAGCAAGCAGGCCAACGCCTTCCTGGCCCTGGCCGGGCTGGCCGACCCCGGCCGCGTCAACCGCGAGGTGCTGGCCCGCGACCCGTTCTCCGGGCTGAGCACCTTCCTGGGCTATTATGTGCTGCAGGCCCGCGCCCTGGCCGGCGACCAGGCCGGCGCTCTTGAGGTGATCCGCCGCTACTGGGGCGGCATGCTGGACCGCGGCGCCACCACCTTCTGGGAAGACTTTGACCTGGCCTGGCTGCCCGGCGCCGGCCGCATCGACGCCCTGCCGCTGCCCGGCCAGAAGGATCTTCACGCCGACTTTGGCCGCTACTGCTACCAGGGGCTGCGGCACAGCCTCTGCCATGGCTGGGCGGGCGGGCCGACCGCCTGGCTGAGCGAGCAGCTGCTCGGCGCCGTGCCGCTGGCGCCCGGTTTCGCGGCCGCCCGGGTGCAGCCGCAACTGTTTGGGCTGGACTGGGTCCAGGGCACCGTTCCCACGCCGCACGGCCCCCTTGTGGTCACCGCCGAGCGCCGGGGCGACGGCAGCGTGGCCCGTGACGTCAAGGTCCCGTCGGGCGTCCGGCTGGCGGAGGCGTGAGGCGTGACCCGTGACCCGTGACCCGTGACGCGTGACCCGTGACGCGTGAGGCGTGACCCGTGACGCGTGACCCGTGACGCGTGGGGATTTTCAGAGCCCGGAACGCCAGTGACGGGTTAAAGTGGCAGGCCGTTTCAGGAAGCGCCGGGCCCGGCGCTTCCTGAAAGGCGGTAGCGGCGCGGCGTCAGGCCGTGCTCGCGGCGGAAGGCGGTTTCCAGCATTTGCGTGGTGGTGAAGCCGCAGCGCTCGGCGATCTCGGCCACCGGCAGGGCGCTTTCCGCCAGCAGGCGCGCGGCCCGCTCCAGCCGCCGCCGCCGGATCTCCTGCAGCGGGCTCAGCCCCACCACGTCGTGGAATTTGCGCTCCAGCACCCGCCGCGACACGGCGGCGGCGCGCGCCAGTTCCGCCACGCTGAGGCTGCGGTGCAGCTGGTCGCGGATCAGGCGCAGCGCCTTTTCCAAGGCCGGATCCTGGACGGCCAAAACATCCGTGGACTGCCGCACCACCACCTCGCCGGGCGGCACCAGCACCGGCCGGCGCGGCGGCCGGCGACCCGCCATCAGCCGGGCCAGCAGCGCCGCCGCCTCGAAACCGATCCTTTCATTGGCGGTGCGGATGGCCGACAGGGGCGGGGTGGCCAGGTCGCAGATGATTTCGTCGTTGTCCACCCCCAGCACGGCCACCTCATGGGGGACGCGCAGTTTTTCACGGCGGCAGACCTCCAGCAGCTCGAAGCCGCGGATGGCGCTGGGGGTGAACACGGCCACCGGCTTGGGCAGGGCGCGGAGCCAGGCATGGACCCGCGCACCCGGCGCCCAGCCGCCGGTGGTGTCCGGGCCGGAGGGGGTTTCCGCCAGCAGGTCACAGGCGTGCCCGGCCGCCGCCAGGCGCTCCTGAAACGCCGCCCCGCGGAGGCGGGAGTGGGCGAAACCGCCGTAGCCGAAAAAGGCGAAGTTGCGGAAGCCGCGTTCCAGGAAATGTTCCGCGGCGCACCGGCCGATCAGTGCCTCGTCGGACCCCACCCGCGGCCGGCGGAGGCTGTCGCCGATGACGTTAGAGACGTTGACCACCGGCCGGGCCAGGCGTTCCACCGCCGCCACCCAGTCGGCGCGGTGCAGGTGGGCGATGATCCCGTCGGGCCGGCCGCCCCGCGGCAGCGCGTCCACCGGGAAATGGGGGTACCACACCCGGAACTCCCAGGCGGCCGCCCGGGTGCGGGCGTAATCGCGGACACCGCGCAGGATGCCGCGCCCGGCCTCCATGTCGAGGGGCACCAGCAGCAGAATGGTCTTGGCGTTCGCCTGCGGTGACGGCATGACGTTCTCCGGTAAGTTGTTACGGCGTTAGTTTCACCAACTGTCGCCCAGGGCTTGCCGCCCGGCGACATGCCCGTGCCTACAAAAAACCATGCCCCTCCTGTAGGCGCGGGGTTGCGCCCCGCGGTTGGAGTTTGGCGAAACTCAACGGTTGCGGTTTTCCCGTCCCAGCGGGACGGGGCGGGAATAGGCAGGGGCTTCAGCCCCTGTTTTGTCACCCCCCATTTCGCGTGCCGTCAGGTACGCGGCGAATCGCGGCGTACCTACGGCACGCCATCGGTTCATTTTTCGGAACAGGGGCTGAAGCCCCTGCCTATTGTCATTCAGTCCCTCCGGGACGAAGCTACCTCCCAAACCCGTACTTGTGCCAAACTCCAGGTGCTGGATTGCGCCCCGCGGCGTTTCCCCTGGAAGGAGCCCGGCCACCACCATAGCCGCGGGTTTGGCGCAATTCAAACATTTTTTGTCGTAAATTCGACGTTGTGCGCCCGGCGGCGGCGGGTATGGTGAATGGGTGAGGATAATCGGAAACCGGTTTTTCCGAGCCGGGAATGTAGCGACCGCCGGGAGCGTGAGTGACCGGTCAACGGCGGTTTGTTTTAATCCTGACCCATTTTGCATTTTCCGTGCCCGTGCCCGAACACCGTAAAGAAGGATGCCCATGGACGGCTTCGACCACGAAAGAAGGGATGGCAGTTCGGGCACGGGCAAGGAATGAATTATGGCATCCCATTGGACGGCTATGATTCGAAATTCAACATTCATGAATAGTCCAGGCTAGAGAATAAAGGAACCGTCACTCCCATGCTGCCCCCCGCTTTTCCCCGCACCGACGGCCTGATCGCCGCCACCTTCACCCCCATGCACCCCGACGGCCGCCTGAAGCTGGCCGTCATTCCCGCCTATGCCGCGCGGCTGGCCGAACGGGGGGTGCAAAAAGTGTTCGTGTGCGGCACCACCGGCGAAGGCACCTCCCTGACCACGACGGAACGGCAACGGGTGGCGGCGGCCTGGCAGGCGGCCGGCCGGCTGCCGGTCATCGTGCATGTCGGGCATACCTGCCTGGCGGATGCCAAGGCGCTGGCCGCGCATGCCCAGGAGATCGGGGCGGCCGGGGTGGCGGCCATGGCGCCGTTCTTTTTCAAGCCCGCCACGGTCCAGGACTTGGCCGGGTTCTGCCAGGGCATTGCCGCCGCCGCGCCCCGCCTGCCGTTCTACTATTACCACATTCCCAGCATGACCGGGGTGCAGTTGCCGGTGGCGGAGTTCTTGCGCGTCGCCGGGCCGCTCATTCCCAACCTGGCCGGGGTGAAGTTCACCTTTGAGGACCTGTCCGACTTGCAGGAATGCCTGGCGGTGGCGGCCGGCCGTTTCGAGATCTTGTTCGGCCGCGACGAAATCCTGCTGGCCGGCCTGGCGCTGGGCTGCCGGGGCGCCGTCGGCAGCACCTACAATTTTGCCGCGCCCCTGTACCGCCGGGTCATCGCCGGTTTCCAGGCGGGCGACCTGGCCGGCGCCCGCGCCGCGCAGTTGCAGGCCGCCGCGGCCATCCGCATCATCTGCCGCCGGAACGGGCTCGCGGCGCAGAAGGCGCTGCTCAAACGGTTGGAAGGAATCGACTGCGGCCCGGTGCGGCTGCCGCTGGCCACGCTGCCGGAAACGGCCGCGGCCGCCATGGAACAGGACCTGCGGACCGCCGGACTGTGGGACGCGCTTGCCGCCGGTACGCCGTCCGTCCGCCGGTACGCCGGCAAAACGCGAAAGGAGGTGAAAACGCCGCGGAGCGCGCGGTCCGGGCGACGAGCCGCCTGATACCGACGCATCAGCCGGGACCAAGTTTGTTTTGCGGTAACGACGTTTCAAAAAGGAGTCATGACATGCTGAATGAAAAAATGAAAAAGTTTGGTTGCGTCCTGGCTGCGGCCGCCCTCACGGTCATGGCCGGCCCGGTGCATGCCGCTATTATCGCCTCGTACGCCGGTCCCGGCACGTTTAACGGTGATTTGGCGAGTGTGTTGACCCTGCCCAATGTGTCTATCGGCCAGGAGGGGCGGGTGGACCTGAAGTTCAAGGCCGACAATACCACCGGCCCCGGCACCCTGTGGTGGATGGTGGATGCCAATGACAACCTGGGCGAATACCGGCTGGGGCTGGAAAGCAACAAGATCAAAGCGTTCCTGGGGGACGGTCACACGTACCAGGTGAACTGGACCTCGACGTTCGACTTCACGGACACGGAGAACTGGCACACGCTGAGCTTGGCCTGGAAACAGGGGCAGGACACGCAGATCACCGTTGACGGCACGACCTACAACGTGGCGAACGCCTTTGCCCTCAATGCGTTCACTTCCAACAACAACGTGCTGGGCGGGTTGATCTACAAGACCACACAAACTTATTACTACGACGGCCAGTTGAGCGACGTGGTGATCCGGGACACCTACGCCGTGCCCGAGCCGGCCTCGTTGGCTCTGCTGACCCTGGGCGGCCTGGCCCTGTTGCGCCGCCGCCGGGGGTGAGATAAACCAGGCTGAAGGCGTTTAGGCTGTAGGCTGAAGGGTAATGCGCCTTGGGAGCCGCCTGGCCTCGGGCGGACGAACCCGTTGCGGGAGAGCAGATGCGGTTTGCCGCCCGGCGGGGCGTCTCCGTCGCGCGGCAAGCGCTCAACTACAGTAGCTGTACTTTGGGTCCTTTAGGTCCCTTAGGTCTTTTTGCCGCCGGTGTCCGCCCCGGCATCCGCGTGCAGCAGGCGGTAGCGGCGGGGGGCGAGGCCGTGTTCCCGGCGGAAGGCGTCGTCGAGTTTTTGCACGGCGGAGAAACCGCAGCGCGCGGCGATCTCGGCCACGGGCAGGGCGGTTTCCGCCAGCAGCCGTGCCGCCCGGGCCAGGCGCAGGCGGCGGATTTCCTGCAGCGGGCTCTGCCCCACCACCTCGCGGAATTTCCGTTCCAGGACCCGGCGTGAAACGGCGGCGACCCGTGCCAGTTCGGCCACCCCGAGGCTCCGGTGCAGCTGGTCGCGGATGCAGCGCAGCGCTTTTTCCAGGGCCGGGTCGTGGACGGCGAGCACGTCGGTGGACTGCCGCACCACCACCTCGCCGGGCGGCACCAGCACCGGGCGGCGCGGCGGCCGGCGGCCCGCCATCAGCCGGTCGAGGAGTGTGGCCGCCTCGAAGCCGATCCGTTCGTTGGCGGTGCGGATGGCCGACAACGGCGGGAACGCCATTTCACAGAGCACCTCGTCGTTGTCCAGCCCCAGCACGGCCACTTTTTGGGGAACGCGCAACCCCTCGCGCCGGCAGGCCTCCAGCAGTTCAAAGCCGCGGATGCTGTTGGCCGCAAACACCGCCACCGGCTTGGCCAGGGCTCGCAGCCAGGCGAGGACCCGGGCGTCCAGCGCCCAGGCCCGGCTCCGGTCGTCGCCGGGAAGCTCCGCCGCGAAGGTCTCGCAGCCGTGCCCCGCCGCCGCCAAATGGTCCCGAAACCCCTTCTCCCGCTGGCGCGAATAGGCAAAACCGCGGTAGCCGAAAAAGGCGAAGTGGCGGAAGCCGCGCTCCAGGAAATGGTCTGCCGCGGCGTGGCCGATCAGGGCTTCGTCGGAACCCACCCGCGGCCAGGGCAGGATGTCGCCGAGGGTGTTGGAGACATTCACCACCGGCCGCTCCAGACCGCGCACCGCCGCCACCCAATCCGGCCGGTGCAGATGGGCGATGACGCCGTCGGGCGGAACGGCGTGCCGCAGGGTGTCCAGCGGAAAATGGGGATACCAGACCTGGAACACCCAGGGGGCCGCCGGCCGGGTGCGGGCGTAGTCGCGGATGCCGCGCAGGATGCCGCGCCCCGATTCCATGTCCAGGGGCGTCATTACCAGAATGGTCTTGACGGCGGGCCGCGACGGTTTCATGCGGCATCATAATCCCCACCCCAGCGTTCCGCCAGCGGCTCTCTGTGCCCTTTGGGACGGTTGGGAACCCCCTTTTCCAAAAGGGTGGCCCCAATTGGTCTCCGTTGGGGGAGTTTGGCGCAATCTGGGAACTTTTTACCGCAAACGGGCCGTTGCGGGGCGGTGGCTGCCGGTTATGCTAACAATAGCTCTATGTCTTGCAATGAGTTATCGCAACCCCGCAACCAAGGAGTCCACTCATGACGCTCCGTACCTCCGCCCTGACCGTGCTGGCTGTCACCGGCCTGCTGGCCGCCGCCGTGCCGGCCCAAGCCGCCCTAGTCCGCCAGTGGCTGTTCGATGAGACCGGCACCACCACCACCGCCGTGGATGCCACGGGCAACCAGAACGGCACTCTGGTCAACTTCAATTTTGACGAAACATCCGGTTGGGAAAACGGGGCGCTGCGCTTCGACGGCGTCAGCGATGCGGTCGCCGTGGGCAGCAATACTCTCGGCGCCTCTTACACCATCACGGCCTGGATTAATGCGGATGCCTTTACAAGCACCAACACCAACCACGACCAGAATGTGATCTTCGCCCAATACGGAACTCCCTATCCCGCCGGACGGATGAGCTTCATGGTCAACCCAGACGGATATCTGACGTCGTGGGAGGGCGGTCCCGGCGGCAGCGGCTCGGCTTCGGGTACCACCCATCTGTCGACCGGTCAGTGGTACTTCGTTGCCCTGAGCAACAGCAATAAATCGGCCGTCGGCTACCTCAACGGGAATGTTGAGTTCGACAAGACCTTTGTCTACGATCCGCAGGACTTGGATAATACGATTGGTAGCCTCGATACCTCTCTTGAAAATGCCGGCAACTTCGACGGCCTGATCAAGGATGTGCGGATCTATGACACGGCCCTGACCCAGGCGGAGATCCAGGCGGTCATGGTGCCCGAGCCGGCGGCCCTCGGCCTGCTGGCCTTGGGCGGCCTGGCCCTGCTGCGCCGCCGCCGCTGAGACGCGTCAGGTTTCGCATGCCTTTTCTTGTTGACATGATTTTTGGCATAACTCACACGAAGGCACAAAGACACGAAGGATTGGAGTGGAATTGTCCCAATCCGTAGATTCCTTCGTGACCTCGTGCCTTCGTGTGAGATCTTTGATTTGGATACCGGTAAAACAACCTTCATGCGCGACTACGGTGACCGTCTGCAGCAGGCCTACTCGGGCATTGTCTTTGACGTCATGCGTTCCCTGGGGCACCCCGACTGCATCCTGCCCCGCACCCTCCGGCCGCTGCTGCCGGGCAAACGGATGGCCGGCCGGGTGTTCACCGTCAACGGCCGTTCGGCGCCCGAGCTTGGCGTCGGCCGGGAGAACCTGGTGCGCAAGGCCATCCTGGCGGGCGTTGATCCGGTCGACGCCTATCTGAAATACGGGAAGTTCTAGATGGAGACCACGATGAAAGCGGCGTTTTACGAGGGCAACCGGACCTTTGCCGTGCGCGAAGGACAGGCGGTCCCGCCCGGACCGGGCGAGGTCCGGCTCGCGGTGGCCTACTGCGGGATTTGCGGCACCGACGTGCACATCTTCCATGGCGCCATGGACCAGCGGGTGCGGATCCCGCAGGTGATCGGCCATGAGATGTCCGGCACGGTGGCGGAACTCGGGGCGGGGGTCACCGGCCTGCAGCTTGGCGATCCGGTGGTGGTGCGGCCGCTTGACAACCGGGCCGAGACGCCGGCGGACCGCGGCCACAGCCATATCTGCCAAAAGCTGAAGTTTGTCGGGATCGACAGTCCGGGGGCCTTCCAGTCCTCGTGGACGGTGCCGGCGTTCACCGTGCATAAGCTGCCGTTGGGGGTGGACCTCAAGGTCGGGGCGCTGGCTGAGCCGCTGGCGGTGGCCTGCCACGACGTGCGGCGCGGCGAGGTCAGGCCCGGCGAGCTGGCGGTGGTCATCGGCGGCGGGCCGATCGGCATGCTGGTGGCGCTGGTGGCGCGCCAAGCCGGCGCGCGCGTGGTGGTTTCGGAACTCAGCCCCGTCCGGCTCGACTTTGCCCGACGCCTCGGTTTCGAGGCCTTCAATCCCCAAGAAACGGATCTGCCGGCCTGGGTGCGTGAACCGTCCGGCGGCAGCGGCGCGGACATCGTGTTCGAGGTTTCCGGCGCCAAGGCGGCGGCGCTGGGCATGACCGAGCTGCTGGCGATCCGCGGCCGCGTCGTGCTGGTGGCGATCTACCCGCAGCCGGCCGAATTGAACCTGTTCCATTTCTTCTGGAAGGAGCTCCGGCTGATCGGGGCGCGGGTCTATGAGCGCGAGGATTACGAGCAGGCGCTCCAACTGATGGCCGCCAACGTCCTGCCGTTGGCGGAGCTGATCTCCGCCGTGCATCCGCTCGACCGGATCACCGCCGCGTTCCGGGGATTGGAAGGCAATGCCGAGGCGATGAAGGTCCTGATCGACTGCCGGGAATGAGCGGCGTGGGGCCGCCCGCCCGTGGGGCCACCCTTTTGGAAAAGGGTGCTCCCCACACCCCTTCCCAAAACTGTTGTTTCCTAAATACCGGAGGGCGCTTTTACCACAAGCCCACACGCATAAATGTCATGATTTGCCAGCATTGGCTTGTGGTAAAAGCGCCGCTCCGTGTTTTAAGGGAGCAAACAGGTTTGACGGAGGGTTTGGGAACCGCCTTTCCTCAAAAGGGGGTTCCCAACGGTGCCCAGGCCGGGCCGTTGAGGCAATTCACATAAGGAGCTTGTTTCCATGAGTGTTTTGGACCAATTTCGACTGGATGGCAAGATTGCCCTGGTCACCGGCTGCAAGCGCGGCATCGGCAAAGCCATTGCCGTCGGCCTGGCGGAAGCGGGGGCGGACATCATCGGCGTGAGCGCCACGCTCGAAGCGCAGGGCAGTGCGGTGGAAAAAGACGTTCGGGCGCTGGGGCGCGCGTTCACGGGGTATGCGGCGGATTTTTCCGACCGGCCGGCCCTCTACGCGTTCATTGCCCGGGTGAAGGCGGATTTTCCGCGCATCGACATTCTCATCAACAACGCCGGGACGATCCTGCGCCAGCCGGCCGCCGAGCATTCCGACGCGTACTGGGGCAAGGTGGTCGAGGTCAACCTCAACGCGCAGTTCATCCTCTCCCGGGAGATCGGCAAGGAGATGCTGGCGCGCGGTTCGGGCAAGATCATTTTCACGGCCTCGCTGCTGACCTTCCAGGGCGGCATCACCGTGCCCGGTTACGCGGCCAGCAAGGGCGGCATCGGCCAGCTCACCATGGCGCTGGCCAACGAGTGGGCGGGCCGGGGCGTCAACGTCAACGCCATCGCCCCCGGTTACATCAGCACCGACAACACCGCGGCGCTGCGCGCCGATCCGGTGCGCGCCCAGCAGATCCTGGCCCGCATTCCCGCCGGGCGCTGGGGCGAGCCGGAGGACTTCAAGGGGCCCGCGGTGTACCTGGCCTCCGAGGCGGCGGCCTACGTGCACGGCACGATCCACCTGGTGGACGGCGGCTGGATGGGCCGCTGATCAGCGCACCGGGACGATGCCGACCTTGCGGAAGGCGCCCGGCGACCGGTGCATGACCGCCTTGAACCGGCGGCCGAACAGGGCCGGGCTGCCACCGCCGACCTGGTCGCCGATCTCCTTCACCGACAGGCGGCTTTCCTTGAGCAACCGGCAGGCCAGCAGCATCTTCTGACGCAGGATGTACTGCCAGGGGGTCTGGCCGAGCTGGTCGTGGAACACCCGCGTCAAATGCTCGCGCGAAACGCCGAGCGTGCGCGCCAGCCCCGCCACCGTGAGGTTCCCGCGCAGGCCGGCGCGGATGGCCTCCTGGGCTTGGACGGCCAGGCGGTTGCCGGGGTCGGGCGCCGCGCTTTCCCGGCTCGCCAGCAGCTCGGCAAACAGCTCCCACACCAGGGCGGCCCCCGCTGCCGGGGTCACCGGCACACGGGTGCCGCCATGGGCGCTCCACCCAAGAATCTTGGCCATGACCCCGCGGTCGGCCGGCAGCGTGAACACCGGACCGCACCGCGCCGTCACCTCGCGGATGAGCTCTGAAACCCCGCCGCCGCTGAAGCTGATGAAGACAAACTCCCACGGCGCCGTGGCGTCCGGCGGATAGTAGTAGGCCGAAACCGGGTTGCGGACTTCGCAGAGAAACCCCGAGCCGGCTGGCACGCGGTGTTCGCCACTGGCATCGCGGTAGCGTCCCTCGCCGCGCAACGTGTACTTGAAAATGCTGTTGCGGTCGCCCGCCCGGTACCGTCCCTCAAGATGATACCCGGGCCTGGTCTGCCGCTCGGCGGCGATGTCCTCCAGCACCGGCAGACCGGCCAGCGGCCGGAACGTCTCAAAGGCGGTGTGCCAGAAAAGGGTGTCACAAATCATCAATCAATGTCAAATTTCGATGATTGCCGGCCGTTGTTTTAGCAATATTATAGCTTGCAAACCCTGCCGTCACCATGCACACAAATAGATAAATAAAATCCTGTAACCCGTGACTCGTAACTCGTGACTCGTGACCTCACGCCTCACGCATCACGCATCACGCATCACGCATCAAAAGGCCCCCACCATGAGCAAAGCCGCCGATTTGGGACACCTCGAACATGGCCGCCAGGCCGAACTCACCTTCGCCGCGGCATGGACCGTTTTCGGCCCCTGTTCCCCCGAGGCCCCCAAGCCCGCCGCCACCGCCCTGGCCGCCTGTCCCAAGACGCTGTGCCTCGGCAAACAGCGGCTGGCGGCGCGCCGGGTCAACGTTTCCGCTGGGCAGCTGGATCTGGGGAAACTGCTGGGGGGCTATGCCGAACGCCAGACTGCCTGGGTGTACATCCCGGTTTCCGCGCCGCGCGCCGGCCAGTACCGGCTCGGCCTGGGGGCGGACTACTGGCTGGAAGCCTGGCTGGACGGCCAACCGCTGTTCAACACCCTGGAAAAGGGCAACGGCCACACGCCTCCCACCACCTCCGACAACCAGGCCGAGGTGGCACTGGCCGCCGGTGAGCACTTGCTGGTGGTGCGCATCCTGGGCGGCTCCTGCGGCAT
Organism: Lentisphaeria bacterium; assembly: GCA_041651315.1. Classification (GTDB taxonomy): domain Bacteria; phylum Verrucomicrobiota; class Lentisphaeria; order Oligosphaerales; family CAITYL01; genus CAITYL01. The sequence goes on along the minus strand of JBAZJM010000028.1, from coordinate 7,614 downwards.
GGCGTTGGCCGTCGGCGTCCCGCGCTGGACCGAGGCCCAGCAGCGGCGCATGAACCTCGGCTACCTGCCCGTCGCCCCCCGTCCCCTCAAGGTCGTCTTTCTCGGCGCCGGCAGCGGTTTCCTGCAGAACCTGTTCCCGGACGTCATGAACATTCCGGGCGCCGAGGAGGGGGAAATGGCGCTGGTGGACATCGATCCGAAGCGGCTGCGCCCGGCCGAGCAGTTCTGCCGCCGGGTGGTGGAAAAAATGAACCGGCGCTGGAAGGTCACCGCCACCACCGACCGGCGCCAGGTGCTGCGCGGGGCCGACTACATCATCAACTGCATTGAAGTCAGCGGCGTGGACTGCGTCGCCTTCGATAATGACATTCCGCTCAAATTCGGCGTCGACCAGTGCATCGGCGACACCATGGGCCCCGGCGGCCTGTTCAAGGCGTTGCGCACCGTGCCGGTGTTCCTCGACGTCCTGCGCGACGTGGTGAAATTCTGCCCCGACGCCTGGGTGCTCAACTACACCAACCCCATGAGCATCCTCTGCCTGGCGGCGGCCCGCGCCGTGCCCGCAGCCAAGGTGGTCGGCCTCTGCCACAGCGTCCAGGGCGCCAGCCACGCCCTGGCCTCTTGGTGCGGCGTGCCCTATCCGGAGCTGGAATGGGACTGCGCCGGCGTCAACCATCTCGCCTGGTTCACCAAGCTCAAGCACCGGGGCGTGGATCTCTACCCGCGGCTCAAGGCGAAAGTCAAGGCCGAACCCGGGCTGTTTGAGGGCGACTTGGTTCGCATGGACCTGATGGAGCATTTCGGCTACTATTGCACCGAATCCACCGGCCATGACAGCGAGTACCTGCCCTATTACCGCAAGCGTCCGGACCTCCTGAAGAAATACTGCCGTGCCGGCTACAGCGGCGCCAGCCGCTTCTACGCCGACAACTGGCCGCAGTGGCGCAAGAACTGCGACCAGCTCCGGCGCGACCTGGTCGCCGGCAAGCAGGAGATTGCCACCGGACGTTCTTGGGAATACGCGAGTTACATCATCGAGGCGATGGAGACCAACGTGCCGTTCGTCATCTACGGCAACCTGCCCAACCGCGACGGATTGATCTCGAACCTGCCGGGGGACGGTGTGGTCGAAGTGGCCTGCCTGGTCGACCGCAACGGCGTCACCCCCACCCGCTATGGCAAGCTCGCCCCCCAATGCGCGGCCCTGTGCGACTGGAATATGCGCTTCTTCGACCTGGCGGCCACCGCCTGCATCGAGAAATCCAAGGCGGCGGCGGCCCATGCGCTGATGCTGGATCCGCTCACCGCGGCGGTCTGCTGCCCGGCGGAGATCCGGCAGATGAGCGAGCAGCTGTTCGCCGCCGAGGCCGCCTTCCTGCCCGGTTACCGCTGAGTGAGAGACCGTTTGTACGTAAGGGGCATTCTCTCACAGCCTAAAGGCTGGACTCAAACACCGGCCGCAGGTCGTTTGAGTTCACGCTTCAGCGTGCGGCTGTTTGCCCTTGCCCCCGGCACCATTCCTGGCTCAAGGGCATGCCGCCCGTGACGGGGCGCGCCGGAGCGTCAGCGCGCATCGTCCCCCATGCCGTGTCCATCCGTCTGGCTGGCGGCTTTTCGGTGCCGTCAGACGCCATTCCACCCGTGGAATGATGTCGTAAGCGCTTCGCAATGAAGTTACATAAATATTTATGGCGACCCGCGTTTGCTTTGCGCAGCCGCGCGGGCTAGAATACACGCGGTTGTTCGGTAGTTGCGCCCGGATGGCCGCCCGTGTGCCGCAGGGAGAGGAGACCGTCGCCGATATCACCGAGTCATGTCCCCGTTCCGATCTGGAATCGCGCCTGCTGGTTCCGCGAAGTTGTTGTTTCTGCGGTTTTGCTGGGCGGCACCGGAATGCTGGTGACCGCGCCCCAGGCCGTTGCATTCAGCACGGCGTTCAGCGGCACGGCTATGCCGGACGTAATGAACACGGATGTCAGGGTCAGCACCCTTGGACCGGCTGGCATCTATAATTTCTCTTTTGATCACGCATCCGGTTGGACTTGGCACGGGAGCCAGTATGCATGGTCAGGAGTGTCAACGCAGGTGATCATTCATACCTAACTGGTTGGCCGGGTTTATGATCGGATCCGCCACGGTGACGGATAATTTCGAATCCGAATACGACGGTCACCTGACGCCGACCGGGACGGGGGGAACCACCCCCATCGTCAAACCGTGGCATGCCTATGCTTGGGATCATTCGATTGACGTCATCACTGATCCGGTGTATGTCAGTGCCCACAACGGCAACGAGTTGACGCGGGAAGGGCCGACCACGGCCACCTTGATCGCTTGTTGGCCGCCCACGCGGGTGAGCTTGCCGTCCTGGAGTACCAGTTCCACCGGCCTGGCCTTCAACCCCAACCCTGGGGGAACGACCACTGTTACCAATACCAGCGTGGCCACCGGCCAGCCAGTCACCGTCACCGCCCAGGCGACTCAGCAAGCGCCATTTTCCGGCCCCTTGAGCGCTACCGCCACTGTAAACGTCATGGATGTCGACATCGCTGCCGCTACCGTCGCGGAAAAGGATGAGACGACCACGGCAGTGCTTGTGCCCGTCCTGACGATGACCGCCACCAGCGGCGGCGTCCCGGTCAGCCTGTCCGTTGCGCCCACCATGGGTGGCACCGCCAAGCTGGAAAAGTCCTCCAGTAGTTTCGATGTGTACAGTGACGCGACGCTTTCCTCTTCCTCCGCCCTCCTCAGCGGCACCCAAACCACCGCCACCTTCGCCTCCGCCAGTTCCATTCCCCCGACCGTCTACCTCAAGGGCATCACCGCCAGCACCAGCACCGCCAGTTCCGACACCCTCACCCTCTCCTTCACCCCGTCCGCCCAAACCGGTGGCAACACCCCGCCGGAGTTCAAGGATAAGGTGAAGGTGAGCGTCATTAGCGTGAATGTCGCGTTTTCCGATCCAGACGCCTCGGACTGGGTCGAGTTAGAAGAAAAAAAGGTCATACTTTCAGACAAAGACACTAGAATAAAAGTTGTAATAACTCCTTCTATATCTGATTTGCAGACTATACTCAACTTACTTGGAACATCTTTAAAAATAGTAACGTCTGAAACCGCCACAAATGGGCAGATCTATACACTCACAACGCAAAATACAACGCTTATTCAGGGAAGTGGTTATTCCGAGATGCGTATCTCGTTAACCCGAAACCAACTAAAAACGCTCGGAGTGCTCCCTAGCCAGGAAGCTGATTCCGTTAGCGAAAAAGCATGGCTTGACCATGGTTCAAATAATTCATCTGATGCATCTAATCTTACCGACGGAGAGGCCTTTGACTCTGGCCTGACAGCAGCAACTAGAGGCCAGAGCACGAACTATGGAACTCTTTCATCCACGCCGACGAACAGTCCAGTAGATAAGACCTTTTTCGTGGCCGCGGGCCGTGAAATCATTACAGCGGAATATGGCAACACGACAAGCCAGAAACGACAGATAATGAACCAAGCGGATTATTTCTACTATTCAGGGCATGGCTTCCACTCCAATGCAACATTACAAGGAGGATTTGGACCAAGCGATGTCGCTAATTATTGGAATAAAGACCTGGATTGCGTGATACTCGCAGGTTGCTCCGTGTTGGATATAAAGGATTACCGAGCTCCATACCTTTCACAATATCAATGGACACGATGGTATTTAAAGGGCGGCGGCGCTTGGTCCCCGGGTGCACAATGGGAATCGACTGGGCCGAAATATCTTTTAGGGTATAACTGGAAAGCCCCATTAGACAACCAAGGTTCGGCTGGGATAATTTCAACGTTTTCAGCCGCTGTCAATGGCGGCGCTTCCGTCATTGACGCATGGAGACAAGCCAATGACCTTGGGATCGGAAGAAATGCTTGTGCTATTGACATAAATAGTAATCCCCATGTATACTGGTATTGGGATGAAGCGTCTGGAACGCCAGTTTGGACAAGTGTCGTAAAATCAGGAGGCTCCTGGTGAGAATATTAATTTTCATTAAGATGTCATTGTTGTTGTTTACTGTGGTTTTTTATGACGGATTTGCCGACGAGTTTTCTTCTCCCTTATCCCTCTTGGACAAGGAACTCACTCCTGCAATGGCAGAAAGGTTGCCGCGGCGTGATTGCTCGACGCCACAACGGGCATTCTTGGGATTTCTTAGAGGACTTGTAGAGGGAAATATCCGTGATCAACTTTTCTGCCTTACAGATGACGCCAAGAAAGATTTTGCAAATGTCACTAACGAAACAGATATATCAGAGGAGAAGGCGCGCGGCCTTGCTGAAGAAATAAAAAAACGCGGTTCTAAAATAAAATTAGAAAGCTTCCATGCCACTCCTGATACATTACCGACTCGGATTGTTGCCGTTATTTCTGAAACACACGGCAAGAGAACTATGCGGGAAAAACTGGAATTTACTATAATTAAAACAAATGGACAATATAAAATTAGCACGATTAATGAATTATGATAGAGATATCTATTATTTGCAATATCGGGGGTCACACCTCCGCATTCAGGCACATCTTGCAAAATAGCGAGGGTTGAGACATGGCTAGGCCGTTGCGGGTGGAGTTTCCAGGCGCCCTGTATCATGTGGTCAACCGGGGCAATCGCCGGGAGCGGGTTTTCCGGGGCCAGGCGGATTATGCGCTTTTCTTGGACCGTCTGGACCTCCTTCACGGTGGTTGTGAACCGGCGCGACCCAATGCGGGCGTACCGGCGGTATTGAGTGGCTTCACCAGCGTGCGGAACCGGTTGGAACGGCGCCTAGCTGGCCGGCGCCATCCTCTGGCGGTTCCGTACGGACAGGTCAAAGCGGTACTATCCCATTCGCGTAAAAATAACGAGATGAAGCTGAATGCGGAGGTGTGACCCCAATGGCCTCTTCATCGATCCCGAACGAAAATATTATTTGGTCTAAGGTTAGCGGTGAGGTTGAGTTTGTGGGAGGTAATAATATGGGGCGGAATGTCGTAGTGAAAGGAAATTCAACGGGAGCCTTCAAGCTAGAAGTTGATGTTGGAGGCGTTCTCAATCCTAAACCATACATAAAAGGAATGGTATTAGAAAAAAAGATGGTAGATGTGCATGTATACATCGTTCGTAAGGACGACGGAACGTCCCCTGCGACAACAGAAACTGCATTTTCAACGCTTTTATCAGAAGCCAATAATTTTTATGCGCAGGTGGCAATAGAGTTCAGGCAGGTCGGGGGAGTCACATATATCGACAAGACTGATTGGCTGGATGTCGAAACGACGGCAGACAATTGGGCCGAATATAAACAACTACAATCCAGCCATGATGGCACAGGTGGGTTAGAAATATACTGTATAGATGATCTCATTGGGGCAAATGGCGCTAATTATAGCCCCGGTACAACGGAAGCTGGCCTTACCATAGATGATGACGCAAACAGCCGGACGCTAGCGCATGAACTTGGACATGCTTGTGGGTTAGCCGATATATACTTATCAAAAGATGGCACCTCACTTCCTGATGACTTGGTAAAGGAAACGTGGCTGCCGGACGACTGGAGTGGCGGCTCTGCCACAGGATATTATAGTCCAGACCTGAAGCAAAAGGATCTTGTTCAACGTCTCATCATGTATGGCGTAGGTAATTCTACAAAGGCGGATTTTGCACTGGGGAAGGTTCATGGTGTTGATCGCAATGGGGCCGCAACACTGATAAAAGTAGGATTATCAGACATGAACAGGCAACCACAGCATTGAGACACGTTATAACCAAGGAAAATAAATCCATGAATAATTACGCATCCATTTTTACGATAATTACGACACTTTGCATATTTCCAGAGTGTGCCAATGCCCAGCCAACGGAACAAAGGGTAAGGGATATATTACTAACTTCTCGCGAAGTTGGTGGCGCCAGTTTTGTTAAAGAAATCCATAGCCTTCAGCAACAAGATAATATTTCCGATGAAACAATGCGTGGCATTTTGAATGGCATTATAATGGACGCATTAAACAAGAAAGAAGATCCACTTTTGCGTGAATTAACAGGTAATGCAATTCGTGTTGTATCAAACTATGGGAACGAAAGCGTCAGGGATCTATTGGGTGCTGTCATTGAGAGAAAAAATGGGACGCTTCGGCGACGCGCTGTAGAGTCGTATATGCGCGTTACGAATCATGCTGTTGCTGGGGTGGTCACAAATATCCTTACCGACACATCAAAATATGATGACTTGGATCGCAGGGTTGTCTATGAAGAACTAATTAACTCTTATCAAATTACAAATAAAAAAGATAAAACAACAGTAATCTCCGTTTTGGATAATGCGGTTGATCGCGATATTGACAAATCTAATTTCGTGCTATTAGACAGATTCCTAAAAAAAGCAAAAAATGGATATGCCGACTCGCCACAACGGACATGCCTACTTCGGAAGCATACAACTCATTCAATTGGTTCGGTGACTGAAATAGATAAGTATGTTAGTAGTGAGTTGTCAATCTTATTAAAAAAGACGCCAGCCAATTAAGCAAAATGGTTACTCCATAATAAAGGAGCCATTAAGTCCACACCTCCACAATCATAAATATATTGCAAATAACTAAAACCGGCGACAAAGACACAGTGGGTGGCATATTGCGTCATTACTTTAGGCTTTAATTATAGGGACATGCCATGAATCGTCTTTATTTAGCATTCCGCTTGTTTTTCTGTATCAGTCTTGCGGCGCTGCTCGGTTTTGCTGAGACTCAAGGCGCGGAGTCGGGCAAGGCGGACTTACCGGGGTTGAAGCGGGCGGCGAAGAACAGTTCCGCATCGGTGAGCGCGCCAGCGCGGGCGGCCTTGGGGGCATACTATCGCGGCCAGAAGAAGTACACGGAAGCGGCGAAATGGACGGCGGACTTTGCCGCCCTGGCCGAGACGAACCTGGAATGGCCGCGGGTGCTGGTGTTCACGGAACACGCGCGCATCCGGGCGGCCGCCGGCGCGCCGGGCGAGGCGCTGGAGATGCTGGACTACGCGGTGAAGCGGACGTCGGGGCTGCCGCTGGTGGTGGCGCTGGCGGGGCAGAGCGACGTGCTGGCGGGCACCACGGAAACGGTCAAGGCCAAGGCGGCCATTGACGCGGCGCTGGCGGGGGGCGACGCCTATTTCAAGCGGGAGAAGATTTCTGACACGCAGGAAGGCCCGGCCAAGCCGCTGGACAAGGAATGGCAGGCGCTGCGGCCGGGGCTGGCGGAGCGGCAACTGGCGCTGGAGGAGCGGCTGCTGGTGGAGACGTACGGGCTCGACTATGTGCTGTACAAGAAGGCGCAGGAGTTGCGCCGCGCGGGCAAGTTGAAGGCCGCCGCGAAGCGCTACGAGGAGCTGCAGAACCTGGCGGGCAAGAGCGTGTACGGCGCGGCGGCGGAGTTCTACCGCGGCCAGTGCTTGGGCGGCAAGGACGCGACGGAGCGGCAACTGGCCTATTTCCAGGAGCTGTGCAAGCGCAGCCCCGACAGTCCCTATGCGGGCGAGGCGATGCTGGAGGCGGGCACGCTCTGCCTGCGGGAGTTCTGGGACGGCAAGCGCGCGGCGCCGTGGTTCCGCAACGCCATGGAAT
>JBAZJM010000027.1:0-25631 GCA_041651315.1 Lentisphaeria bacterium | reverse complement strand
TTTGGGCTCAACGCCGACGGCGCGCTAAAACCAAGCCGCCCAAAACCAGCAGCCCCAGGGACGCGGGTTCCGGAATGGCATAGACAAAACTCGACCCCGCCAGCACGTCGCCCAAACTGTCCTTGAGCACCAGGTTATAAATGGCAGAGTCACCCGAAATAAGACCGAAACCGCCGGTGCCCTGGTTTACCCCGTTGACCCAGTAAGTGGCTCCCGTCGGCGCCCCCGCGACCGTCGGCGTGAAGGCGTTGCTGTAAAGCGTCGGCAAGGTGCCGCTGAACGTCGGCGCCTGCATCCACCAATAGTCGCCGTTTGCGGCGGTTGTCAGCACGGAAGTGTCGATGGCCTGGCTGGCCACAAAATAGCCGTCCACCCGTGTATACTGCCAGGACAAGCCCGTCGCCAGTGTCAACATGGTGTCGCCAGTGGCCAGGGCGCCAATACTGTTGTCGGTTGCCCACGTGAGTTCGCCCCGGTTTCCAGAAAGGCTTCCCAAGCTGGCACCACTGGTGCAGGTACCGGAATACACGTTTACGTTCAGCCACTCGGCGGCATAGAGATGCACATACATTTTCGCATTGTTCATGATCACCGGCACGGTAACCGTGTTGGTGAAATAGCTGCCGACGGAGTCGCCACCCTCGCATAACATCGCATTATTACGGCCATCGTTTTTCCAACCGGAAACGCTACCCGAAGAATACCAGCCCGCCCCAAACCCGCCGGACGCAGTGCCGCTTTCCGCCTCCACCCAGACCCAGGACGCCGTACCATTGAGATTGGTGAACGTCACGCCCGCGGACACCGCCGGCACCCCCAAAGCGCAAGCCGTCACGCCCCAGGCCATCATGGCATACATCTGTTTTTTCATGTACTTAACCCTTTGATTGATTTGGCATTGCTTCCCATTGTCACACCTGGATCATGACTGTATTTTTTCACCCAAACGCATGCCACCTCCTTTCCTAACGGCCTTGACCGGTGCCGCCGGACCCGTGCTCTCGCGAACCACCAGTCCGCCCGCCAGATTTTTCATTACCTTCTCCGGGAGCAGCATTCCCAGCTTCCGGCACATCCGGTGCACCTGCCGCGCCCCCTCGTAGCCGATCTCCAGATAGGGCACTCGCACCGTGGTCAGCGGCGGACAGGTGTAGGCGGTCCCCGGGTAGTCGTCGAACCCGACCACGGACATTCGGCCCGGCACGGCAATGCCCCGTTGATACAGCCGGAACAGCACTCCGCGGGCGGTTTCCTCACTGCTGGCGAAGACCGCCGTCAGCCGCGGCTCGCGTTCCCAAAGGACGTCCACCGACTGCGAGCCGAAATCCAGATCGCCATGATGCACCTCGCTGTCGGCGGTCAAAATCACCGTTTCATCGACCGCCAACCCGTGCGCGGCCAAGGCCTTGCGGTACCCCTCCATCCGCCGCCGGCCATGCAACGCGAACGGCGCATTGTTCAGCATGCCGATCCGCCGGTGCCCCAGGCCGATGAGATGCTCCACCGCCGCGCACGCCAGCCGTTCATCATCGACCCCCAGCAGCCGTTCCGCACTCCGGCCATTGCCGGTCATCAGGCACAAATAGGGAAAATGCTGGTCCTCCAGTTGGGCTAGGTATTCCGTCTGGTCGTTGGCCCGGATGACAATCGCCCCGTCGGCGCCCCGCCGCCGCAATTCCCGTACCAGGTCACAGTGGTTCAACTCCTGGATATGAGCGCTATAGAGGCTCATTTCCAGGTTCTCATGCCGGCAGTACTGGGCCACGCCTTCCAGTTCCAGGGACAGGAATGCGCTGAAGTCCAGCGGATGCCCGTCGTACTGCTGGACCAGGGCACAGAGATTGAGCACCCGGTTGCTCACCACCCGCGGCTTGAACTGGCATTTGGCCGCCGCGGCCTGGACCCGCGCCCGCACGTCGGCGCTGACCGCCGGGTGATGGCTCAGGGCGCGCGAGACCGTGGCCGGGGACACCCCCAGCTCCTTGCCGATGGTATAGATTGAGGTTTTTTTCGCCCGCATGCCGCCCGCCTCCGCAACCGCTGTTGGGTTCACCATTGCCTACCGGTTTCTCCAATCGTAAGTAATTTCCTCGTCGGTACCGTACCAAAACTTGGCCGGCCGGCCGATCCAGCGGCTCTCCATCAGCTCATGCGTCCGCCATAGAATGGTGCCCACATAGTATCGGGTATGATACTGGTTACCCCTGCTGTAGTAGGCGGTAACCAAGCTGCCGTCGGGCATTTCCACCGTGGACGGATAGCCGCTGTCGGCCGCCGGATATTCCACCAGCAGCGAGGGCTCCCCCCAAGTGAGGCCGTTGTCCGGGCTCAGCATCACGGCCACACCATGCACATTGGCATAGCGCATGCCGTAGCTCATCAGCGTTTCCCCCGTGGAGAGCTTCAGCAGGTGGGCGGGAAGCATGCCGGGCCCCGAAACGGACTGCTCACAGGTCCAACTCCTGCCGCCATCGGCGGTACGGTAAAGCCGCATCCCGCCGCCGGCATCCCGCCGGACATTGGCCTGGCGGCGGCAACCTTCATCCATTCTGGCCACGGCAATCCCGTTGTTGTCGTCATAGAACAGCAGGGCGGTCTCATTGATGCCGGTGTCAATCCGATAGGCGTGGGACCACGTCCTGCCGTCATCCCCGCTGAGGCAGATATAGGCGGCGTGGGCATCCGGCGTACCAGACTGCCCAGCCCCGCCGTGGACGGGCAGCCAAAAATTGAAAGCCAGCTTGTTGTCCGGCAACCGGATCACACTGCCATAGGGGAAGAGCATGGTGGAGTCCACCCCGTCCACCGTGAAATACTCCTGATCCACCACAAAGGTCTTGCCGCTGTCCTCCGAGTGGGCCAGGGAAGGCGACTTGTTTTCCTTGGCGGTACGGCGGTCCACGATGGTATGATAGTACCCCCGGTGTCCCACCCCCGCGGCTTCGTCAATGCGGGATTCCTCTGCCTTGGGCAGGATGGGCACGCCGTGGAATGAAAAGGAACGGCCGCCGTCGGGCATCAACGTCAGCTTCGGCCAACCGCAATAGTTGTCGATGACGATATACCGTTCCATACCACACCCGCCGGTTTATTGTTCCAGCATTTGTTGCATTTTGTTCCAATATACTTCAAAACCGGCCGCCGGCAAGTGCGCTGACGGAACTAAGGGCGCGTGTCCGTTCCGCCGGGCCATCACGCTGGCACGTCTGTGCGAATGGAAGGTGACGCCGTTTGGTTTTGCGCCGGAAGGCGCCCTGGAGCAGTGCGGCGGGTTCTCACGCCGCCCTCCTACCGGCCGGTTGCGACGGCCGCCGGGGGAAATGAAGAAAAAATACCAGGGCGGCGTCGACGCCGCCGCACTCCGAGGGAGGCTGCCGCCTCGGGACCATCCACCCTTCGCGGTCTTTGCTTCCTGCTGTTCAAAAAGCAGGCGGGATTTTGCTCACAGCAGCAGGCCGGCCTGGCGCCAATAGGGACGGACATCGACCACGCGGCCGGTGTCCATGGCCTCGTCAATGGCAAAGCAGGCACCGGCACTGGCCAGGCCGGCGTCCAGGCTGACGGTCGGCGGGGTGCCGTCAAACATGGTGGCCGCCAGTTCGCGGGCCATCACGGTGTCGCCGCCACCGTGGCCGTCGCCGATGCCGCTGGCCACGCGTTCGAGCTTGCTGTCAAAGCCGATGCGCTGCGTTTCAATGTCGCCGGTCAGCACGTTGGCGCGAATGGCGCCCTCGGTGCCGAGAATGTACATGCGCCGTTCGGGAATGCCGGCGTTGCAATTGGTGTGAAAGGTGGCGCGAACGCCGTTTAGATAGTCGATGATGGCGACCTGGTTGTCCACAATGTCCTTGTCGGCGGTGAACGGGTTCTCACCAGCCTCGCGGCGATGGGCACGGTAGGCGTCGCGGCCTTCGGGGCTCTTGCCAAGGCGTTCAATCTGGCCGGCGTTTTCCGGGGTGAAGAAATTGACGCCGCCAAAGGAGGCGACCCGCCCCGGCAGGCTGCCGGTGAACCAGTTGGCCAGATCAATGTCGTGGCAGCATTTCTCCAGCAGATGGGTGCCGGCGTACCGGCGCAGACGGCGCCAGTCGCCCATGATATAGCCGCCATGATTGAACCCCAGCGTCTCATTGAACTCGAAGCTGACGAGCTTGCCCACGGCGCCGGCGTCGAGCATGGCCTTGAGCTGGCGGTAGTGCGGGGAGAAGCGCAGGGTGAAGCCGATGACGAACTGCCGGCCGCTGGCCTGCCAGGCCCGGCGCATCTCCAGGCAATCGGCAAAGCGGGTGGCCAGCGGTTTCTGGCAGAAGACGTGCTTGCCGGCGGCGAAGGCGGCCAGGGTCTGTTCCTTGTGAAAACAGTTCCAGGAGGCGATCATCACCCAGTCGAGCCCCGGCCGGGCGAGAAAGGCGCTATAATCGTCATCAGCGGGCAGGCCGCCCCCGAACTCGGCGCGGGCCTCCGCAATGGAGTGCGGATCGGGGTCGAACAGGGCCCGCACCTTGACCCGCGGCTCCTGCTCCAGCAGCAGCTTCACCAAAAAACGGCCCATGCTGCCGCAGCCCACCACGCCGATGCCGATTTCGTTTTTCATTTCAACACCAGCCGGCCATAGAGGCGGAAGTTCTTGGCATTGGCGATGCCGTCGAACAGACGCAGGGCGCGACGTTCGGAACCGCCGCCGTCGGCGTCGTTGACCAACAGGGCCAGGCCGATGACCTGCCCCGGCCGGACCTTGTCGAGCCCGATTTGGGACCATGGGATATGCAGGATATAGGTGGTCGTCTTGACGGCGTCATTCCGGTTGCAGTCGAACCGGATGCCCTGGCCGGTGACGTCACCCACGGGCAGCTCGTCGCGGCTGTACGTGGTGTGGCGCCAGACCCGGTTGCCGCGCGGCGTGCGGGCGGCGCAGAGTTCCGTCACCTTCTTGCTCAGGCGGCCGGCATAGGGGTCGTAGAGGTATTCGCTGGCGGGGTCGGTGTCGAAGGCCAGCTGCACGCTGTCCTCCATCCAGGTCGTACTGTCCGTTTTCTGCTGGTGGAACACGTCGTCCCGGGACGTTACGGTGATCGTCAGTTCGCGGTCATCCCAGGTGAAGGCAAGGTCCGCCTGATCCGACTTCCCGGAAGCACCGGGGCCTTCCAAATGCACCTGATTGGCGAACACCGGATCGGGAGCGTCCGGCTTGCGGAGTGCGCAGAGGAAGAAGAACCGCTCCTGGCGTTCCAGCACGGGGCTGGCGGCGCCCGCCTCAAGGCGGACGCTCACGTCCATGGAGTCGGTCGCCGCCGCCTGCCGTGCCGCCTCCTGCACCGGCAGGAACAGTTCCCGCGTTTCGCCGCCCCGCAGAACGGCCTTGGCCGCGATGGGGGTTCCGCTCTTTTCCGTCCGCAGCACGACCCGGACAGGCACGGACTGGTCGGCATGATTGGCCACGGCCACCCCGGCGCCGAGCACGCCGTCCTTCTGCAGCGGCTGCAGGCTCTGCAATTCGACGGACTGGCCGATGGTCAGCCATTTGACCACGGTTTTTTCCCCGCCCCGCGGGTCGCGGCAGGTCAACTGGAGCGGAACGGGGAAAGGCGGCAGGCCGCGGGGCACGCCCACCCGCAGGTCGGCCCCGGCGGGAACGGCCGTGACGCCGCCCCAACTCTTCACCGTCTGGATGGCGCCGGGCAGCTTCAGTTCAAGCATCCGGGTCTGGCCGGGATAGACGATGGTCGCCGCGATTTGCTCCGTCAGGTAAAGCGCCTTGGCGGCACCGGTGATGTAGACCGGATCGGGGCCGATCTCCACGGTGGCAAAGCCATCCCTGGCCGGAACGGCGGTCTCATGCCCCATGATGCTGGTGACGGTCACCCTGGCCGCCGCCCCCACCGGCACGCGGAACGGCTGGCGCCGGCAGGGATTCCACACGACGAGCAACGGTTCCCCCTGGTCCTCAAACACATATCCCCACACGTCCGGGCCCCACCACCGCAGATTTTGGACGGGACGGGCGGTGAACAGCATTTTGGCGCACACCGCATAGGCGGGCACGGCCGGCTTGGGGGCGATCTCCGCCGGGCCGAAGCCCGTCTTGGGATCGAGGCTGAAGCAGAACCCCCAGGTTTCCGCGCCAAAGTCAAACTGGTAAAATGCCAGATGCAGGCGCACCCCCTCGCCTTTCAGGATCATCGCGTAACGCACCTCCCAGCGCGCATGGTCGCGTAGCCGGTCCACCGTCCCCACCCGCGACTCAAATCCCGCCTCGGTGCTGAACAGCGGGATCTCCCGCCCCTTGTACTTGCGGATTTCGCCCCGCAGCATGGCCAGGGCGTTGGGAATGTCGGCTTGCTCCGGCGGCGGTTCGGCGTAACTGTGCATGGAAATGCCGTCGACCGAGTTGAGGAACCCGGCCTGGAACAGCTTGTGGAACCAGTCCTGGGACACCGGGTGCAGGTAGCCGTCGCAGGGGCCGATCAGCCAGGCCGTGGGATCCTCCTGTTTGATGACGGCGGCGGAGCGCCGGTACAGTTCGGCCACCTGCTCCACGCTGTAAATGGGCTTGCGGCTGGGATGTTCCGGACTGTTGAGAAAAATCTCCCAGGAGCCGTCGTAAATCCGCGGCCGCTGGTTGGGGTGGATCTTGACCGCCACCCGCACCGCATCCCGGAGAAAGGCCAGGTAATCGTCCCATTTGAAATTGGGCGCGGCGTCATCGGACAGTTTCGCCCAGGCCGGCACGTCGATGTTCGGGCTGAAGGCGACAATGCCCGGCTGCCAGGCGGCGTCCGGCGGGGTCTTGGCGATCTCGTCGCGCGCCCAGCCGGCCAGGCCGGAGGAACGGTCGGGCCGGCCGCTGGCCTCAACCGTCCACCGCCGGTACGGCAGCCGCCAGGACAGCCGCAGCAACGGCATCAGGCCAAAGGGGTCGGTCCGTTCGTCGAACCCCCAAAACGTGTCCGGACCGGCCGCCTGCATCGCCGCCAGGTTTGCGCCGAGCGTGGCCGGCATGACCGCGAAGGTGCCCAGGCCGGGGGGCATGGAGCCGGTGGTCCTCAGGCAGGACAGCGCCTCGCGCCGGTCCGCCGGACCGGTGCCGTACGCCCGCACCTCGTAGTAGCCGGGGGCGGCGGTCTGGAAAGCAATCTTGTACGCGGTCTTTCCCGGTTCCAGCGCCACTGGGCGGCGGGCCACTATGGCCTCGTCATAATCGCGGATTTCAACCTCAAACCCGGTAATGCCCGCCGGCGGCGGCGCGGCCTGGGTGAATTCCAGGGACACCGGCACGCCGGGTTCGTGAATGTTGCAAAAACGGTCCGGATCGCCATTCTTTTGCGTCGGCGTGGAGCGGCTGGTGAAACTCAGCCAGCCGTCCGTCTGCGACTTGGGCCGGTACAGGCTGATCTCCGCCAGATACAGTGTTCCGGCCCAGGACGACGACTCGAACGTCAGACCGGTCACCTGGGTGGGGTCAAGGGTCTCCTTGCCGTCGACGCACTGGAAGTCGCGGAACGGCAGCAGGCGGTCCTGGAATTCCGGGGTGAAGAGGCCCGGGGTAATGGGATAGTAGCGGAAATGGACGCCGGCCCGGGTGTTCAAATACAAGGCCAGCGGCCAGTTGCGGGCGGGATTGGCGGCCAGCACCAGGCG
The DNA here is from genome assembly GCA_041651315.1 of Lentisphaeria bacterium. Taxonomy (GTDB): domain Bacteria; phylum Verrucomicrobiota; class Lentisphaeria; order Oligosphaerales; family CAITYL01; genus CAITYL01. The sequence goes on along the minus strand of JBAZJM010000027.1, from coordinate 17,993 downwards.
CAACCCCTCCGCCTGCGCCCAGGTCGCATCCGCCTTCACCGGCCGGCTGAAGACGAACCAGGAGACTTTCGCCAGCAGGTCCTTTTTCTGCGATTCCACCCGGAGCGCGGGATACGCCACCGTGGCCGGCGTCATCTTGACTGTCAGATTGTCCCCCATGGCCAGCGTCCACGGGGCCGGGGCCGGGCCGGTAAACAGCGGCAGCGTCTGGAGAATGTCCAGGCTGCGCGGCACCCCTTGCAGCCGCACCAACTGCCCGTCCCCGGCCGAATTTGCGGACTCCGCAATGGCCGGCGAGGCGGCGGCTGGCAGCCAACTCACAAGAACCGCCGCAAGAATCCCCCATTTTTTCTGTGTGTGCATCCGTGAAGACCTTGTTAGATTAACCTGCAATTATAGTTTGTCCGCGCTGAAAACGGTAGGCGGTTGATTGGGTTCAATCGCCTTTCCGACGACGGCTGCCGATGGCTATCGATGGTTATCGAGGGCCCTCGATGGCCATCGATAACCATCGAGGGGGCGAAAAGAATGCGTTTTTCACCTTGGTTCTCCCGCCGTGACTCGCGTCAGCGCGGTCCCACCCGGCGCCGCGCGCCCAGCAGCAGGCCGCCGGCCGCCAGCAGCGCCAGCGACACCGGTTCGGGAATGAGGCCCAGGGTGATCGCGTTGCCGCCATAGGTCACCTGCCAGCCGTCCGGCAGGTTGTTGATGGTGGCAAAGGTGCCGGTCAGGCCGCCAGTGTAGCTGGCCAGCGTGTAGTTGGTGCCCGGCGTGGGACTGCCGCTCAGGGTCAGAATGGAACTGCCGCCCAGCGACAGCGCGCCGTACACTTTCAGCAGGTCGCCGAGGTCGGCCGAATAGGTGCCGCTCAGGAAGACGTCGTTGGTGCTGCCCAGGCTGCCCACGGTCAACGTGCCCGCGCTCTCACCAGGGGCCAGGATGCCGTTGATGGTGACGCTGTTGCCGGTGCCGGGATCGATAATGCCGGTGCCGCCCAAGGTCGCGCCGCTGGCCACCGTCACATTGCCGGAGCCGGTGCCGGAACCGAGCGTATTGCTGACCAGCAGGGTGCCCACGGACACGGTGGTGCCGCCGCCATAGGTATTGTTCCCGGTCAGTTTCCAGGTGCCGGTGCCCTCCTTGGCCAGGCTGGCCCCGGTGGTCGTGATGTTGCCGCTCACCAGGCCGTTGCCACTGCCGGTGAACTTCCACGCCCCTTGGGAACCGCTGGTCGAATCATAGACGAAATCACCGCTCAAGGCCAACGTCTGGCCCGCCACGGTGTTCTCAATAATGCCGGTGCTGCTGCCGGAAGCGTTGCTCAGCAGGTAGAAATTCCGGTTGCTGGAGCCACCGCTGGCGCCGTTGAATTTCAAGGTGCCGGTGCCGTTGACGCCGGACGCGTTCTGCCCCAGGTAGATGGCACCTGTGCCGATCGCGCTGTTCACCCCTTGGTCGGCGATGGAATCGATCGACAACGTCCCACACCAGATGGAGGTGCCACCGGAATAACTGCTGTTGGCGTTGCGGAAGACGGCGTTGGTGGTGGCGGTGGTGATGGAAACCGCCCCTGTCCCCAAGTTAATGGCGCTGCTGACATCCGCGCTATTGCCACCCCGGATTTGCAGGTTTTTGTTGGCCGCGGTAATCGTCCCACCCGCGGTCCCGATCAACAGGATGCCGTAATTGGCATAAACGGTAACATGGTTGCCGAGCACCAGATCGTTCTGCAACTTGCTCACCGCGATGCTGTTGGTGATCGTGTTGGCGATGGTCAGGGGTTGCCCCTTGAGGGTGGCATACGCGCCTGAAAACGTGATGGTCTTCACCGACCAGGCCTGGTCGATGGTGGAATCGTACCAGGTGCCGGAAGGATGCGACATGGCAATATCCGCCGTGCCGTCATTGGCCGGAGCGTTGCTGTCCGTCCAGTTGATGCCCGTGGACCAGTTGGTGTCACTGTCGCCGCCCCCATTCCAGGTGAAAGTCGCCGCCGGGGTGGTGGAGGCCAGCCCCAGCAGCAGCAACGTGGCCGCGAGTATCGTCAGTGATAGTTTCATGGTTGCGTTCCTCATTGGTGTCGGTTTTCCTTTGGGTTGTGCTCATTCGGGGGCAAGTGCCGGAAGCCGGCAGCCGTCAGCGGCTCCGCCCTCCACTGCCTTGCGCATGGTTTATTCTGCGGATCCTGCCACCTCCTTTCTCCCTGCCGAGTAAAACCGCATTACCGGTATAACTTGGCCCCAAAAACCCGCCGACAAGGCGGCCGCGGGACGGGGTCATGCGGAAACGTCCTCCCGGACGGGGGCCGCCACTTGCGGTTGCAGCCACTGGATGCGTTCCGGCCGCGCCGGGACGTTCAGCCGCTCCAAGGTCAAGGCCACCCCTTGGGCGGCCAGTTCCTCCACATCCACGAAAAACCGGGTGACGGGCAGCGTGAACGCCAGCGACGCCTGTTTGTTGCACTGCACCACGATCCGGGGACGGTAAGCCCCCGCATCGCGCAGGGCCGCGGCCATGCCCATGACCAGCCAGTCGTCAACGGCCACGATGCCGTCCGGGCGTTCATGGGGCGAACGGGACAGCAGCTCGGCGGCAATCCGCCGCCCCCCCTCCACCCCGTGCAGGCGGCCGCTGCAGACCGGCTTGCCGGCCGTCCGCGGCAACCCCGCCTCGGCCAGCCCGGCCCGGAACCCCTCCATGTAACGGTCATAACCCGGATTGGGATAGGACGGGCAGGCCACCGCCAAGCGTCGGCACTCCTGCCGGACCAGCATCCCCACCGCCTGCCGGACCATGGCCCGCTGGTCGATCAGCACGCCGCACCGGGCGTTCTCATAGGCCCCCACATACACCGGAATGCCGCCCGCCGCCAGAAATTTTTTCCAACTGTCCGCCGTCACCTCCGCCGGGGTGATCACGGCATCCAGGCGCCCCTCCGTCAGATCCTCCTCCAGAAATGGATAATACGAAAAATATCGGGGGCCCGCCGTCGGACCGGGCCCCAGATAAAACCGGCAGCGGCAGTCGGCCTGCACCAGGCGCGCCTGCAAGGCGCCCAGCAACTGGGAGAAGAAGGGAATGTTGCACAGGGCGTCGGCGGGGAACGCCAGCCCCACCGTCCACAATCCACGGACCACCGCGTCGGGATTGTCCACCACCGTGCCCAAGCCTTTCTTCCGGGTCAGCACACCGGCGGCGGCCAGCAACCGCATGGCGGCGGAGAGGGTATCGTTGCTGAACTCGGTGCTTTGGCGGAACTCCGCCTGGGTCGGCAGCTTCGCCCCCGGTTTCAAACCACGGGAGTGAAGGTGGCGCACAATCAATTTGCAGGCCTTGACGACCTGGGAATCCGTCGTCAACCGCTGCTGCTCCACCGTTGGTTTTGCCATCCGCGCCATGTTTCCCATCCCTCTTAGTAACCAGTAACATTAACGCCTTCACCACGAAGGCACGAAGTTTGATCGAAGTTTTTTAATGAAAAATGAGCAGTGAAAACAATTTCTTCGCTTTATCTTCGTGACTTGTGGTGAATCCGAACCCTTAACCTTGGCCAGGCACCCGCCTGGCCCCGCGCCGCCAGCCTCCCGGCGCTCACCACCAATAATCGGCCCCCGAGTAGGTGACTTTGATCTGCCGCTGGAGTTGATCCCGGCTCTTCCATTGGACATGCCCGTCATAATAGGACACGCTCGCCCCGGCCGGCAAGCCGCCGGCCCGATGATTGACCCCGGTCCAGTCCATGTTCCAAAGCGTGGTGCCGATGCCGGTTGAAACCAAATCCGCCATCAGGATGCTCCCGGTGGTCATGTTCGCCCGCCGCCCCTGAAAGTATGGCGGCGAATTGTAATGGGTAATGACCGCCGTCCAGTTCTCGGAGGGCCGCGCGCCATAGCCATAAGCGTTCCACAGCGCATGCCAGGGCGTGCTGTGAATGGTGTAATTGATGGCGTACGTCTCAAGATAGGTCGGATTCGAGGGACAGAAGAGGGATTTGTAGCTCTTCAAATAATCCATGATCCACACCGTGGCGGGGCCGGTCTCCCCGCCGGGGATCGTCCAAAGTCCCTCCGGGAGACAGTTAAAAAAAGCCTCCCCGGAAGTCCAGATAAAGGAATCGTCGTAACAGGGGAACCAGTCCTGAAAATCGTCGGCATAGCTGTGGAGCGCCAGGGCGTTCTGCCGGAGATTCGACTGGCAGGCGGCGATCTTGGCGCGATCCTTGGCGGCGCCCAGGCTCGGCAGCAGGAGGGCGGCCAAGATGGAGATGATCGCGATGACCACCAGAAGCTCGATCAAGGTGAACCGACCCTTGTTCATGAGACTCCTCCTAGACCTTCCGCGTCAGACACGGCGGGACCACGGCTGGCAGGTGCCGGGCGCGCCACCAGCCACGCCCGACATATACCGCATTATCGGTATAACAGCATTATAACCACTATCACCAACTTGTCAAGGGCGAACGAACGGCCGCCCCGTTTCACCTGTGGCACTTCACTAATCCACGCTTTTCCAAATACTTAGGTGGGGTTGGCCACCGTGCCGCCACAGTAACCGACGCGGGTCGACACCACGCCCCTGACCGCGTCGAAGGTGGCCTGCACGCCCCAAAAGCAGCCAGCGGCAAAAGTGGCCGTGGCGGTGCCTGGGGCAGACGCGCCCGGGGCGCCGTCGGCGACGAAGCGCAACGCCACGGCGTTGATGCAATAGCGCTGACCGGTGGGCGGGGGGCCGTCGTCAAAGAGATGTCCCAGGTGTCCGCCGCAACGGGCGCAATGCACTTCGGTACGGGTCATGCCATGACTGGAGTCGGCTTCGCTGGCGATACGCCCGGGGATGGGCTCCCCAAAACTGGGCCACCCGGTCCCGGAGTCAAACTTGGCCCGGCTGGTGAACAGGGGGGCACCGCAACCCACGCAGCAGTAGACGCCCGCGCCATGCTGCCGGGTCGCGTCATAGCCGCCGCAGAACGCCGGCTCGGTGCCCTGGCGGCGCAAGACCCGGTACTGTTCGGGCGTCAGCCGCTGTTGCCATTCCGCGTCACTGAGTTCCAAGCGGTCGCTGGCGGGGGTGGCCATGGCGGTGTCCTTCCGGGATGGTGGTTCGGCGGAGCATGACGTGCCCAACCAAAGGATGGCAAGGAGCACGCTGCCCATGCGGATGGGGGACAATGGCATGGCGGCCTCCCGATGCCAAATCAACGGTTCGACAGGATCTGGTTTGACGATATCGCCAATCCTTCAAAAAATCAACAACACGGCCGCCTTGCTCCGATTATAGTATTCCACACCATTCTTCAGTCCGCCCCGCCCTTGCCGCAAACCACCGACACTTCTATGAAACGCCACCTCCCCGGCCTTCTGCTCCTCGTCGCCACCCTGCTCTCCGTCCTCCCGGGTTGTGCCACCCCGCCGGCCGCCTCCGACTCCTTCCGCTTCGTCCAGATCTCCGACCCCCAGCTCGGCTTTTCCAGCTATGACGCCGACGGGCGCGCCTTTCGCCGGGCCGTGGACCGGATCAATGCCTTGAAGCCGGATTTTGTCATCATCTGCGGCGACCTGGTCAACGATGCGGGCAACCCGCCCCGGGCCTACCCGGATTTCAAGGAGATCACGGCCGGCTTCACGATGCCGGTCTACTGCGTTCCCGGCAATCACGACGTGGGACTCCCCACCCATGCCACGGCCGTGAACAATTACCGGGCCGTGATCGGGCCGGACAACCTGTCCTTTGACCACCACGGCTGGACCTTCATCGGCCTGAACACCCAGACGCTCGCCCTGCCGGCCAATCATCCGGAGTACCTGGCCCAGCAAACCTGGCTGCGCCAAACTTTGGTCCGGGCCGCCGCCGCCAAACAGCCGGCCGTGGTGTTCGGGCATGTCCCGCCGTTTCTCGCCACCCCGGACGAGAAACCGGAATATTTCAATTACCCGCAACCGGTGCGCCGGGAGATGCTGGAGCTGTACCGCGCCAACGGCGTGCGGGCCGTGATCTCCGGCCACACCCACCGCCAGCTGGACACCACGCTTGACGGCATGCTCTTTTCCTGCGGTGGCACCACCAGCGTCAACTTCGACCAGGTCCCGCGCGGCTTCAACCTGTGGTGCGCCGGCCCCGGGCGGACCCTGACCCGCGACTATCTCCCCCTGGAACCGCCCGCCCCCGCCAAGCCCGCGCCATAGAGCAGCGGTATCCGAGCCCGGAACAAACAGTGACGGGTCAAAGGCAAAACCGTTTCTTCGTTATCACTGAAAAAATGGAAACGTGCTTCATATGAAACACCAGGAAAACTCTTATTCCCCGTCCCTGCTGCCCCTGCGTTGCGGCATCCAGCATTACGCCTGGGGCGAGCGCCCCGCCGCCGGGCACCATCCCCTGATTGCCGCCTTGGCCGGCGTCGCGCCCCAACCGGACCAGCCGTTTGCCGAACTGTGGATCGGCGCTCATCCGAACTGCCCGGCCACGGTGGTCACCCCGACCGGCGACGTCCCCCTGCCCGAATTCATCCGGCACCACCCGCGCACCGTGCTCGGGCCCGGCGGCGGACGCGACCTGCCGTTCCTGCTGAAGATCCTCACCGCCGGCTCGGCGCTTTCCATCCAGGCCCATCCGAACAAGCCGCTTGCCGCCCGGCTGCACGCCCGGCTGCCGCAGCATTACCCGGACGCCAACCACAAACCGGAAATCGCCATCGCCCTCAGCGAGTTCGACGCCCTCTGCCAGTTCCGCCCCAGCACCGCCATCCGCCGTGACCTGGAGCGCTGGGCACCGCTGCACGCCTTCTTTGGCGACCTGCCCGCCCGCCCGGCCAAAGCCTGGCTCAAGGCGGCCTACGCCCGCCTTTTCCAGGCCCCGGCCGAGGCCATGCGCCAACTGGTCGAAGCCCAGGTCAACGCCGTGCGCCAAGCCGGCCCGCGGACGCCGCACGACCAATGGTTCCTGGAACTGGCCCGGCAATACCCCGGCGACCGCGGGGCCGTCTCCCTCTATTTCCTCAACCTGGTCCACCTCCAGCCCGGCGAGGCGCTGTTCCTGGCCGCCGACGAGCCGCACGCCTATCTGAAAGGTGCCATCATTGAATGCATGGCCAGTTCGGACAACGTGGTCCGGGCCGGACTCACCCCCAAGTTCATCGACACCGAGACCCTGCTGGGCATGCTCACCTACCGCCAGGGGGGGGCGCCGCGTCTGCGCCCCCGCACCAGCGCCCGGGGCGACCGGAGTTACCTCCCGCCCGTGCCCGAATTTGCCGTCGACTGGTGGCAGCGCGAGCGCCCGGCCCGCATGAAGGCCCGGTCACAAGGCGCGGTGTCGCTGCTGCTGGTCCTCGCCGGCCGCGCCGAGCTGCGGACTCCGCAAGGCGACAGCGTGACAGCTGAGCGCGGCAGCACCTGGCTGTGGCCGGCCGCCGTTCCGGAAGTGGAAATCGCCTTCCGCGAACCCGGCACCCAGCTTGTCCGCGCCCGGCCGAATTCCCGGCCGGCCTGAGGTTGTGCCCAATCGATTGCAATCGACTGCGGCCAACCGCGATCGACCGCAGTCGGAAATCCCCCCAGCCCAACTCCGCGTCCCCAACGGCCCCGCCGGCCTCAGGAGGGCAGGCTGGCGGCGGCGGCGGCCTGGCCGTGGCGCTTTTCCCGCTCGTCCGGCTCGTAGAAGGAGAAGGCCCCCGCCAGCTCCGGGAACTCGGCGGCCAGCACGGCGCGCGCCTCGTCCAGGATGATCCGCCCCCCGGCCCCCGTCATCACCCGGCCCAAAATCTCGATGTGGCGCAGCGGCAGGTAGAACTCCGCGTATTGGGCGACCGCATAACCGAGGTACCGGCCGATCGTCGTGTAAATGCGCCGGGCGCGCGGGTCGTTGGCGGCCATCAGTTCCTGCACGCGCGCCAGCCGCTTCGGCAGCGCGTCCGCCGGCAGGTCCGGCATGGCGATTCCCGCCGCCGGGATCAGCCGCCCCACCGCCTGTTGGGAAAAATAATTGGCGCCCACGCCGCGGTCCCCCGACCATTCGTCGCAGACCGCCCGGGGCTGATAGTCCACCGGTGCGAAGGCCAGTTCGTTGAGCCAGCCGGCAATCCGCCGGTCCCCGTCGACGTAGCCGGCCGCCAGCGACGACCCCATGGCCAACCCCAGCACGGCACCATCGCGCAGGGCGATGGCCCCGGCCAGCGCCGTCACGTCGCCGTCGTTCTCCAGACGGAACGGCACCCCGCCCATGGCGGTCTGCAACTTTTGGAACAGCGGCGCCACCTCCGCCTCGAAACGCGCCCGCGGCACCCCGCGGAAGAGCGACGCCACCCGCACCTGGCCGTTGACGTAGATGCCGGCGGAACTGCCGCCGATCCCCGACACCCTGGCCCCCGGATCGGCCTGGTGAATGGTGGCTTCCGCAAGCTTGAGGATTTCCAGTATCTGGTTGAAATGCCACGCCGGATCCGCTTGCGGCTTCGGATCCCACACCAATTCGTCGCTCAGCAGCGGCGAGCCGTCGGCCTTGAGCGCCAGCCGGCCGTCCTTGACCACCGCGATCTTGCGGTCGCTGGCCCCCAGGTCAAAGCCGATCCGCCAGCCCTGCCAGTCCAGCCGCACCGCACCACTCGCATCATGGGTCGCCGCAGGTACCGCCTCCGGCCGCCCGGAAACCACGGAGAACGGCTGCAAATAAACGGTCGACCAAAACTCGGCGTCAAACTGCCGGCAACCGCCGGGGGCGTAACAGGCGCGCAGGAACGCCGCGATCTCCGCCGGACCGCCGACATGGAGTTTCCAGCCGCCAAACTGCCACAGCAGGAACTTCACCAACCGTTCCACATACGGCAAGTTGGCCACCGCCGCAGGATGGTCCGGCGCGAACAGCTGTGTCTCAAAGCGGGAAATCCGCCCGCGGTCACGCTCGACCGCCAGCACCAGCGGCACGGCGGCACCGGACGCCGCCACCCGGTGCCGGAACGCGCGGTTGGCCAGCGCCGCCGGCCGAAAGTCCGGATCCAGTTCCGGCACCCGCGCGGGTGCCGGCAGAATGTCCCACGTCAAATCCATCACCAGCGCCTCCCTGGCATAATCATATCTTGGCTTATCACTAACACCATACCCGCATTCAGCAACGTTTAAAAGAATCAAATATTGATTTTACCAGGCGGCCGGCACCGCCGAAACGGCGCCGGTTTCAACGCCCGGGGGCCGGCCGCCGCCAAGTCGTTCCAGCCGCTGAAATTTGCGCAGCCCGTTTTGGGGGCACACAATAAAATCCGGCGGCCCCCGTTTTACTGGGTAAACACACTAATTTATTTATGTCTCATACTGATCGGCGGCGCCGCGGGTGCCACCGCCGGGCGGTATCCCCCACAAACGCCCGCCCCAAAAGGAACCGGCCCCATGAACGACCTCAACAAAGTGCTGCTGTCCGGCAATCTCGTCCGCGACCCGGAATTTCGGGACGTCGCGGGCGGCCTCCAGGTGTGCGGACTCCGCATCGCCGTCAATCGCCGCTATGCCGACCGCCAGGGCGCCAAGAAGGAGGAGGTGAGCTTCATCGATGTGGAATACTTTGTCGGTGGCAGCGACGATGCCGCCCAAACCGGCCGCCTGCACAAGGGGGCGCCGGTGTTCATCGAGGGCCGCCTCAAACTCGACCAGTGGGATGACAAGCAAAGCGGCCAGCGCCGGTTCAAGGTCAAGGTGGTGGGGGAACGGGTGTTGCCGCTGGCCGGCGTGCCCCGGGACCGCGAGGCGTCCCCGGAACTACTGCCGGCCGCGGCGCGGCCGGGCGAAGCGCCCCCTCCGCCCCCCGCTGCGGACTCCGCAACGCCCCCCCGCCCAGCCGTCACTGCCGGGCGCGTCGAGGCGTTCAGTGGCCGCCGCCGCGTGGCGTGAAGTGGGAAACCTCGGCCAAACGCTGGAAGAGTTGGCGTTCCTCGGCGGTCAGCCGGGGCGGCATCTCAATGCGGATTTCCACCAGCAGGTCGCCGCGCTCCAAACCACGTTTTCGCGACAACCCCTTGCCGCGCAAACGCAGCCGCTGCCCGCTGGAGGTGCCTTCCGGGAGGGTGAGGCGGGCCGGGCCGTCCAGGGTCGGCACGGCCACCGGGCCGCCCAGGGCCGCCTCCCACGGGGCCACCGCCAACACGTGCAGCAGGTCATGCCCCTGGACCTGGTATTGCGGATGGGGCGCGACCCGGACATGCAGGTACAGGTCGCCCGCCGCCCCGCCGCCGCTGCCGCCGGCCCCCTGCCCGGCCAGCCGGATGGTGCTGCCGTCGGTGGTGCCGGGGGGAACCTTGACCTGATAGGTGCGGGTGGTGGGGCGGGCCCGGCCGCGGGCATCCGCCTCCACTCCCGTCAGGGTCAGGGTTTTGGTGGCCCCATGATAGGCATCTTCCAGTGACACCGTGAGTTCGGCCTCCTGTGACGCCCCCTCCTGCGGCCAGTCGTCGCCGGCAAAGCGGTCATCCGGCATGCCAAAGCCGTGGCCGCCCGCCCCGGCGCCCCCGGGGTGGCCGCCAAACAGCGTCTCGAAAAAATCGCTGAAACCGCCGGCCCCGCCCAAGTCCTCGACCCGGATGTGCCGGGCGCCACCGCGGGCGCCGCCGGGGCCCGCTCCCGGCCGCGCTCCCGGCCGCGCTCCGCCGCCAAAGCCGGAAAAGTCCCACCCGGGCGGCGGCGTAAATTCCTGGCCGGCCCTCCAATTGGCGCCCAAGGTGTCGTACTTGCGGCGCGATTCCGCATCCTTCAACACCTCATAGGCTTCGCCGAGGCGCTTGAACTTGTCCTCCGCATCCTTGGACTTGTTGACGTCCGGATGGCATTGCCGGGCCAGCTTGCGGTACGCTTTTTTTATGTCGTCCTGCGACGCTGTCCGCGGCACGCCCAAAATCTGGTAGTAGTCCTGATAGGTGACCGGCATGCGCTGCTTCCTTTTCAAAAAATCGGTGGCGGCCTCGGTGCGGAATCAAGCACCCTTGGCTTCCGGCTTGGAGCCCGCCGGCGTTTCCGGGGGGGCCGCCGCCGGGGCTGCTTCATCCGTCACAAAAGAGAAACCGCAATGGCCGCCGGCGGCGACCACATCGGCCAGATCGCGTTCGTCGATCGGGAACATGACACAGGAATGGGGCCGATACCCCTTGTAGACCATGCAAAGCCGGCCGGGATGAAGCATGGGGCAGGCAAACCCCAGGGCGCAACAGGTGCCGCACTGGTGGCAATGGCCGCGGCGCCGGGCCAGGCTTTTCTTGACATATCCCGGCTGCAGCCAGATCAGCCAAAAGCGGCGCCATTTGCCGCGCAGATGCAGGGTGAACACCGAATGGCGCCAGCCCAATCCCCAGCTGCACAGGGTGATCCAGAGGCGCCGGCACCGGCCAAGCTCGCATGGGGTCTCGTCCGGTTTTTCAAAATCCGTCATGAAAAATTCCCATACACGTCAACGTGATGCGCTTGAACTGGATTTTCGCCTGGTACTTGAAAACGACATACGGCTACGGGATCCGGAAGCTCACGGGGCGGCGGCCGCCGCCGGGACCGCCGGCGGCTTCGGGCTTTTGCCAAAGACCTTCATCACCTGCTGCAGGTCGTTCCAGCATTCGCGTTTCCGCTCCGGCACCCGCAACAGGAAGGACGGATGATAGGTGGGCATGACGGGAATGTCGTTGAACTTTTGCCATTGGCCATGCGTCTTGGTGATGCCCTTGGCCCGCAGCAGATGCCACAGCGCCGTGGAGCCAAGCAGCACGATGCAGCGGGGTTTGACGAGTTCGATCTGCCGCCGCAGGTACGGCAGGCAGGCTTCGCCCTCCTCGTGGGTCGGCTGCCGGTTGTTCGGCGGCCGGCACTTGACAATATTGCAGATGTAGACTTCCTGCCGGCGGAACTGCATGCCCTCGATCATTTTGGTCAGCAACTGGCCGGCGGCCCCAACAAAGGGGATGCCCTGGGCATCCTCATCCGCCCCCGGCCCCTCGCCAATGAACATCAGTTCCGCGTGGGGGTCGCCGTCGGAAAACACGGTCTGCCGGCGGCCGGCGCGGCAGAGATCGCACCGGGAACAGGCGGCGACGGCGGCCCGGACCTCCTCCAACGACCGGCCGCTCAAATCCAGCGACGGCAGCGAAACGGCCGGGGCGGGGGCAAGGGGAACGGGCGTTTCCACCGCCGGCGACCGCGCCGGCGCGGCCGCCGGCCGGTCCAATTCCGGCGGCGGAACCGGACGCACCGGTGCGGAGACCGCAACCGCGGCTTCCGGCCGGGGCCGGGGTGCTGGGGCAACGGAGGCAGCCAGGGCGGCGCGGGCCTCGGGGCTAAGCCAGGCACGGCGCTCCCCCTTGAGGCGGCGCGCCTTCAGCACCCCGATCACCTGTCCGAGCACGTCTTCCATGAGCCCTTTTGGCGCGCAGCCGCGCTTTTATCCGGCCAGCGGCGTCCAGCGGCCGCCATTTTGGGAGCTCGCAACCACGGCGGCGATAAACTTCATGCCGCGGACACCGTCGTCCACGGTCGGGAAATCGACGGCCAGCGGGTCCGGGGAGGTCCCGGCAAGGCGAGCCGCCAAAACCGTGGCAAAGTTGCGGTAAAGATTGGCAAACCCCTCAATGAAGCCCTCGGGATGGCCGGCCGGAATGCGGCTGTTGTAGGCAACCACCGGGCTGGTTCCGGGGGCGCCAGTGCGCAGGATTTCGCGGGGACGGTCGGGCCACATCAGCACCAGGGAGTTGGGGTCCTCCTGGCGCCAGTCGAGCCCCCCCTTCTCACCGTAGACCCGGATGCGCAGCGGGTTCTCCTCGCCGACGGCGATCTGACTGGCGAAGAGCACGCCACGGGCACCGTTGTCGAAGCGCAGCAGGACGTTGCCGTCATCCTCCAGTTCGCGCCCCTTGACGAAGGTGGAGAGGTCGGAGCACAGTTCCTGGATTTTCAGGCCGGTGACATATTCGGCCAGGTTCTCACAGTGAGAACCGATGTCGCCCATGCAGCAACTGGCGCCGGAGCGCTTGGGATCGGTGCGCCAGGACGCCTGCTTTTGGCCGCCCTCCTCAATCCGGGTGGCGAGCCAGCCCTGGGGATACTCCACGACCACGCGGCGGACGGCGCCCAGCCGGCCAGAGCGCACCAGTTCGCGCGCCTGCTTGACCATGGGATAGCCGGTGTAGTTGTGGGTGAGGCAGAACGGCAGGCCGCTGCGGCGGACGGCGTCCCGCAGGGTGTCGGCCTCCTCCACGGTCAGCGTCATCGGCTTGTCGCAGACCACCGGGAAACCGGCGGCCAGGGCGGCCAAGGCAACCGGGGCATGCAGATGGTTGGGGGTGACGATGCAGACAAAATCCATGCGCTCGCCAACCGGCAGTTTCAGCTCAGCGGCGAACATCTCGGCATAGGAACCGTAGCAGCGCTTTTCCGGAACCAGATACAGATCGCGTCCCGATTCCCGCGAACGGGCCGGATCGGAGCTGAAGGCGCCGCAGACCAGTTCAATCCGCCCGTCCAGCACCGCGGCCATACGGTGGACATTGCCAATGAAGGCGCCCTTGCCGCCGCCCACCATGCCCATGCGCAGTTTCCGTTGCATCATCGCCCTTTCCCTCCGGCTCGAAAAATGGTCATTACTCGGGGGGCCGCCGGCGAGGCACGGAACGCGTCCCGGCGGCCCAAAACATGCGGAAGCAAGATAGCCGTTGCCGCCACTACTTCCAGCCGGGCGGCTCAAAGCTCCAACGGGGCCGGCACAGCAAGGCGTGCCACAACCACAGGCGCCCGGTGACCGCCAGCCGCCGCGTGTTCCCGGCCAGGCTGGCCAGGGCCTGCAGCGGGAGGTCCACCGTCAGGCGCAACCACAGCCCCACAAACAGCAGCACGACGGCGGCGGCCCCGCCGTGTTTGTGGAAATAGCGGTAGCGTGACTCATAGAACTGGATGCGGGCGCGGGCCGGGGTGCGATTGGCGCTCTCCCCCTGGAGATGGATCACGGCGGCGGCCGGCACATAGAGGATGCGGCGGCCGGCGGCACGCAGGCGCCGGCACCAGTCGGTCTCCTCGAAGAAGAAGAAGAACCGGCCATCCAGACGGTCCAGCCGCGCCGTTCCGGCCGCGCCGGCGGCGGCCAGGCGGTCCAGGCGCACGGCCATGCAGGGACCGACCACGCTGGGCACGGGACCGGTCTGCTGCCGGTCGTAGCGCAGCAAACGCCGGGCGAGACTGCGGTTGGTCAGCTCCCAAAAGAGGCGGGGCTCGGGCACCACGGCAGCCTGCTCGGAACCATCCGGACGCAGCAGACGCGGACAGGCCAGGGCGGCCGTGGAATCAGCCTCCAGGGCGTCGGCCAGCCGGTCAATGGCACCGGCGCCAAACTCAATGTCCGAATTGCACACCAGGACCAGCGGCTCGCCGACCCGGTCGAGACCGGCGTTGACAGCCCGGGCAAAGCCGAGGTTGGCGGGCAGCACCAGCAGTTCGGCCCCGGGCGGCAGCAGGGCGGGCAGCTGTTCCGCCGAACCGTCGCCGGAACCATTGTCCACCACCAGCAGGCGCAAACGGCCGGGAACCGCCGTCCCGGCAGCGGCGGAACGGGCCGCCGCCGCGGTCAGCCGGGCGGTGCGAAAATTGAGAAACAACAGGCAGATGTCCGGACGCATGGGGGCGTACTATACTTCGCTGGGAGGAAGCTTTTTAGGCTGTAGGCTGTAGGAGGCGAACCTCGCCGTGTACTATAGAAGATTACCTTTTGCCCCGTTCGTCAGATCCGTGATCGACGCCACCCGTCATCTGCGCCTTTCAGAGCCGGGAACGCAGCGACCGCAGGGAGCGTGAGTGACCGGTCAACAGCGGTTTATTTCAAGGAATGGCAGTTCGGGCACGGGATTAATTGTGGCCTCCCATGGGACGGCTATGGTATTGTTTTGTATTTGCGACCTCTACGGTCTTTGCGGTTAATTTGCATCAATTTTTGCTTTCAACTTTCCCCATTTCTGCTTTCGTTTGACCCGTCACTGACGTTCCGGGCTCGGACGAACCCTGACCCCGTGGCCGTCCTTGCAAAACGGACAAGCACCCCTTTCGCGATCCAAAGCTTCCGCCCTCCCTCATCCGGCGCTATATTTCCGCGCATGTCCAATCCCGAAACAGGCTCCCCCCGCCTGCCCTGGCTGACGTTGGCGGCGCTGGGCGTGGTGTTCGGCGACATCGGCACCAGCCCGTTGTATGCCTTCCGCGTCTGCTTTCCCGCTTCCGGCGCCCTGCGGCCAGAGGCGGCCAACGTGCTGGGCGTCTTGTCGCTCATCATCTGGGCGCTGATCGTCGTGGTCTCCATCGAATACCTGGCCGTGGTGCTGCGGGCGGACAACCGCGGGGAAGGCGGCATTTTGGCCTTGATGGCCCAGGTCCGCACCCGTTTGGGGGCCAACCGCCACCGGACGCTGGCGGTGACGGTCATCGCCCTGTTCGGCGCCGCCCTGCTGTATGGCGACGGCGTGATCACGCCGGTCATTTCCGTGCTGAGCGCGGTCGAAGGGCTGCAGGCCCGCCACGCCGGGTTTGGCCCCTGGGTGGTGCCGGTGACCCTGGGCATTTTGGTCGCCCTGTTCTGGGTGCAGCACCGCGGCACTGCGACGGTGGGGACGCTGTTCGGCCCGATGATGCTGGTCTGGTTTTCCGTGATTGCCCTGCTTGGCCTGTCCTGGATCATCCGTGAACCCGGGGTGCTGGCGGCCCTCAACCCGCTGCATGCCGTCCAGTTCTGCCTCAACCACGGCTGGCGCGCCTTCTTCACCATCAGCACGGTGTTCCTGGCGCTCACCGGGGTGGAGACGCTCTATGCGGACATGGGGCATTTTGGCGCCAAGCCGATCCGGGTCGCCTGGTTCGCCCTGGTGTTCCCGGCGTTGCTGCTCAACTATTTCGGCCAGGGAGCGCTGGTGCTGTCGGATCCGACCGCGGTGGACAGTCCGTTCTTCCGGCTCTGCCCCGGCTGGGCGGTGCTGCCGCTGGTCGTCCTGGCCACCTCGGCCACGGTGATCGCCTCGCAGGCGGTCATTTCCGGCGCCTTTTCCATGACCTCGCAGGCGGTGCAGCTGGGCTATTTCCCGCGCCTGGCCATCATTCACACCTCGGCCGAGCGCATGGGGCAGATTTACATTCCGGTCATCAACTGGCTGCTGTGCCTGGGCACCATCGTGCTGGTGCTTGCGTTCCGCCAGTCCGACCGGCTGGCCGGGGCGTACGGCGTGGCCGTCGCCACCACCATGCTGTTCACCTCGAGCATGCTGTTTGTGGTGATGCGCCGGGTCTGGCACTGGCCGTGGGCGGCGACGCTGGCGCTTGGCGTCCCGTTCGTGCTGATGGACGGGGTGTTCTTCACCTCCAACCTGTTCAAGATCGGCGACGGCGGCTGGGTCTCCCTGTCGGTGGCGGCCTTCACCTTCACCGTGATGATGACCTGGCGCCGAGGACGTGAGCTGCTCGCCGTCAAGTTCAGCGAGTCCGTCCTGTCCGACCAGGTCTTCCTGCGCGACGTGGTGGGCGCCAAGCCGCTACGCGTGCCCGGCGTCGCCATCTTCCTGTCCGGCCAGCCGCAGGGCGTGCCGCGCGCCCTGCTGCACAATTTCAAGCACAACAAGGTGATCCACGAGACGGTCATTTTCCTGACCGTCAGCACCGAGACCATCCCCTTCGTGGCTGACCAGGACCGGATCCAGGCCACCGACTTGGGACACGGCTTTCACCGGATCCACCTGCGCTACGGCTTCCAGGAGACCCCGAACGTTCCCATTGCCCTCAAGCGGCTGCCGTTGAACAACGGGGAAACCCTCGACCCGCTGGCCGCCACCTATTTCCTCGGCCGCGAAACCCTGCTGATCCGCCGGCAAAACCCGCCGATGGCCGCTTGGCGCTGCGCCCTCTTCGCCTTCTTCTCACGCAACGCCCGCGACGCCTCCAAATATTTCCACATTCCGCCCAACCGGGTGGTGGAGGTCGGGATTCAAGTGGAACTGTGAGCCGCCGCCCCGGGCGCCGTTTCGGCACCCTGCCGGGCCGCCCGGCCCAGTGAAGCCGGCCAAGCCGGCCCGCGCCCAGGAGCCCCTCCATGCCCTACCTGCTCGTGGTCTCCGTAATCTGGGCCTTCTCCTTCGGCCTGATCAAAACGCACCTGGCCGGGATGCCCGCCGCCACCATCACGGTGCTCCGGTTGTTGCTGGCGCTGGCAGTGTTCCTGCCGTTCTGGCGGCCGGGCCGCCTGCCGGCACGCCTGGCCGGCGCCCTGACGCTCACCGGCGCCGTGCAATATGGCCTGATGTACCTGTGTTATTTGGCCGCCTTTGCCCGGCTTTCGGCCCATGAAGTTGCCCTGTTCACCATCTTCACGCCATTGTGGGTGACCTTTTGGGAACGGCTCGGCCGGGGGGCGTTGCCGGCACGCTTTTGGCTGGCGGCATTGCTGGCCGTGGCCGGCGCCGCCGTGCTGCTGGTGGGCCACGGCACGGGCGGTCCCCGGCCCTGGACCGGGTTCCTGCTGGTGCAGGCGTCCAACGCCGCCTTCGCCTGGGGGCAGACCCGCTACCGGGCCCTGTTCCCACAGCTTTCCGCGCTGCGCGAGGAACAGCTGTTCGCCTGGCTGTATCTCGGCGGCGTGCTGGCCGCCCTGCCCGTGCTCCTGCTGGCGGGTGGCAACGGCCAGGTCCTGGTCAGGCTCACCCTGCCCCAGGCCGCCATCCTGGCCTACTTGGGCGTGCTCGCCTCGGGGGTCTGCTTTTTCTGGTGGAACCGGGGCGCCCGTCTGGTCAATGCGGGCGTCTTGGCGGCGATGAACAACCTGAAAATCCCGCTGGCCGTCCTGGTCTCGTTGGTGGTGTTCGGGGAACGCGCCGACCCGGTGCGGCTGGCACTCAGTTGCGCGCTGGCCGTGCTGGCCGTGCTGGTGGCGCGTTCAGAAAACGCCGGTCGCGACCGGCGTTTTCTGAATTGTGGAGCCCATTCAAATTGACCGTCTCCCCGACCACCCAATCCCCA
>JBAZJM010000026.1:0-26152 GCA_041651315.1 Lentisphaeria bacterium | reverse complement strand
GGATGACCCGGGCGCCAATCACCGCCGGCGGCGAAGCAGTACCAGCCCGCCCATGGCCAGCAAGGCCAAGGAGGCGGGTTCCGGCACCACCTCAAGCGTGTCGAAGTAAAAAGGACGGGTTGCCGGAGAAGCCCATGTTCCATGCCAAAGGAGTTTGACTCCAGTCACGGACGTGCGATTTACCTCCGCAAGGTTGAGGTTAAAATCGTTCCACGTGTCGGTGATGTTGAGGTTTCCCGTCTCAAAGAGCGTTGAAGAGGAAGGTCCCAAAAGACGAATGTGGAAATAACCGGTGTTGCCGGGGTCCGCGGTTTTGGCGGCGATGTTGAGCTGATTGAAACTGCTCCAGTCTTGGGCGGAGAAGTTGAGCGTGACCTCGTTCCACTGCGTGGAGGAAAAGTACGTCAGCAGGGAGCCATCGCCCTCATAACTGGTCCATGTTGCCTGTTGTTTGGGTTCTCCATAATTGGCGAACGTCCAGCCGTCGGACCACGTGGCGGGATTGTTGAAGTCGGCGAGCATGACGGCACCGGCCGTTCCCGCACCGCCCATCAGGAGAAAAGCGCTCCAGCCCAACAGCTGGCTCCGCGCTTTCATGAATGCGTCCTGTGGCCGCCCCATTTCCATGTCGCGAGCAGGTGTCGTTTTCATGACCGAGTCCTTTTCTTTCTTGTTGCTGTCTCATGGAGCGCCAGCGGCCCATCCGCCGGTCTCGATAAGGTGGTCTCGCCCTCGACCAGCCGGGTCGAGATATAATGGATTTCCGGACCTTCCCGGTAACCGTCCAGCCGGCGGGCCAGCAGTTGCATCGCCTTGCGCCCCTGCTGCCGCCGGTTGCTGTCAATGGTGGTGAGCCTGAGCGGCGACACCCCTTCCACGGCGCATTGCAGCACCGACAACACCGCCATTTTCTTGGGCACGGCGATGCCGGCGTCCCGGATCGCCGCCAGGGCGCCGACCGCCGGGTAATCGTGACTGCACACCAGGCAGTCGCAACGGAAGCCATCGGCCAGCAGCCGCGCCATGTGTTCCCGGGCGTCGCTGTACGGATCCGGCGGATCGGCATAACCGCGGGGGGCGGGATAGAAATAGAGCCGGTCGTCCGGCAGCGTCTTCCCGGCCGCGACCAGGTTCATCCGCAGGGCGGCAATGGTCTCCTGCGAGGCACTGGCCGGCTCGTTGCCAAAGAAACACACCTTCTGGTAGCCGTGCTCAATTATGAAGGCGGCGAGCTGGGCCATGCTGTCATCGACCGAATCACGCACGGCGTCGCACGGCAGGCCGGGAATCTTTTCCTGCCCCAGGGTGACCGTCGGAATGCCGGCTGCGGCCAGCACTTCCCCGTGCAGGTCGCACAATTCCTCCGACACCGTCATGATGACCACCCCGGCCGGCTGCTGGCGCACCACATTCCGGATCATTTTCCGGTACTGGTCAAGATTGGACTGGGTGGCGTAAATGGCCAGCGAAAAACGATCATGGTCCAACACTTCCTCAATCCCCTTGAGGTAGGGATTGGTGTCGCCCGACAATGCGGGAGCGATGAAGGCGATCTGCGCAATGCCGACCCCGCCGGGAGCGGTCTCTGGAATCAGGATTTCACGCTGGTGGCGTTTGTTCAGATAGTTTTTCTGGCTCAGCAGGTCGACCGCCATGCGCACGGTGCGGCGTGACACCGCATACTTCGCCGCCAGTTCGTTTTGGGACGGCAACTGCGAACCACGGGGGTAAACGCCGCGGTCGATCTCCGCCACGATCCGCTGGCCCAGCCGGATCACCTTGTTCGTGCCGTAACTGCTCAGGTCGTTCATACGAAACCACTATATGCATATTTTTAAACAAAGCAAATTTTTTGATCAAAAAGTTTAATTATTTTAACAATGCGCATTTTTATTGCTCATTAAAAAGAGAACCCATCGCCAACCGCGCCAGCCTGAAGACGGAACTCCAAACTCGGATGGTTCGGGTTCGGAGTTCCCCCTTCAGTGGGTGGACTGTCACCTTTGTACCTGTCCCTAACGCACTTCCTAACGCACTTTAGTGGGGGCTGTTGGCTCCGGCACCCAACCGTCCGCCCGCGGCCGGGCGGCTTCCCAATTTGCATACATCGAAATTCGATGTATAATACATTGGTATCCGAGGCATCAACCCCGCGCCGAACCCGGCGAGGGCGGAACCGGATGCCGGGGACAGTCGGGAGTACACGTCATGGACACATCCAATCCCCTGATCAAGGGCACGGTGGTGCCGGTCATCCTCAAGCTGCTCAGCGAGCGCGAGATGTACGGCTACGAGATCATCAAGGAGGTGAACCGGCGCACCAACAACGTGTTCGCCTACAAGGAGGGCACACTCTATCCGTGGCTGCACCAGCTCGCCGGCGACGGCCTGGTTGAGAGCGAATGGGTCGAGGCGGACAACAAACGCCAGCGCAAGTACTACCGCATCACCCGCCAGGGGCTCGCCGTCCTCAAGGACAAAACCGCCGAATGGACCGTCGTCAGCCACGCTGTCAACGCCCTGCTGCTGGCAGGTGCATAACCATCCTGTCGGATGATGTTGGGGCCACCCTTTTGAAAAAGGGTGCTCCCCAAGCCCCTTCCTAAAACTTTTGTTTCATTTTGCGGATTCCGCAGGCCGCTCCAGCGCAGCAATCCACGATTGGGACAACCGAGGCGGCCTGCGGAATCCGCAAAAAGGCACAAAAAGGTTTGACGGAGGGTTTGGGAACCGCCTTTCCTCAAAAGGGGGTTCCTAACCGACATCACTTGGGTACATATGGGAAGGAAAGAGCCGAGCCATGTCCACTGACAAACGGATAGAGAACTACCTGGCGGCGGCGACCGCGGGTTTGCGAGGCGACCGGGAATTGGAGCTCGACGTGCAGGCGGAACTGCGTTCCCATCTGGAGGAACGGCTGGCTGATGCGGCGGCCGCGGCCGGTGCCGGAACTGGCGCGGCGGATCCGGTGGCGGACGCCCTGGCCGACATGGGGTCGGCCACCACCGTTGCCGCCGAACTGGCCGCCGCCAACCAGTCACGCATGCGCTGGCGGGCACGTCTCCAGCGTTTGGGCCGCTGGCTGCTGGTGCCGGCGGCGGTCATCGCGGCGCTGTATGCCATCGACCTCTCACCGCTATCCTTCACCGACAATGTGTTATGGGACGGCAACCGTCCCGCTAGGCGCGGCATTCAGTTCCTGGCCACCTCGCATTGGTTGCCTGCCAACTGGTTCAAGGTGGGCCACCGCCTCACCCCGGACCAGGCGCTGATCCTGCACGGTGACCTTCAGCGCCCGGATCGCATCCAGAGACAGCGGGCCATTTGGGAGGCGCACCCGGAAAGCCGGGTCTACTTCCACAACTATCTGACCCGGCTCCTGTCCGGCCACTCCGGCGATGAATCGTTAAAAGCCGCGGTTGCCGAAGGCCGGAAGCTGGATTCAGACAATGCCCGGTTTGACTACATCCTGGCCGCCAACTTGTTGGAACACGCAGTCGTGGTTGCCGAAAAACCGGCGGGCAAGAATGCGGACGGACGGCCCCGGTACGCCTACAGTTGGACCATCAAGGACCGGGCCGAGCTGGACCAAGCCATGGCCCTGCTACAAGCGGGGCTGGCCAAACCGGAGTACCGGCGCTACAGCCGGGAGATGCTGGCGGAACAGTTGCGCATCTTGGGCCAGCCCCAAACGATGGCCGAAAACGTGAACCAAATCGCCAGGGCGGCAAGCGTGTTGTTGCCTGACCTGTCCGGCCTGCGCCAACTGGCCCGGGCCAGTTGGCTGTATGCGGATCTCCTGGTGCGGGAGGGCCGGGCGGCGGAGGCGGAACCCTTCCTCGAGGCCTGGCGCCCCCTGGCTCTGCAGCTCAACGGCGACAGTTTCACCTTGATCGACGCCTTGGTTACAGGCGCCATTTGTGAGATGGGCCGTCAGTATGCGCCGGACGTGTGGCGGCTGGCGGGCCAGCCGGCCCGGGCGGAACAGGTCCGGCGCGAAGCGGAGCGGCTGGGCCGGCCGGTGGCCGATTTTCGCAACCAAGCCCGCACCGCCGATCCGCAGGTGACCAAGAATGTCAAGGCGCGCGGCAGCATCTTGGCCGCCATGCTCTTGCCGGCCATTGGGCAACCCATTCCCATGAAGGATCTGGAACCGGGCCGGTGCCTGGACTACATCATGGCGGAACGGGTGATGCTGAGTCTGGCGGCCGGCTGGCTGCTGCTCGGCTTGGCCGGGTGCGGCCTGGTCTATTGGCGGTGGCGGCTGACGGCGGCCGGCGGCGCGGCCATTCCCCTGCTCTTGCTGCCCGGCTGGCGCGACACCCTGCGCGTGCTGGCCTACGGCACGCTCCTGCCGCTGCTCGCCTATTACCTGTACACCCGCTGGGCGCCGTGGAACGGCCGGGAGTACGGCCTGGGCGTCGGCTGGCCGCTGCTGGTGGCGGAAACCGCCCTGCTCCTGCTGGCGCTGCTGGGCGTGACCGCGCGGCTGGCGGCCCGGGCGGTCCGGCGCCGCTGCCGCGAACTCGGCATCGCCCTGCCGTCCCCCCGCGGCGGCACCGTCCTGTGGGTGACCGCCAGCCTGGCCATGCTCGGGGTGGCGGCGAGCCTGGCCTGGCTCATCGTCCTCGTGCGAAACGGCGAGCAAATCCCCAAAAACCTGGAACTGGTCCTGACCCCCAGTCTGGTCGCCCTGGCCGGCCTGGGCCTGGCGGCGCTCGGCACCCTGCTGGCTGGCCTGGTTGGCCGCCGCGCCTTTGGCCTGTATTATGGCAGCCTCGCCCGCACCTTGATCCCGTTCCTGGCGTTGGGCGTCATCGCCCTGTCCCTGCTAGGCAAACCGTACCTGACCGTGACGGAACATGCACTGGTGCGGCGCGACCCGCTCATCCACATCGCTCCCAATGGTGACGGGATCACCTCCACCGAGACGCGCCTGACCCAGCGCCTGATCAATGAAATCCGCCTGGCCGCCGAGGCGCCGCCACCACCGCCCAGCGCCGAACCCAAAAAGTGATTTTCGGGACGACGCCCCAACCGGGGAAATCGTTATCCGTCCCCAACCCGAATCATTCATTTCCATCAAGCATCCGCAGAAAATCCGCGGGCAAGAGAATGCGGATGCCCCGCCACGTGCCCAGTGCCAGCAGATGATGGTCGCCGGAAACGATGACCTGGGCCTCGGCCTGCAACGCCGCTTCCAAAATCCGGTTGTCATCCGGATCAGACTCCATGACATCCACGGCAACGCGCGGGGAAACCAGCACAAACGTGTCGCGGAAAAGTTCCACGATCCCCACTACCAGTTCCGGCGTGAAGCCGAACTTGGGGCGCGACAAAACCGCTTCCACCTCGCCAAGGATCTCGGCGGAGGCATGATTGGTGATGGTGCCGCGGGCGGCCAGCGCCAAAATCCGGCGGGCATTGCCCCCATAGCGAACACCAGAAACCAGAACATTGGTGTCGCAGACCACCTTCATGAACGGCGCGTCTTTTTCCCGGCGCGATACTGCGCGATCTCGTCGGCCACCATGAGTTCCGTGACCGGTTCCCGTTCCTGAAGGGCATCTCCCAGCTGGAAAAGGCCGCTCCAGCGGCGCTGGCGCTGGACGTACATCCGTGCCGCCTCCCGCAACAGCTCCGACCGGCTGCGGGATTCGCGCCGGGCCTCCGCGTCAATCTCCGCCAACAGACTGCCCTGGAACGAAATATTGACCGTTACAGTGCGCATAAATACCTCTCGCCATGAATATACAAGGCTTGTATGCTTGCGCAAGAACGGCCCAACGCCTGCCTGTATTCAGATGGGCAACTGGGCGAAAACCGCTGATGGCGGGCGCACCACAATTCGCACTAACCCGACTCCTCATTTTCCGCTCTATGGTTACCAATAGCAGACCCTCGCCGATGCTTCATTGGCGCCACTATCCGTCGCCACACAGTTTCTGGAGGTCATTTGCGTTTTTGCTGTGCGTCACACTGAAACACATTCCATCATAAAAGACATATGACCATATGCCCGAATAATGTGGGTCATCCTCTACGAGGGCACGCCAGAAACGAAAAACACCGTCGCCCCGTTCATCGTACTGCAGATTAGCAAACATGAAATCGGCAATCTCTTGCGAAGGAACAACCTGCTGGACATGGAAATGCATATCTATTGAGTTGATATGCGGGTAATATTCCGCAAGAAGTCCCTTGGTGATGCGGATCATCCACCGTTTCATCCTACCGACGGGAAACTGTATTGCCGGCATGACTTCAACGCCCCTTTCAGTCTGTACCGGCAGATACAGAAGAGAAGAAATAACGTGTTGTGCAAGCTTTTGACTTCTCTTAAATGTTGCCTCCACTACCTTGTTTTTCCAAATCCACATTCCCTTGTCCGATTGCCATCGATACGCAGAAAAGAACACACGAACCGCCTCATCGTCCTTTTTGAATGAGTCGTTGCAGGCGTGACAACAGGGAACGGTGATAAGGTTACACGGGAGGGGAGGGACGAATAACCCTTGAGGCGGTATATGATCCCGAGTGATGTTCTCCGTAGATCCGCAGAGATAACATTTTTCTTTCATGTCTTTTGTGTACTTACACCAGCATGATATTAATGTCTAACCACAACACCCTTGAACTGTTCCGAAAAGGCATCAATTGCGTTGCCTTGGCCGCACTGTATCACGCACGGGTGACAAGGGCAATTATCGCAGTACACGGCAACTCGGATCATTCATCTCACCAAGAAGGCCATGAAGAGCATGAAGCAGGCAGGCAAAATCTGGGATTGGGCCATGCGGCATCCCCAACCCTTCATGGCCTTCATACGCTTCATGGTGAATCAACCAAGCCAGGCAAAAACGATGGAACGTCACCGGGCCACCCGAGGACGGGCGGTGCCAAGCCTTGGCGACAGAACGTTATTTCCTAGAATCGCTTTACTACAAAGTGTATTCCTTCCTCAAATCCTTTTTTATTATAGAATTTTTTGGCTTCCGTATTCTTATCCCAAAAAGTCAGTTCGATTTGGCTTGCCCCGATTTCACGCCCCATGGCTTCGGCTTTTTTCATCAATTGCGACCCGATGCCGCGGTTTTGATACTCTTTTATGACGCTCAATTGATCGACACTGATCCCCTTATAGGAATACCGAAATGGATTCTCGCCATAGTTTCGTATATAAAAAACAATATAGCCAATGGGTTGGTCAGCGTCGTATGCGACATAAGCGAACCAATTGTCCTTTTCAAGCATCTCCTTGAATGACTTTCTCACCACTTCATAGTCATACGCCTTAAAGTATGCCGGATAACGTTCCTGGTGAAGGCGCTGCACCGTCTCATTTAAAACGGCAATGAGGTCGGCATCTTTTGAACTTACAATTGATATATTCATAGGATATTCACATCCCAATACCTTAGACGCTCCAACATACAATAATCAGCGTCAGGCATTGTCTTTTTTATTTTCTCCAATTTTCTTCAGCACTTCAGCGACACAGTCATCAATCCCCTTCTTGCTTGTCTCAATGACCATTCTGTCTTCCGTCCATGCCTGGTAGTCTCTTTGGGTTATTTCGTCCCAGGTCGGCAACTCAAAACCCGCGATGTCGGATACTCTTGAGATGGCCCGCCGCCGATGCTCTTCCCGGTCCGAGCAAACCACCTCAAGGTTGAGGTATTGCGCGTCGTTGGCGGTTGCCACGGCTTCCCACTCCCTGCGCGTCAGCGCCCATGGGTTCACGCAATCCACCACGACATCGTTTCCGATCTTCAAATTATCGGCGACGATTCTATACGTCAGGCGATAGCCTTCACCCCCGACCTTTAGCGAACAGATTTGCCGCATCCCGTGTTCGATCGTATCAAGACGGAAATAGGGTATGGCCAAGGCCTTGGCAAGCCTTGAGGCAAGGGTGGTCTTGCCAGAACCGGGAAGACCGGAAAAAATGTAGAGAGTCGGTTTCATGTGAAGCGCGTCGATCAAACGTCGTGTCCTTTGCGCCTTCGCGGTGAAAGGGATGAGCTTTACCGGGCACAAGGCGGAACTCTACTGGACGGCAGGAGGAAAAACAAACCTCTGATGGTTCATTTCCACCATGAAGGCCATGAAGAGTATGAAGCAGGCTGATAAAAAGTTGGGATTGGGCCATGCTGCATCCCCCAACCTTCATGGTCTTCATGCACTTCGTGGTGAATTAACCAGCCCAGCGGACGCACCTCCTAACGCTGAACGTGCGGTTTGGACGCGAGTTGGCGAGACCGGAGTTGGGGGACAACACACACTCCGGTCTCTCCAGTCAAGGGAGTCCATCGAGTCCCGCTCCCCCACCAAGGCGCACCTCGGCACCTGTCCCTGACACAATCCTGCGCAAGCAAAGCACCGCCTGAAGAAGGAGTCCCCCCGGGGGCGGTGCGGGTTCGGAGTTCCCACTTCAGTGGGGGCCGTTGACGCCGGCGAATGGTAGACGCCAGAACCTCCCGGCATTACCTTTCCACGGTTGGCCGCCGCCGCAAAATCTGCCGCCACCAATCAATAGCCGGCGAAAGATCGGGATAATCTCACGCATGTCCACCGACGAACGGATTGAGAGTTATCTGGTGGCGGCAACCGCCGGTCTGCGCACCGACCGTGAGCTGGAGCTTGAGGCGCAGACAAAACTGCGCTCCCAAATCGAGGCCCAACTGGCCGAAACCACGAAAACGGCGGCCGGGGACGAGGCGGCAGCGGCAGATCCGGTGGCGCACGTATTGGCTGGCCTGGCCCCGGCCGCCACCGTCGCCGCCGAACTGGCCGCCACCAACGGAACGCGCATAAAACGGCGGGCCCGCCTCCGGCGCCTGGAGCGCTGGCTGCTGATACCGGCGTTCATTACGGCAACGTTGTACGCCCTTGACCTTACTCCCCTGTTTACATGGAACGCCATAAACTTGTGGATCCACGAAAAGCCCGTTGTTCATAGTTGCCAGCTTGCCGCAAGGTGGTTACCCGCCAACTGGTTCGGGAACCAGCCCCGCTTCACACCAGACCAGACCTTGATTTTGGATGGCGATCTCCGGCGCTCTACCCCATCCGAACAACAGCGGGCGATCTGGGAGGCGCATCCCCAAAACAAGGTGTATTTGCACCACTATCTGAACCAGTTCCCCGTTCATGCCAAGGCCAACGACGAACTGGACGCCGCAATTGCCGCTGGCCAGCAACTGGATTCGGCCAATGCCAGGTTCGATTATCTTTTGGCCTATAGACTATTAGAACATGCCATTACCGTCGAGTATAAGCCGACATCCAGACTGAAGCTGTTCCCAACTGGCAAAAAACCGCCGCGATCCGATCCTCTGGAATTGACTTGGACCATCAAAGACCGGGCCAAGCTCGACCAGGCAATGGCCCTGTTACGAACGGGAATGGCCAAACCGGAATACCGGCGGTATGTGCGGGAAATGTTGAAGGAACGCCTGTCCCTTTTGGGCGAGCCGCAAACGATGCCGGAGAAAGTGGATCAACTCAGCCTGCTTTTAAGCACCTTGCCACCCCATGATTACAGTCTGAAAACTCTTGCCGACACCGCCATTTGGTATGCGGGTCTGCTCATCCGGGAAGGACATCCCCTCAACGAGGCGGAACCCTACCTTCATGCTTGGCGGGTTTTGACCCAGCAACTCATCATGGATAGCGTCTCCCTGGTCGACATCGTAAAAATTGACGGCCTTCTGTGTACTGGCCAAACGGACGCGCCGGAGATGTGGAGAAAAATCAGCCGCCCCAAAGAGGCGGAAGTGGCCCAACGGGAGGCAGAAAGACTGAGCCAGCCGGTGGCGGCTTGGCGGCAGGTACGGAAAAAATTCAACAACTCAACCATTCAAAAATCCGGCAGCCTGCTGGCCTACCTGTTGTTGGCAGGTCTCGGCGTTCAAGTGACCGCCGAAGAACTTGCCCCGATCCGACAGTTGGAATACCTCCAGGTGGAACGGCTGATGCTGGCTTGGGCAATCCTGTGCCTCTTCTTCTGCATGGCCGGGTGCGGCCTCGTCTACGGACGGTGGCGGTTGACAGCGACCGACGAAACACTCATCCCCTTGCGGTTGATGCTCGGTTGGCGCGACATCGCTTACGTAATGGGTTACGGAACACTGTTGCCGGTCCTGGGCTATTACCTGTACACCCGCTGGCTGCCATGGAACAGCCATAACTACAGCCTGGGATGGTCGTTGTTTTTTTCGGGAACGCCAGTGTTGCTGACGGAACTTACCCTGCTTTCGCTGTTGCTTGCCGCCCTGCCGTTGCGGCTGGCCGCCCAAGTAGTCCGGCGTCGGTGCCGGGAACTCGGCATGCCCGTGCCCCAGAGTCGCCGTAATTGGTGGGGAGCCGCATGCCTCATGACCATCCTCTTGGCCATGAGCCTGTCATGGCAACTAACGTCGTTGCATGACAGCACGCCGCAAAATGGCTGGCTGGCGTTCACCAGTTGGGCTCTGCTTGTGTTCACCTGGAGCGGGCTTGGGCTGTTCGCGTTCGACGCCCTGCGCTCCTTTAAAAGTCGCCGCGAGTTTGGCTTCTATCATGGTAGTTTGGCCCGCACCTTGGTGCCGCTTCTCTCACTGAGCGTGATTGTCCTATCGCTCCTGAGCCGGCCATACCTGGAACAACGAGAGAAAGAATTGATGCGGCGCGACACCTTGCTCCAAGTCGATGCTGAGACGTGCGCCGCCAGCACGAAGGAGGCGCGCCTGGTCCGGCAACTCACCGCCGAGCTCCGGCAGGCCGCCGCGACGTTGCCGCCGGCACCCCGCCTTGAAGGTCCCCCCAAGTAACCGTCACGTCCGATAGGCCGCCACCGGCTCCGCCACCATGGCGGTCACCGGCTCCGGCATGGGCAACTGAAACCGCCCGGCCACAATCCCGGCGACCGTCAGGTCTTCGTCCAACTCTTCCCACCGCAACGCCGTGCCATGCCCCCGTATCGTCACCCCCCTGAGTTGAGCCTCCGTGGCTTGGCGCAAGATCCGAAACCGGTCTGCGGGAAACCCAATGACCCGGTAATCAGCCAGTTCCACAAAAATCATGCGGCTTTCAGCCCAAGCCCGCACGGCCACCGGGGTTGCGCCAGGTTGTGCATCACGCTTGGTGGAACTCATGATATTTCTCCCGGAAAAAACTGGCGTGCTCAAAAACCAACCGTTCAACCTCGCGTATCCGGTGGGGCTCCATGCCGGTATTCGTCGCCAAGCGTACCGGATCGAGCCAGAATTTGCATGCGTCATCACCGGAGGCCACATGAATATGCGGCGGTTCACCCCGTTCGTCAGAGAAAAAATGAAACCGATAAGCGCCAATGCGCATCACCGTTGGCATGCCTACCTCCAACTATTATTTAAAATAGCATGTTTTTTATGGGCACAACGGAAACAGTTGCCCGTCCCCAACCCGGCCCCCAACCCGAATCATTCATTTCCACCATGAAGGTCATGAAGAGCATGAAGCAGGCAGGCCAAAATCAAAGATCGGGCCATGCTGCATCCCAAAGCCTTCATGGTCTTCATGCACTTCATGATGAATTAACCAGCCCAGCGGACGCACCTCCTAACGCTGAACGTGCGGTTTGGACGCGAGTGACTGGAGGGACTGGCGAGACCGGAGCTGGGGGACAACACACACTCCGGTCTCTCCAGTCAAGGGAGTCCATCGAGTCCCGCTCCCCCACCAAGGTGGCTGGGCACAACGCCGTTGACTTGGCTTTTCCATGTCGCGCCAGGCGATCAGATGAAACACCGTAAACATGCGTTATCTTTCTCCGTCCCCACACGCGGAGCAGAAATAGCATGACCATAAACGGGTTAAGACTGACGGCGGTGCTCTTCGCCACCGTGTCCCTGGGCGGCCAGGCCGGTGGTGCGGAGTCCGCACCGGCGGCCGTTCCCCTTCCCGAAACCGCTCCCGTCCCGACGTATGCGGAACGGCTGGGCTGGCCGCGGGGGGCGCGGGTGGTGATTTTCCATGTCGATGACGCGGGGCTGTCGCCGGACTCCAACCAGGGCACACGAGAAGCGTTGGAGAACGGGGTCGCGACCTCCGCCAGCATCATGTTCCCCTGTCCGTGGGTCGGCCCCTGCGCCGAGTACCTGCGGCAGCACCCCGAAACCGACGCCGGCATCCACCTCACGCTCACGTCGGAATGGCGGGGCTACCGCTGGGGCCCGGTGGCGGGCAAGCGCGCGGTGCCCGGCCTGGTGGACACCGAAGGCTGCCTGTGGCCAAACGTGGCGGCGGTGGTGGCCCACGCCACGCCCGACGAGGTGGAAACCGAAATCCGCGCCCAGCTTGACCGCTGCCTGACCCTGGGCATCAAACCCACGCACCTGGACTCGCACATGGGCACGCTGTTCGCCTCCCCGGCTTTCTTCCAGCGCTATTTGAAGGTCGGCGCCGAAAAGCACATTCCCGTGCTCGTTCCCGGCGGGCATCTCACGTATGTCGCCCAAAGCAATCCCGCCCAAGTCGAGGCCGCCCGGGAAATGGGACGGCAGGCCTGGGCCGCCGGCCTGCCGGTCATTGACGACCTGCACACGGGCCAGGGCTGCGCCCGGCCGGAGGAGAAAAAGGCCCAGGTCATGGCGTTCCTGCGCACGCTCAAGCCGGGCATCACCCAGTTCATCGTCCATTGCACGCGGGTGACGCCGGCCTTTGGCCGCATCTCCGGCTCGGGCGCCATGCGCCAGGCCGAACTGGACGCCATGCTGGACCCGGAAGTCCGCCGGGTCATCAAAGAGGAAAACATCATCCTCACCACCTGGCGCGAACTCGCCCAACGCCGCGACAAGATCAAAATATTGGGGCCACCCTTTTGAAAAAGGGTGCTCCCCCCGCGCTTCGCGCTCAGCAGCCCCGGCTTTGCCGGGTCGCTCACATGTTCGCTCTGCATCCCCCTTCCTAAAACTTTTGTTGCTTAATGCCGGAGGGCGCATTTACCACAAGCCCACACGCACAAGTGCCATGATTTGCCAGCATGGGCTTGTGGTAAATGCGCCCTCCGTGTTTAAGGCAGCAAACAGGTTTGACGGAGGGTTTGGGAACCGCCTTTCCTCAAAAGGGGGTTCCCAACATTAGCCGAATTGGGCTTTGAATTGGGCGAACTCGGCGCGGAGGGCGGCGAGTTCCTCGCGCAGGCTGGCGACTTGGGCTTCCAGGGCGGCCAGGCGGGCGTCCTCGGCCGCCAGGGCCAGGCGCGCGGGTTCGGGCGGGGGCGCCAGCAGGGGCGCCATTTCGGGGGGACCGCAGAACAGGTGGACGAAGCGGCATTCCTTGTGTCCCGGCAGCCGCGGCAGGCGCGCCACCAGCGGTTCGTCGCGGACGATCAGCCGCTGCAGCGTGTCTTCGGCGGCCTCCAGAGTCGGGAACGGATGCATCCGCTCCGTGCGCGTCCGCAGTTCGCCCAGCGTCTGGGCGCCGCGCAGCAGCAGGACGCCCAGCAGCGCCAGTTCCGGCCGGCCGACACAGGGACGGCTTTCGTGCAGGCGATGTTCATACTTGGCCACGCGCGTTCCGGCGGGCGAGGTCAGCCAGGCCAGCTTTTTGCCGCGCAGGCCGTCCAAGGCGCGGACCACCGTCCGTTCATCGTACTCGACCACCGGGTCGCGGTTGTTCTTCTGGTTGCAGGCGGCGACCAGGGCGTTGAGGGTCAGCGGGTAATAGTCCGGCGTGGTGAGCTGTTTCTCCACCAGGCTGCCCAACACCCGCGCCTCCTCCGGCGTCAGCAGCGGCGCCCCAGTGCCCGGTGGCACCGCCGCCGGGGCAACAGGCTCCCCAGCCCCGGGGGTTGCGGGAATCATCTCGGATGCAGCCTCGTCAACCGTCATTTGCCTTTCCCTTTTCGGCTTTGATTGGATGAACTCAAATAGTGCTGATTTTCTTTGATCCTGGCTTGTTTTTCCTCTAAAGTCCGAATGATCTTGCACGCTTGTTCCAAATAGGCGTTCTGTATTTCAAGTTTTTCGTTTTGTGCCAATCCCGGCGGATGAGCCAATGCCATCTCCATCATCGCGGCAACACAATTTTTATAACTATCCGGTTTGCCGATATAATTATAGCTGCTGCCTTTATGATCGATAACCTCGAAAAAAATTCTATTCTTATTGGTCCGCCAGAGAATAATATCAAACCATTTTCCGTCCTCGTGTGTTTCTTTTATCTTTAACATGTTGGCATCCCCCTTTTGTGAAGTGACAATTAAAAAACCGGTTATTATAATAGCACATGAAGGTAAAAATGCGAATCTGGATGGGCAAAAATTTTAAAATCAAGGGGATTCGCCGCCCCCAGGCCGCTCACGAAGACCTGGAGCCACAGAGAAATCGGTGACCTGAAAAACCATTTTCACCGCAGATTTCGCGGATGACGCGGATAAAACCGGCAAAAATAGTTTTGGCTGGGCGGGATTTAAACCAATTGCGTTAGGTATTAGTGGCGAGCCTGGTGAACACAATTAAATAAAATCACAAAAATCCAATAAATTTTCCAGCAAAACAAGGATTCAAAAGCAACTTCCCTTTTTCAAAAATACTTTCCCGTCACCGCTCGTCACCCGTTCAAAGTCCGCACCGGCCTTGCAGGGTGCCGTCAGGGGTTGCTTCTGCGAGCCGCACCTCGCACCAGGTGCCGGGGGCGGGATCGCCGGGGCCACCCTCGATGCTGACGCGCAGGTAGTTGTCGGAAAGGCCGACGCGGTGGCCGGCGGCGTCCCGCTGTTCCTCCACCAGCACGGTGGCGCGGCGGCCGAGCTGGCTCTGCCGGAAGGCGGCGGCCAACCGGTCGCCCGCGAGCGTGAGACGCCGGCAACGTTCGCCGGCCAGCCGTTCGGGGGGACGCCCGGGCATGGCGGCCGCGCGGGTGCCGGGGCGCGGCGAGAACGGAAAGACGTGCAGATAGGCGAGCGGCAGCCGCTGCACAAAGGCCAGGCACTCATCAAAAACAGCATCCGTCTCGCCCGGCAGTCCGGCAATGACGTCCGTGCCCAGGCACAGGCCGGGCACCGCCGTCACGGCCTGTTCCGCCAGGGTTGCGAACTCCGCAACGGTGTAGGGGCGGCCCATGGCGCGCAGGATGGCGTCGTAACCGTATTGCAGCGGCAGGTGCAGGAAGCGGCAGAAACGGTCCGGCTGCCGCCGCATCAGTTCCAGCACGGGGGCGACGGCAGGGCCGGGCTCGAGCGAACTAAGGCGCAGGCGGAAATCGCCGGGCAGTGCGGCCAGGGCGGCGAGCAGTTCCGGCAGCCCCGCGGCACCGTCGCGATAAAGGCCGAGATTGACGCCGGTGACCACGATCTCGCGATGGCCGCGGGCGACCAATTCCCGGGTCTCGCGCACGGCGTCGGCCAGCTCCCGCGAGCGCGGCCCGCCGCGCACCTGCGGAATAATGCAGTAGGCGCAATGACAGTCGCAGCCGTCTTGCGCCTTGAGGTTGGCCCGGGTATGGTCGCGGAACAAGCCAACCCCGGCCTCGCGAAACAAAGCCAGCCCACCCGTTGCGTCGCCCGCTGCTTGGGACCCCCCTTTTGAGGAAAGGCGGTTCCCAAACCCTCCGTCAAACCTGTTTGTGCCTTTTGCGGATTCCGCAGGCAGCTCCACAGCTCCAATCATGGCCAATCGCCCGCGGGCTGCCTGCGGAATCCGTAAAAATGAACAAAAGTTTTGGGAAGGGGTTTGGGGAGCACCCTTTTCCAAAAGGGTGGCCCCAACAGCGGGCGGCAGCCAGGTTTCGGGTTGGGTTTTGAGGGAGTTGGGCACGACGGCATTGGCGCCGGCGGCCTGGGCCCAAGCGGCGGCCGCCGCCAGTTGCGCCTCGCAACCGGTAAGCACCAGCCAGGCGTCGGGGAAGCGGCGGCGTGCCGCGCGCAGCAGGTTGCGGGTTTTGCGGGCGGCGGCGCCGGTGACGGTGCAGCTGTTGAGCACCAGCAGTTCCGCCGGCGCCCCCCAGTCCACCAGCTCAAACCCGAGCGCCTGCAGCCGGCCGGCCAGCAGCGCGCTCTCCGCCTGGTTCAACCGGCAGCCGAGCGTGTGAATGGCGGCGCGTTTGGGCATGAGAACGGAGGTGGAACGGAAAGCAATGAATTGGGCGAAGTTGCTGAACTCAACGGTTGCGGTTTTCCCGTCCCAGCGGGACGGGGCGGGAATAGGCAGGGGCTTCAGCCCCTGTTTTGCCCCCCCCGTTTCGCGTGCCGTTAGGTACGCGGCGAACCGCGGCGTACCTACGGCACGCCTTCGTTTCATTTTTCGGAACAGGGGCTGAAGCCCCTGCCTATTTTCATTCAGTCCCTACGGGACGAAATCCGCCCGATACTTCCGTACCTTGCGCCAAACTCCAAACATCATACCTCAACTTTGTCATCAAGAAATTTTTCGAGATTATCCTTTTGAATAACGGGATCGATGTATTCAGCCAGGAAGTCGTCGACCTGTTCGGGGGCACGGCCGACGAAGCGGCGGGCATCGAGCAGGTTGGGCAGTTCGTCGCGGATGGCGGCGAACAAAGGATCGGCGGCGATGCGTTCGAGGAGGTCGTTGGGCTGGCCGTCCTCCTTGACGCGGCGGCCGGCGTCCATGGAGTGGCGGCGGACAGCCTCGTGCAGGTTCTGGCGGTCGCCGCCGGCGGTGACGCCGGCCATCAGGATCGCCTCGGTGGCCATGAACGGCAGCTCGGCCTGGACGTGGCTGGCGATGACCCGCGGCCACACCTGCATGCCCTTGGTGACGTTGGCGAGCAGCGACAGGATGATGTCGGCGGCCAGGAAGGACTGGGGCAGCGACAGGCGGCGGTTGGCCGAGTCGTCCAGGGTGCGTTCGAACCACTGGGCGGCATGGGTCTGGGCGGCGTTGTCGGCCAGGTTCATGAGGAAGCGGGAGAGGCCGCAGATGCGTTCGCAGCGCATCGGGTTGCGCTTGTAGGCCATGGCGCTGGAGCCGACCTGGTTGCGCTCGAACGGTTCCTCAATCTCCTTAAGGTTGGCCAGCAGCCGGATGTCGGTGGCCATTTTGGCCGCGGACTGGGCCAGGCCGGAAAGCGCCGACAGCACCTGGAAGTCGAGCTTGCGGGTGTAGGTCTGGCCGGACACCGGGACGCTGTGGCGGAAGCCCATCATGGCGGTGACCCGCCGGTCAAGGGCCCTGACCTTGTCGTGGTCGCCGTGGAACAGCTCAAGGAAGCTGGCCTGGGTGCCGGTGGTGCCCTTGACGCCGCGGAACGGCAGGTCGGCGATCAGGCGGTCCATGGCATCGAGGTCGAGCCGCAGGTCGTAGAGCCAGAGGCAGGCACGTTTGCCCACGGTGGTGAGCTGGGCCGGCTGGTAATGGGTGAAGCCGAGGGTGGGCAGGTCGCGGTACTGGCGGGCAAAGCCGCCCAGGCGCCGGAACACCTCCAACAGCTTGCCGCGCAGCAGCACGAGGCCGTCGCGCATCTGGATCAACTCGGTGTTGTCGGTGACATAGCAGCTGGTGGCGCCGAGGTGGATGATCGGGCGTGCCTCGGGGCATTGTTCGCCATACGCATGGATGTGACTCATGACGTCATGGCGCAATTCCTTTTCCTTGGCCTCAGCGACCTCGAAATTGACCTGGTCCTGAAACGCCTCGAGCTGGGCGACCTGGGTGTCGGTGATGGCCAGCCCCAGTTCCTGTTCCGCCTTGGCCAGGGCGACCCACAGGTGGCGCCAGGTGGTAAACTTCTTTTCCGGCGACCAGTTGTGGTTCATCTCCCGGCTGGCATAGCGCTGGGACAGGGGGTTTTCGTAGAATGAACGGTCCATGGGCGGGGCTTTCTTGGCGTGATGACAACAAAGGCCAAAAATATACACCCCGCGGCAAGCTTGCAG
This sequence comes from Lentisphaeria bacterium, assembly GCA_041651315.1. GTDB lineage: Bacteria > Verrucomicrobiota > Lentisphaeria > Oligosphaerales > CAITYL01 > CAITYL01. The sequence goes on along the minus strand of JBAZJM010000026.1, from coordinate 8,289 downwards.
CCGGCGGACAATAAACACCACGGGGGCCGCAAAGGAGGGCAAGGCGGTGCAGGGACACGGTGGACTCAGTGGACACCGTGGACTAATACGGCCCAATCCGGCCTAGCCCGCACCCAAGGGCGGCGGGCATTGGGCATCCCCCCTCGTCCACCGGGTCCACGCCGTCCACCCGGTCCACCGCCGCCGGACGGCTTACGGGCTCTCAGCGTGCCGGTTTTTCCGGCTGCTGGCGGAACTCCACGACCTCGCCGTCGGGGCCCCGGAAATAGGCGACCCAGACGTTGGGGCGGAATTCGACCGCCTCGCCCAGCATCTCCAGCCCCCGCGCCTTGATCTCGCGAAGATGGGTGTGGATGTCGTTCACCTCGAAGCCGACATGGGAGAAGCCGATGTCACACTGCCGCATCCTGGGGGCGAACGGCTCGCCGCGGGGGTGGCTGTACTCGAAGAGCTCCAACACCGTTTCGCCGAGCTTGAGATGGACGATCCGGCACTTGGCGCCTGGAATGCCGACCACGCGGGCGATGCGGTCGTCGGCAATGTCCAGTTCCATCAGCACCTGCATGCCCAGGTAATCGCGGTAAAAGGCCAGGGACCGCGCCATGTTCGTGACGCTCAGCCCGGCGTGGCTCATGCTCTTGATCATTGGATACCTCTCCTTTCGCGGTCACCGCGAAGTTTGATGCGTTATGCGTAACATCATACAACGGAACGTCGTTACTGCAGGCATGGGCACATTGTCCATGCGCCGTCAGGCAAAGCGCGTTTTTGAGCGCCAACGGCGCGCCTTTATCTCAGCCTGGGGCAACGCCCCAGGAAAGGCGACAATAAGGTTTGAGCCCTGAAGGGGCGTTTCATGAAACGGGCCTTCAGCCCTCGGCTTCTCCTTTTCGCAAACCTGGGGCGCTGCCCCAGGCTATTATCAAATCGGGCCTTTGGCCCTGCCTGAACACCGGCCAAGGCATGCTTGATGGAAGACCTAGAAACGGGAATGGTCATAGATTTTGCAACGGACTGGCCTATCACCTTCAACCTGACATTTTTTTCAGGCAACGCCGGAGCCGGCGTTGCCTGAAAAAAACTCGGCCATACCGGCGGCGTTTTTCCGGGCCACTTCAATGTGTTCCTGCAGCAGCTGCCGGGCGGCCGGGCGGTCGCCGGCCAGGATCGCATCGAGGATGGCCACATGGTTTTCCAGGGCGGCCCGGGCCTTGCCGGGATCCCGCGAGCCAATGGCCTGAAAAACCCGGACCCGGGCGAGCAGCTTGCCCAGCAGGTCTTGCAGCAACGGGCTGGCGGAGGCGTCCAGGATGGTGGCATGGAACAGGGTGTCCAACTGCTCCTCCTCGCGAAGCATTTTGCGTTCGTCCCGGCGTTCCTGGCAGGCGGCAATCTTCGCCCGCAGCTTCGCCAGCTGGGCGCGGTCAAAAGCGTCAAACGCATAGTCCAGGGCCAGCGTCTCCAGGCGCACCCGGATGTCAAAGATGTGTTCGATGTCGCGCTCGGTCAGCGTGCAGACATAACAGCCGCTGCGCGGCACCAGCCGCAGCAGACCGTCCACCGCCAGCTTGGCAATGGCTTCACGGACCGGCGCCCGGCTGATCCCACGGCCGGCGGAGATCTCCTGCTCGGTGATGCGCTGCCCCGGCCGGAGGCGACCGTTGACGATGTCGTCAAACAGCGCCTGGTAGACGCCGTCCGACAGCGAGTCATGATGGATGGGGCGGGATGCGCGCATGAGGGAAAAATATATCCCGGAGGTGACGTTAGGCGTCCCCGTGGGAATGTCCGGTTTTCAGTCTTCGGTGTTCGGCTTTCGAAAAGAACATTGAACGCCCAACACTGAAAAGAAATTGGATGTTGAGCGTTGAATGTTGGACGTTCTTCAAAGCTGCCGCTTGGCGGCCTGGCGGATGGTGGCCTTGATCTGTTCAAGCGACGGCAGCGACGCGGCCTCGGCCCATTTGGATACCGGGGTGGGGATGTCGGCGGCGGTGACCGTGGCGATCGGGCCGTCGAGCTGGTCGAAGAAGCGCCGCTGGCACTCGTAACCGATCCGGGCGCCGATGGAGTTGCTGGCCGGCGACTGCTCGACAATGACCAGGCTGCCCGTCTTGGTGAACGACTGGCCGATCAAGGCGTAATCAATGTCCGGCAGGCTCACCGTCCGCAGGTCGATCGCCTCGACGGAGATGCCCTCCGCCGCCAGTTCCGCGGCAGCCTGGGCCACCAGGGTGGTCGCAAAGGAATGGGTCAACACCGTCACGTCGGAGCCGGCGCCATCAGCCGGCCCTTGCCGAAGGGGATGTGGTAGTCGAGGTTTTCCGGCACCTCGCCGACCTGGTTGTACTGCTCGTGGTGTTCCACAATCAGGACCGGGTCGTTGCAACGCATGGCCGTGTTGAACAGGCCGACATAGTCGGCGGCGGTGGCGGGCACCACGATCCGCCAGCCCGAGAACAGGGCGAACAGCGCGGTCGGATCCATGGAGTGCTGGCCGCCGTAACCGCAGCCGACGGCGATCCGGGTCCGCACCACCACCGGCATGTCGACATTGCGGCCGCCGTACATGTGGCGGAGCTTGCCGATCTGGTTGAACAGCTGGTCGGCGGCGACCAGGGCAAAATCGGGGAACATGATCTCCACCACCGGGCGCAGGCCGTTCATGGCGGCGCCGCCGGCCAAACCGCAGAAACCGGCCTCCGAGATCGGAGTGTCCAGCACCCGGCCGGGGAAGCGCTTGGCCAGCCCCTTGGTGGCCAGGTACGGGCCGCCGGTCATGTGGCCGACCTCCTCGCCCAGGACGAAGACACTCGGATCCTGTTCCAGCCACCGGCCGGTGGCCGCGGCAATCGCCTCGACATATTTCATTTTCTTGCGGGGGCCGGACACCGCCTCCGGCTCCGAGAAGCACACGTTTGCGAACTCCGCACCGGAGCCGCGCAGCCCTTCCGCAATTGAGGAGGGCACCGGCAGCAGCGCCGGCTTGATGGCGCCGGCATCAACGCAGGTCCCGGTGGCCTCCGCCACCAGGCCGTCCACAAGGTGCTGCAACTGGGTGTCCTGGGCCGTGGTCAGGAAGCCGCGGGCCAGCAGGCCGCGCCTGAACGTCTCCACCGGATCCCGCTCCTTCCATTCCTGCTCTTCCTCGCGGGAGCGGTAGCCGAAGGCGCTGCCGGGAATGTCGCCGGCATGATGGAAGTCGCGGTAGGTCTTCATGTCGATGAACACCGGCGGGGCGTCGCCGCCACGCAACGACTGGGCGGCTCCGGCGATGGCGGCCTTTACCGCCAGCACGTCATTGCCGTCGACGATGCGGCCGGTCATGCCGTAGCCGGCGGCGCGGACCGAAAGCTCCTCGGCCGCCGAGGATTCGGCCAGCGACGTCGCCACCGCGTACCGGTTGTTTTCCAGCACATAGATGACCGGGAGCTTCCACAGCCCCGCCAAGTTCAGCGCCTCATGGAACGCCCCTTGGTTGGTGGCGCCGTCGCCAAAAAAGGAGACGACCACATTGCCGCTCTTCCGGTATTTCTCGGCAAACGCCGCGCCGGCCGCCAGCGGAATGCCGCCGCCGACAATCGCATTGGTCCCCAGCACGCCGATCTTGGGATCGCACAGGTGCATGGAACCGCCGCGGCCGCGGCAGCAGCCAGCGTCCAGCCCCATGATCTCCGCCAGCAGGGTCGCCATCGCCTGCTTCAACGCCGCGGGAAACTCGTCCGCCACCGGGTCGAATGCCGGTGCCAGATGATAGGAGCAGGCCTTGGCCAGGTACTGGTGGTGCGCCCGGTGGGTGCCGCCGATGCCGTCCGCCCGCCCCAGGGCCGCCATGGTGCCAACCGCCACCGCCTCCTGGCCGATGCTGGTGTGGACCGGGCCGTGGATGAGATTGTTCTTCTTCAACTCCAGCAGGTTCCGCTCGAACCGCCGGATCAGGCACATCTGGAACAGCAGGTTCCGCAGGGCGGCGGGCGGCGCGGCCGTCCAGTCCTTCTCGTCCGCAACGACTTCCGCCCAGTCAAAGACGGGCTTGAGTTTTTTGAGCTTGGCCATGGTGTTTTCTCTTTAATTCTTTACCACGAAGGCACGAAGGACACGAAGCCCAATCGAAGTTTTATCAACAAAAACGCATTCTTCGATCCAACTTCGTGCACTTCGTGGCTTCGTGGTGAATCCAAAATTTTAAGCGTTACAAGGGACTAGGCAACGGGCTTAATGAAGATGGTCTTGTGTTCGGTGAAGAATTCGATGCCGGTTTTGCCGGCCTCGGGAATGCCGTGCCCCGAGAGCTTCACCCCGCCGAAGGAGAACTGCGGCTCCTTGTAGGCGGTGTGCATGTTGACGTGGGCCAGCCCCGCCTCGATGCGGTTGACAAACGCCATGGCCTGCGCCAGGTCCCGGGTATAAATGGAGGCGCCCAGGCCGTAGCGGACACCGTTAGCGATGGTGACGGCTTCCTCGAAATCGTCAAACACCATCACCGCCAGCACCGGCCCGAAAATTTCCTCTTGGGCGATCGACATCTCGGGCGTGACCTCCGTGAACACGGTCGGCGCGACAAAGCAGCCGGCGCCCTTGCCGCCGGCCGTCAGCTGTTCGCCGCCGCACAGCAGCCTGGCGCCCTCGGCTTTCGCCTTCTCGATGCCCTTCAACACCCCCTTCAACTGCGCCTCGCCGCACACCGGCCCCATGGTGGTGGCGGCCTCCGTGCCGGCGCCGACCACGATCTTGGCGACCTGCCCCTTGAGCAGCTCCAGGAACGGCGCCAGCACGCTGCGATGGACCAGCGCCCGGCTGGTGGAGATGCACCACTGCCCGGCGCAGGCAAAGGCGGCCAGCGCCGCCGAGGCCGCCGCCGCCTCCAGATCGGCATCCGCCATCACCACCAGCGGATTCTTGCCGCCCATTTCCAATTGGGTGCGCTTGAGCCCCGGGGCAGCCTTTTCATGAATCGCCATGCCCACCTCGGTCGAGCCGGTGAAGGTGATGGCGTGAATGTCGGGATGGGTCACCAGTTCATCGCCGATCAGCTTGCCGGAACCGGTGACCAGATTGAGCACGCCAGGCGGCAGGCCGGCATCGACGTAGAGGCGGACAAACTCCACCCCCGCGCCGCTGGTCAGCTGGGCCGGCTTGAGCACGCAGGTGTTGCCGGCCATCAGTGCCGGAGTGATCTTGCGCGCCGGAACGTTGAACGGGAAATTCCAAGGCGCGATCACCGCCACCGGGCCGATGGGCCGCCGGATCTGGTAGGCCAGCACCCCGGCCTGGGTGGTCGGCAGCATCTCGCCGCCCAGCCGCACCCCTTCGTTGATTTGGAATTCCATTTCCTTGATGGCGGAAACCACCTCGCCCCGGGCCTCCTTGAGCGTCTTGCCGTTCTCGGCCGTGATGACCGCGGCAATGCTCTCGATCCGCTCCTTCATCAGCTGCAGGGCGCGATTGAGATAGTCCGCCCGCTGGTAGACGCTCAGCGCCGCCCAGGCCGGGAACGCCTGCTTGGCGGCGGCCACGGCCGCCCGGGTGTCGGCCAGGGTCGATTTCTGGAAGCGCGCCGTCACCTGGGTCAAATCGGCCGGATTGCGCTGCTCATAGGTCTCGCCCCCGGCGGAGGGCACCCAGGCGCCGTTGATGCAATTCAGATGGGTGACGGACATGGCGGTGGTTCCTCCGTATTGGATGCTGAAAAATGACGGGTGCCCGGCGTCTCCCGGGGCCCGCCCCCGGCCTGGCTTCGCACCGGGCACAACAATTGTCGATTGTCGACAATCTTCACCCCTTAAGATAGCGCGTTTTGGCAGATCGGCAAATGACTGATCGCACAAGCCGGCCCGCGGAATCAGCACCCCAGTGGACGGTGAAGAAAACAAGTAAGAACAAACCGCCCCCCCACAGCCACCGCCAGCGCCGGCGTGGAGCCGCCGCGCACTGCCCACAATCCCCAGGACGATGGCGTCACGGCTCAATACTCCAACAGATTGGGACGGCCGTCATGGTCGTACGTGCGGATAAGCACCTGCTTCCCCTTTTTTTCGACCGTAAAATTGCCGGGACTGTCCTCCACGAGCAAACCGGGCTTGGGGGAAGCGAACGGCCCGCGCAAGATCAAGGCGGCAATTTCGCGTTCGGATTTCTGGCCGATGTCACCCTGCTTGTCGGGCTGCTGGGAAATCAGGTAGGCAATCTCCTGCCGTAATTTTGCCGCCGTCCTTCGCCCTTGCCAGCGGTCATGGGAAAACGTGAGTCCGGCATCGTCTAGCTTTGGCAGGCATAGGTACAGGATGCCCGCCGCCACCACCAACAACAAGGCCGGCGGCAGGAAAACCCGGGCCAGATAGCCATTAACAGACGCTGAGTCTTTGGGTTTCTTGGACGCAAAGGGCAGCAAGGAGAGGAAAAACCATCCGCCGCAAGCCCAGATAAAAACCAGAACCGCCAGTGAACGGGCACCGCAGTGGGAATAGAAATGCTCCCGGACCGGCTTGAACGGCTGTTCGCCAAAACGGATGTCCTGTGTCATTTGCCCAGACCGGAGTGAACCGGAAAACTTGGTCAAGACGCATCCATCCCACATCATGTCGCAGAGAACGGGATGCCGGATGTTGAGCTTTGAACTCACACCGCTGAGCCGCCAGGTGGTCTGTTCACTGTCAGAGTTTTCCTGGTGCGTGACAAACCGGTCGGAGAACTCCTTCTTCAAGAGATCGCAGGAGACGCCGGTCTGGGCCAGGACAAAGATCTCAAAAGCGGTGCTGTCGCCGGCAACGGCGGTAAGCTTCAGGGGATACACCGGCGCCTTGGCGGGAAAGACCATTTTCAAGGGATGGGGCGCATTTGCCCCGGCATCCTCGCGCACCAGTTTGACCGCCGAAAAGACCCAGTGTTCGGCGATATAACCGTCAACAATCTTGACGGCATTCTCCGGCAGTGGCGCAAACCCATTCTCGCCCAGCCAGAGATTCAGGTCGGCGGCCTTTTGTGCCCGCAGAATGGCTGTCTCATAGGCGCCGACGCGAGCCGTTTTTTCCACTTGGACAAGCGAGGCATTAGCGGCGGCCGTCCCATGGCCACCGGAGGCCGACAGCATACTCCCAGAAAGCAGAGCCAAAAAGGCATAAAACAGCAACAACCCAAGCAACCGTTCTGGCTTGAACAAGATGACGACAAGCAGCGAATTCACCCAAAAGACGATGTAGAACGCCGCCATGATTTCCGGTTGCAGGTCATGGGTAATTTTGGGCTGAATGCCCCCCCCCAACGTCTTCAGGGGCCCCGGACTTTGCTTCTCTACTGAGGTTGGAACCGCAGGCAGCGGGATGATCCACCCCAGCTTTTGCGACGCCGAATCCAGTGCCGACGAAATCACCAAGGTTTCAACGCCGTCTTTCCAGGAGACAATGGCCCGTTGTGCCGGCACGGACGGCAGCTTTTTGACGGCGCTTTCCGGGATATAACAGCCATCCGCAAGCGCGGTCAAGGAAAGTATCGAGAGACAGAAAATCCAGACGAACCGCGCCATGTTGCAGCTCCCCGACAATCGTCCCCATTGATACCCGGCAGGCGGCAAAACCGAGTTAAATCTATCATGCCGCCGGCCGGCCGTCATGCCCCCGGCAGAGCCGGGAACGCGGCCGTTGGGAACCCCCTTTTGAGGAAAGGCGGTTTCCAAGGCCTCCGTCAAACATTTTTGTGCCTTAAACACGGCGGGCGATTTTACCACAAGCCCACGCGCACAAACGCGAGGATTGGTCAGAACTGCTTGTGGTAAAATCGCCCGCCGGCTTTTAGGAACAAAAGTTTTGGGAAGGGGGATGCAGAGCGAACATGTGAGCGACCCGGCGGAGCCGGGGCTGCACAGCGCGAAGCGCGGGGGGGGCACCCTTTTCCAAAAGGGTGGCCCCAACAGGATCAAGCACCGGGGGAGCCCGGTTGCAGGCGGTAGTCGCCGGCGGCGCGGTTGACGAAGCGCGGTTCCGCCAGCACGCTGCGGAGGTCATGGCCAGTGTCCGCCTGGTAGCGGCCGAACTCGGCCGGCGCGTACACGCGCCCGTTCATCCGCATCAGCCAGGGGCCGGCGGGCTGCCAGTAGCAGTTGTCCTCGATCACGAACTGCCGCTCGTCGGCCGGATCGATGACCGAGTAAATGGCCATGCCGTCGGGCGCCTCGCAGAAGATGTTGTGGCGGATGTAGATCGTGCCGGTTTTGACCTGGGTGCCCGGATCGATGCGCCAGATGAAGATGTGGTGCCCCATGGGCTCGGGATAGAGCTCCGACTGGCGCGGGGG
>JBAZJM010000025.1:0-26587 GCA_041651315.1 Lentisphaeria bacterium | reverse complement strand
CTGTTCGAGTGGACCTTCACCCGGAACTTCCGGCGCGCCCATGCGCCCGGTTTTTGTCCGCTGGGCCACGGCAAGGACCCGGCGCCGCCGCCGCGGTAATTCCGAAGCTCACACACCCAAACGCTGTAAGTACAAGGGGGCATTCCCCGGTGGGACGGGGGCGGGGGAGGCGCGTTATTCGGGCCGGCTCCAGGGGCGGTCGGCGGCGGCCGGGCGGGGCGGGCCCAGGGCCAGCAACTCGCGGGGGGAACACGGGGCCGGTCCGGCCACGGCCCCGGGAAAGATCAGCGGCGCCAGGGCGCCCACCAGCCGGCGGGAATCGAAGCCGTGGCTGCGCATGCCGGTCAGGGAATCCGAGCCGAGCCGCTTGGCCAGGCGCTGCCCCTGGGAGTCGCCCAGCAGCCCGTGATGGCAGAAATCCGGCGGCGCGGGATTGCCCAGGAGCGCATGCAGCTGCCGGTGCAGGTGGGCATAGGGCAGGAGGTCGCGGCCGCGCACCACGTGGGTGATGCCCTGGTCGAAGTCGTCAATGCACACGGCCAGGTGGTAGGCGGTGCAGCCGTCGGCGCGGCGCAACACCGGATCGCCGAGCCGGTCCAGGCGGTCCAGGCGGTGGGTGCCCAGCCAGCGGTCGGCGAGCGTGCTGGCGGCATCGGGGAGGCGCAGCCGCCAGGCGTCGGCGGGGCCGGCGTCGCGGGCCGTCCGTGGGCGGCACCGGCCGGAATAGGGCACGCCGGGGATGAGCGTGTCGCCGAGCCGCGCCACCTGGGGGGCGTCGGTCCGCAGGTCGGTGCGGGTGCAGCGGCAGGGGTAGAGCCGGCCGGCGTCCTTCCACGCCTGCCAGACGGCGGCATAGCGCGCCTGCCGTTCCGGTGACGACTGGCGGTAGGGGCTGGCAGTGTCCCCCGGCCCGGCGGGCCCCGCGTCCCAGTCCAGGCCGAGCCATTCGAGGTCGCGAAACAGCGCCTCGACCCAGTCGGGGCGGGCGCGGACAACATCCACATCTTCAATGCGCAGAACCACTTGCCCGCCCTGGCTGCGGGCCCACAGCCAAGCCAGCAGAAAGGAGTAGGCGTTGCCCGCATGCAGGGCGCCGGAAGGGGTGGGGGCCAGGCGGGTGCGGATGGGCGCGGACACGGGCGTCGCCACCGGGGCGGCGGCATCACGGGACGGGGCTGGAACTGTCTGGGGCATGGGCGGCAGTGTAATTCCCCGTGGCCCGGCGGTCAAGATCGCGCGCGCAACGGGGGTATGACATAGCTGTCGAGGAATCCGGTTTCCCGGAGATTTCTTGATCGAAGTGATCTATAAGGTTTTTATACGATACCGATTCCGATACCGATACCGACCCCGAGAACAGCCGGAGGAGGCTGAGTCGGATTAGGTCGGATTAGGGATCGGATTAGGGACGGGTGAATGGTATTGGCTCGCCCGGACCTTTGTTCGTGTTGATTGGTTTCCGGGCGGCGCGTCGTCGCATCTATCCCAGTGTGTCCTATTCGTCCCATCGATCCCATGCCCAAAATGCGCGCCGCCGGATCGGGGAAGTGGGACGCATGAGACATCACAATTGCACCCGTCCATAATCGTTTATTTTTAGTGGGTAAAAAACGCCAGCTAACGGCTTTATTAGCACTTAAAAACGGCGTTATATGTTGAATTTAAAATTGATGCGCAGCTACGTCCCCAGTCTACCTCCTACTCGGAAACGTTATGTGGATTAGCTCCATCGGCTCGTTCATGGTACTTGATTATTCTTATCATAGAACGAATTGACTTCACTCGGGGTTTTCTTGGTAAAATAGAGCCAATCTTTCGCAATCAAGTAGAGCAGAATTGATGTGAAGAATGTAATAGGCCTGATTGATAACCTGTCATGCCAAGCGCGCTTCATGACATCCGATAAACCATTGTCCATTAGCCAGTAAACAAGAAGCAATATGAATCCGTATTTAAGCAAGAAGAATAAAGGTGCCTCGACGTGCTTTGGCCTATAGGGGACCATCCACCTGGTGAATGCACCAACTGCAATAAGCGCTCCAAACATGGAATCGGGATTCGCATAGAGCCCAACTGCGCCTACGGCAAAGCATCCGTGAGATAACGCGAGAATGAGTCGAAGTCGCTTCATTTGTATTTTTATGCCTAACGTTCCGGCTCTGCCTCGGCGTCATTGTACACGGCCTCTATGGTTCACGGCCAGCCGAGGCGGCAGCCATTGATTTGGCATCCAATTTGATTCTTTTCTCTGGCGAACCGTCTCCAGGTTCAAATGTCCAACTTCGGTCCTTGGAATTGAAGACAAGTGAGGGGTCCCATCCAAGCCTGATCCAGAGCAAATAGTGATCTGCCTCAATGGTGTATGCAATTGATTCTTGGTCGGTTGTCGAGATACCAGCATCCGCCAAGTTTAAAGGTGTCTTGCCGGTTCGGTTGCGATACGTCTCGATGGCAACGATGATTGGCATCGTGTGTTGAGCGATTGCCAGTAATCGCGGGTCGTTGTCCTTTGCTGGGTAAGTGGGACGCATCCCACCGGGGCTGTACGAAAAGAAGAACCAGACTGCACCAATGACAATCACTATGAAGGCCGTGATGATCCAGATGGCTATCTTGGTTCTGGTTTTCATTTTATTGTTGCCGAACATTATACAAGCGCCCAATCACAAAACTCGAGCGGTGCCCCCAACGCGGGCCCGCGCCCGGCTCGTTGTTTGTACCGTACCGTGCTTGAAAACAGGTTGCAAGTGTCGCCTATTCCGGCTGGTAACCGGTCACCCATTGGGGGTGCTATTGAATAGAGACCGCACTCCGCAGACAGCCTGAAGGCTGGACTCAAACACGGGGCGCATTGTGTTTGAGTTCACGCTTTAGCGTGTGGCGGTTTGCCCTTGTCCCCGGCACCATTCTACCGGCCGGCGGCGCCGGCCGCTCGGGGTGGGATGAGAGAAAAGAGAAGATCAGGGCGTCGGCGAAGCCGTTGGCACTCCGCGGGAGGCGGCACCTCGGGTTCCCAAAAACGGTCGGGGCTGCGCTATATTGGCCGCCATCACGGTGCGGCTCCGGTGTCCGGCCAGCCGCGTCAACCCGCAATCCAAGTTGAGGAGGATCCACCATGCGTCCCGTCACCCTGTTCACCGGCCAGTGGGCCGACCTGCCGTTGAAAGTGTTGGCGAAAAAAGCCGGCGAGTGGGGCTATGACGGCCTGGAACTGGCCTGCTGGGGCGATCACCTGGACGTGCGCCAGGCCGCCACCGACAAGGCCTATGGCAAGGCGGTCCGCGCCCTGCTCAAGAAAAACAAGCTGGACGTCTGGGCGATCAGCAACCACCTGGCCGGCCAGCTGGTGTGTGACCTCAACAATGACAGCCGCTCGGACATGTTCGCCCCCAAGCCCTGCCACGGCAACGCGCAGAAAAAGCGGGCCTGGGCCATCGAGCAGATGAAGCTCACCGCCAAGGCGGCCCAGAACCTGGGCGTGCCGGTGGTCAATGGGTTCACCGGCTCCGCGATCTGGCATCTGCTGTACAGTTTCCCGCCGGTCTCGCCGGCGATGGTCGAGGCGGGGTTCCAGGATTTTGCCGACCGCTGGAATCCGATCCTGGACGTCTTCGGCACGTGCAAGGTCAAGTTTGCCCTGGAGGTGCACCCCACCGAGATCGCCTACGACGTGCACACCGCCCGGCGCGCCCTGGCGGCGGTGGACAACCGGCCCGAGTTCGGCTTCAATTTCGACCCCAGCCACCTGCACTGGCAGATGGTGGATCCGGTCAAGTTCCTGAAGGCGTTCCCGGACCGCGTCTACCATGTCCACATGAAGGACGCCGCGCTGACCCTGGACGGCACCAGCGGCATCCTGGCCAGCCATCTGAACTTTGGCGAGGCCGGCCGCGGCTGGGATTTCCGCAGCCTGGGGCACGGCGGCGTCGATTTCGAGGAGATCATCCGCCAGCTCAACCGGCTCAACTACCAGGGGCCGCTGTCGGTCGAATGGGAGGACTGCGGCATGGAGCGCGAATACGGCGCCCGCGAAGCCTGCGAGTTCGTGCGCAATGTGGACTTCAGCCCCTCGGCCCACGCCTTCGACGCCAATTTCGACAAGTAAAGCTTCACCACGAAGGCACGAAGGACACGAAGTCCGATCGAAGCACTTCACTGGCAAGATAAGGGCAAAAACAGGTTGCGTGGAGGACGGACGATGACGGGCTCGGACAAGGCGATGACGGCGGTGACTTCAGCGGAATTGCCGGCGGCGGCCGGGCCCTACAGCCAGGCGGTGCGCGCGGGCGGTCTCCTGTTCACCAGCGGCCTGCTGCCCCTGCGGGCCGGTTCGGACGAGCTGGTGGGCGGCGCCGACACCGTGGCGCAGGCCGGGCAGGTGCTGGCCAACCTGGAACGGCTGCTGGCGGCCGCCGGCACCTCCATGGCGCGGGTGGTGAAGGTGACGGTCTACCTGGTTGACCTGAAGGATTTTCAGGCGGTCAACGCGCTGTACGCCACACACTTCACCGCGCCGTTCCCCGCCCGTTCCTGCGTCCAGGTGGCGGCGCTGCCCAAAAACGCCCGGATCGAGCTGGACGCCGTCGCGGTGCTGGAGTAATGCGTAAAGCGTGATACGTGAAACGTGACGTGTTCTCACGTGTTCGTTGGGGCCACCCTTTTGAAAAAGGGTGCTCCCAACTTCATCCGACAAAACGGTCATGCCTCTTAAGGATTCGCACCCGCATGAAGAAAACCGTCAAGCATTTGCGGCCGTCCTGGGACGAATATTTTCTGAAGCTGGCCATGCTGGCCTCGGAGCGCTCCACCTGTCCGCGCATGCACTGCGGGTGCGTGATGGTCAAGGAGCGCTTCGTGCTGGCCACCGGCTACAACGGGTCGCTGCCGCGGGCGCCGCACTGCGACGAGGTGGGCTGCCTGGTGGTCAACAACCACTGCGTGCGCACCAACCACGCCGAGATCAACGCCCTCTGCCAGGCCTCCCGGCATGGGATCAGCCTGGACGGCGCCACCGCCTATGTCACCAACATGCCCTGCACCGCCTGTGCCAAGGCGCTGACCGCCGCCGGCATCCGCCGGGTGGTGGTGTTCAGCGACTACCATGACACCCTGGCCGAAATGTTCTTCCGCGACTCCGAGGTGACCCTGGAGCGCCTGCCCATGCCCGGCACCACCATTCATTATCATCTGGATGACTACAGCTCGGCCCGCCCCGCCGCCAAGCCGAAACCCGCGCCCCGGAGCGCCGGCAAGCCGCGTTAGGCTGTTGGTTGGGAACCCCCATTTGAGGAAAAGTGGTTCCCAATCCTCCGTCAAACCTTAGTTTATGCCTTTTGCGGATTCCGCTACGCGGTGAATCGCGGCGTACCTACGGCACGCCATCGTTTCATTTTTTCAGAACAGGGGCTGATACGATTTTCACTTCAAAATCGTTCTCTCACGGAGACACAAAGGCACGGGGAAATAACCCTTATTTAATTGTTGTCTAATTAATTATGGTTTCTTTGTGATCTCTGTACCTCCGTGAGAAAACATGACGTCGGTAGCGGAATCGGCATCGGCATCGTATGGAAGCCGATAGATCACTATCAAGTCAGGGAATCGCCGGAAACCGGGTCAACCGACAATTCCGTAATACCCCCGGTTGTTCTTGTCCCTTGACAGTGAAATTACGGGAAGATATTGTACCCCTGAAGGGGTGGATACAATGCTGGCTTCCCTGCACTCCAACAGGAAGGCATTGGCGGGTATCGTGGCGTTGGCCCTGGTGACGGTGGCCGGCGGTTTTTTGTGCGTGCGCTGGTGTGTGCAGGCCGAGGAGGCCCGGCGGCGGGATGAATTGCTGGCCCGGGCGGTGGCCGTCGCCCGCACCATCCAGGTGGAACGGATCAAGGCGTTGTCCTTTACGGCGGCGGACGTCCAACGCTCTGAATTCCAGCAGCTTCTCCATGAACTGCACGAGTATGCCCGCGTCATGCCCCATCTGCGGTGGCTGTACACCATGTCTCTGCGGGACGGCCGGATTGTCTTCGGCCCCGACAGCCTGACACCGTCGGACCCGGATTACAGTGATCCCGGCGGCAGCTATGACGACGCGCCCGAAGAGTTGCACCAGGTGTTCCGGGACGGCCGGGGGCGGACGACCGGAATTTATCAGGACCAGTGGGGGCGGTTTGTCTCGGCCTTCGCCCCGGTCCGGGATCCCGCCACCGGCACCGTGTGTTTTGTGGTCGGCATCGACGTGGATGCGGGGACCTGGCTGGCGAACCGGTCCCGGGTGCAGCGGTTGCCAACCCTGTTTTCGGCGGTTTTGCTGCTGGTCCTGCTGGGGGGTGCGGGCGGGTTGATCTGGCGCAACCGCCGGCTGCCGGTGGAACACCAGGGGGCGTTACGCCACGCGGAGGCGGCCCTTTGCGTGGTGGTCGGCGGCCTGCTCACCGTGGCGGTTGCCTGGGTGGTTCATGACGTCGAGACCCATGCGCGCCGGGCCGCCTTTTCCGCGCTGGCCCGGGCGCAGGCGGAAACCTTTGGCGAATCCTTGCGCGGCCTGCGCGGCCAGCTGGAGGGGTTGGGCCGGCTTTTTGAGAGCAGCGACCGGGTGGAGCGGGACGAATTCCGCTGCTATGTCGAGCCGGCCGTCCACAACGGATTTTCCGAGGCCTGGCTGTGGCTGCCGGAAACCCCGGCCGCCGCGGTGCCCGCGCTCATCGCCGCGGCCCGGCGCGAGGGGGTGGCCGGTTTCAACGTCTGGCAGCCGGCGGCGGGCGTCCGGGTTCCCGTTGTGGAACGGGAAAGCTATTTTCCGGCCTTCTATGCCGAGCCGCGGACGGCGCAGCTGGAGTTGTTGGGGTATGATGTGGGGGAGGCGGCGGTTTGCCGGGAGGCGCTGGAGGTGGCGCGGCAGACCGGCCGGGCCACCGCCACCAAAGGCGTGGTGGAACCGGCGGGGGCGCCCGGCCGGCGGGGGCTGCTGGTTTTTCAGCCGGTGTACGGCAAGGGGGGGCAGGCAGGGGGGAAGCCCCGCGGGTTTGTCGCGGTCGTGCTTCGTCTGGACACGCTGTTGCGGGAGCGGCTCAGCCATTCCGTGCTGATGGACCCCGAGGTCCGGATGGAATGGTTCCTGCTGACCGGCGGGCAGCGGCCGGTGTTTCTCACCACCTCCGCGCCGGGGCACGATCCGGCGGCGCGGAAGTGGACCGGGTTTCAAGAGGAGGCCGCCGGCGGCTTGTCCATGGCCGATCCGCTGTTCATCTTTGGCAACGCCTATGCCTTGCGGATGCATGGGGATCCGGGCTATCTGGCGGCCCGGCCGTTGTGGAACGGCTGGGCGGCGGCGGCGGGCGGCCTGCTGCTCACCGGGCTGGTGACGGCGGTCGTCGCCGGCCTGGGCCGGCAGCGGAGCTTTCTGGAGCAGGAAGTTCACAACCGCACCGCCTCCCTGCGGGCCAATGAGGCCAGGCAGGCCGCCATTTTGGCGAACATTGCCGACGTGGTGGCGATTGCCGGCACGGACGGCGTGGTCCGCTACCAAAGCCCCAATATCGAGAAGTGGTTTGGCTGGCGGCCCGAAGAACGGTTGGGAACCCGCTGCTGGGAGGTCATCCATCCGGACGACCGGGAGCGTTTTCGCAAGCTGTTTGAACCGGGAGCGGACCATCCCGGCACCACCACCTTTCTGGAGCTGCGCTACCAGGGACGGGACGGCGCCTATCGTCCGGTGGGGGTGACGGGCGTCAATCTGTGTGACAACCCGGACCTTGGCGGCGTGCTGGTCACCTACCGTGACCTGACCCGGGAAAAAGAACTGCAGCAGCGGTTGCAGCAGAGCTCCAAACTGGACGCCATCGGCCGCCTGGCGGGGGGGGTGGCGCACGATTTCAACAACCTGCTGCAGGTCATCCGGGGATGCGTCGACCTGCTGCTGGCACGCGAGGATGTCCCCCCCGGCCTGCGCGGCGACCTGATGGAGGTGCAGCGGGCCGGCGAACAGGCCGCCGGCCTGACGCGGCAATTGCTGGCCTTCGGCCGGAAGCAGGAGGTGGCGCCCTGCCGGTTGGACCTGAACGCAAGCGTCACCGGCATCGGGAAAATGCTGAAGCGCCTGCTCGGCGAGGATATCCGGACGGTCCTGCAGCTGGCGCCGGATTTGCAGCCGGTGCAGGCCGATCCGGGGCAGGTCGAGCAGGTCATCATGAATCTGGCGATCAACGCCCGTGACGCCATGCCGGGAGGGGGGCAGTTGATCCTGCGCACCACCAATGTGGTCATCGGGGAGGCGGACGTCGCGGCCATGCCCGACGCCCGCCCCGGCGGGTTTGTCCGGCTTTCTGTCGCCGACACCGGCTCCGGCATGGGCAAGGAGACGCTGGCGCACATTTTTGAGCCGTTCTTCTCGACCAAGGGCAGCAAGGGGACCGGCCTGGGGTTGTCGGTCGTTTACGGCATCGCCAAGCAGAGCGGCGGCTGGGTGGCGGTGGTCAGCGCGCCTGGCGAGGGGACGCGGTTTGACGTTTACCTGCCGGTTTGCCGGGAAACGGATAGGGAAGCGGTTCCGGCGGTCCCGGTGGTTGACAGTGGCGGACCGCGGGGGCAGGGGCAGCGCCTGCTGCTGGTCGAGGACGACGTCGGGGTCTGCGCCCAGGCCGCCCAGGCGCTGCAGGCGGCCGGCTATGACGTTGCGGCCTGCACGTCGCAGGCGGAGGCCTTCTCCGTGTTCGGCCGGGAGGCGGGGCGCTTCGCCCTGCTGTTCAGCGATGTCGTGCTGCCGGACGGCACCGGGGTCGATCTGGCGGAACGGCTGCGCGCCTGCCGGCCCGGCCTGCCGGTGTTGTTGTGCAGCGGCTATACCGACGAACGGGCGTGCTGGAGCCAAATCAACGACCGTGCCTTCCGTTTCCTTCCCAAACCCTATCCCCTCGCCACCTTGCGGCGGATGGTGCATGAACTGCTGGCGCCGGAGGCGGTTCCGGGGGCGTGATGCCGGCGCCCGGCTGGCCTGATGCCGGTGGCGGCATTATGGTGCCGCGGTCTTTTGAAGCGTGGCGTGAGAGCTGGGTTTAAGGGGCGACTTTGATGAAGGTACAGATTCTGCGCGAAGCCGGGTATGAGGAAGCCATGCTGGGGCTGTCGCTGTCCTACGAGCGCGACCCCGCCGGCATGCCGGCGGTCATGGAGCGGCTGTTCGACAAGGGCGGTGGCCACAACAAGTTTTTGGAGAGCATGGTGGTGTGGCTGGACGTGGTGGCGCCGCGCCATTTCTGGCAGCAGTTCGACACCTACCGCACCGGCATGACCAAGCAGAGCGGCAGCACCATGCACACCCTGACCCGCCGGCCGCTGGGCCAGGAGGATTTTGACCGCCCGCTGCCGCCAGAAACCCTGCTGCGGCTCAACGCCCTGGTGGCGGAAAAGCAGCTGGAGGAGCTCAAGAACGAACTGCCCGAGGGCTTCCTGCAGCGGCGCATTCTCTGCACCAATTACATGACCCTGCGCAACATAGTCGCCCAACGCAAGACGCACCGCAACCCCGCCTGGCGCGTCTTCTGCACCGAACTGCTCCGCCAGGTCGCGCGCCCGGAATTTTTCAAGGATTTGGCCTGAGGTTGGGGGGAACGGACATAACGGACATAACGGGAAAGACAGCGCGGGGGGGAGCCTTGTTTCAACAACGGCGGCGTCAACTGATCCCGGCTCTTTCCGGTTACAAATACGGGTTGTGGGCGGCTTCTTCGCCGATGGTGCTGGGCTGGCCGTGGCCGGGATAGATGACGGTTTCCGGTGGCAGGGTCAGCAGCTGGTTGCGGATGGCGTGCAACAGGGTGTCTGCGTTGCCGCCGGGGAGGTCGGCGCGGCCGATGCTGCCGCAGAACAGGGTGTCGCCGGTAAACGCGGCCCCGGCGGCGGGAAAGTAATAACAGACGCCACCGGGCGAGTGGCCGGGGGTGGACAGGACGCGGAATTCCAGGCCGGGGGGCGCGGGGGGCGGTTCCGCCTGCGGTTCCGGCAGGTCGCGGGCGGCGGACATCCAGGGCGGCAGGGCGTTTTGGGGGCTGTGGTACATCGGGTGGTCCGCCGGGGCGAGGCAGACTGGGACGGCCCACTGCCGGGCCAGTTCGGACACGGCGCGGATGTGGTCGACATGGGCGTGGGTGAGCAGGATGGCGCGGGGGTGCAGGCCGCGTTCGGCGACGGCCTTGGCGATGCGGCCGGGCTCGTCGCCGGGGTCAAGCAGCAGGGCGTCCAGGGTGTCGGGGTTCCACACCAGGTAGCAGTTTGCCTCCAGCATGCCGACGGGCAGGGTTAAGACCTGTATTTTAGCCATATAAGAGGGTGCTTTCACAAGTCGGATTTTTAACCGATACCGCTAGCGACCCCGATACCGATGCAAAACAGCGGGGGAAACCCGAGCCGCGGGAGCCTTGAGCGTTCATCGGTTGCTCTCGGGGTCGGTGTCGGCATCGTTTGGGTGGTCTTCGCTCTTCGGTTCTGGAGGAATTCCCGCCGTTTACGAACGGCGCCCTTGAGCCGGACTTTTGAAAACGGCTCAGGGGAAAGGGGAAAAACGGGGGGCGAACGGCAAGGGGGAGAGGGCGGCTTCCAGGCGGGCGGCGACACCGCCCGGCGCCGGTGTTCCGCCGCCGCCCCGCTGGCGCAGGTAATGCCAGCCCAGTCCGGCAACCATGGCGGCATTGTCGGTGCAATACTTGGGGGAGGCGACGACCAGCCGGAGGTTGCGGTGCCTGGCGGCGGCGGCCTGCAGGCCGGTGCGGAGTCCGCGGTTGCAGGCCACGCCGCCGCAGGCGACCACGGTGCGGGCGCCATGGGCGGCGGCGGCGGCGAAAGTTTTGGCGACCAGCACCTCGACGATGGCGGCCTGGTAGCTGGCGGCCAGGTCATGCAGTTCGGCCGGCGCCGGGGCGGGGCGGCCGCGCACTTGGTAGAGCAAGGCGGTCTTGATGCCGCTGAAACTGAAATTGAAGCGGTTGGCCGGGTCCTGGGGATGTCCGGGGCGGGCCATCAGGCCGCGCGGGAAGGGGAAGGCGGCCGGATTGCCATCCTGGGCCAGCCGGTCGATGAGCGGGCCGCCGGGATAGCCGAGGTCGAGGATTTTGGCGGCCTTGTCAAAGGCCTCGCCGGCCGCATCGTCCAGGGTGCTGCCGATGATGCGGGCGGAACCGTCGTCGGCGACCAGCAGCAGGGCGGTGTGGCCGCCGGAGACCACCAGCGCCAGCAGGGGATAGCTGGCGTCCTGGGCCAGCCAGTCCTCGGGCTGTTCCAGGAAGGCCCCGTACAGGTGGGCCAGAAAATGGTTGACCCCGACCCACGGCAGGCCGGTGGCGGCGGCCAGCCCCTGGGCGAAGGAATGCCCCACCAGCAGGGCGGGGACCAGGCCGGGGGCGCGGGTGACGGCGATGCCGGCCAGGCCGGCCGGAGTCAGGCCGCTGTCCTTCAGGGCCGCTCGGACCACCGGCGCGATGGCCCGCAGATGTTCACGCGCGGCCAGTTCGGGCACCACGCCGCCATAGGCGGCATGGGCACGGACCTGCGAGGCGATGACGCTGGCGGCAACCTGCCGTCCGTCGACGACCACGGCCGCGGCGGTTTCATCGCAGCTGCTTTCAATTCCCAAAATGGCATCCGGCATGGTTCGGCAATGTAGAGAGGGGCCGGGGCATTGCAAGCGCCCCGCGGATTGCTTATGGTATGTTTTGAATCAAAAGGGGCCAACGCCATTATGACCTTCCCGCGCCTTGCCGTTGCCACCTGGTTGCTGGTTGCCGCCGGAGCAGGGATCGTGGCGGCGGAGTTGCCGGCCCCGGCGGCGTCCGCGCCGGCGGTCAAGCCGGCGGTTACCACTCCGGCGGCGCCTGCACCGGCGGCCGGTCCGGCGGGAAAAAACGCCGCCGCGCCGCGGCCCGGCCCCGGGGCGAAGCCGAAGATGGCGCCGCTTTCTCCTGAGGAGGCCGTGGCCAATCCGGCGGCCACGGTGGCCGTGGTCCAGCCGTTGCAGCCGGCGGCGGGCGCTGCCGGGGGGGTGCAGGTTGCCCGGCTGCAGATCAAGCGCAATCCGTACATCACCGGCATCACTCCCAGCACCGGTGACTACCGGCTCAACGTGGGGGACACGCTGGCGCTCACCATTTATGGCCTGGGCAACACCTACCGGGTGGTGCCGATTGATCCCAGCGGCATGATCACCTATCTGGCGGTGGGCAGCGTGCGCGCCGCCGGCCGCACCATTGATGAACTGCATGAGGACCTGCAGAAGCGCCTGTCCGAACAGTTTGTCGATCCGCTGATCACCGTGGTTCCGGCGCGGTTCCGGAGCCAGAATTACACCATTCTTGGCCAGGTCAACTACCCCGGGACCTACCCGATCGCCGGCCGGACCACGGTGGTGACCGCCCTTTGCGCCGGCCGCGGCTTCAAAGTCACCCTGTTCCGCAACTCCACCATTCAGACCCAGGACTTTTCCCACTCCACCCTGCTGCGCCGGGGCGGGCAGTTCATTCCGGTGGATTTTGAGGCGCTGGTCACCAAGGGCGATGCCTCGCAGGATGTGGAGTTGCAGGACGGCGACGTCATCAACATTCCCTCCGCGGTGTCGCGGAACATCTATGTGCTGGGCGAGGTCGGCCTGCAGCGGTCCGTCGGCTTTTACGGGGCAACGTCGCTGTTGCAGGTGCTGACGGAGGCGCGCGGCATCCGGGCGGCCTCTGCCGGCGACACCCTGCTGGTCATCCGTGGTTCGCTGGTCAAGCCGGAGACCTACGCCCTGCGGGTTTCCTCGCTGTTCAAGGGCCGCGGGCTGGACATGGAGCTGCGTGCCGGCGACATCGTTTACGTGCCGCCCCGCAAGTTCAGCCTGCTGGAGGACATGGTGAAGGCGGCGGTTAACTCGTTTGCCACCAACCTGTCCGTCCAGGCGGCGGATGACCTGTACGACCAAATCGATTCGGACAACGAGAACACCAACAAGAACACGGTGATCGTCAGTCCATGAACAGGACGGCGATCCAAGACTCCGGCGGCGCCGGCGGACCGGTGGTGCTGTTTGACTCGGGGGTGGGCGGGCTGACGGTGTTGCGCGCCATCCGCACCCGCCTGCCGGAGGAGCCCTTGCATTATGTGGCCGACCAGACGCACGTGCCGTACGGCGGCCGGCCGGCCGCGGAGGTGGCGGGCTTTGCCGCCGGCATTGCCCGGTTCGCGCTGACCCTGGGGGCGCGGCTGCTGGTGGTGGCGTGCAACAGCGCGTCCGGCGCCGCCTTGCGCGAACTCCGCGCCGCCTTTCCCCGCCTGCCGATTGTGGGCATGGAGCCGGCCATCAAGCCGGCGGTCGCCCTCAGCCGCTCCGGCGTGGTCGGCGTGCTGGCCACGGCGGCGACCCTGGGCGGACAGCTGTATCCGGCGCTGCGGCAGCGGGTGGCCGCCGGGGTGACGGTGCTGGAGGATCCCTGCGAGGGGCTGGTGGCCTGCTTGGAGCGGGGGGATGCGGACGGGCCGGAGACCCGGGCCATCCTGCGCCGGGTCATCGCCCCGATGCTGGCCCGCGGCGCCGACGTGCTGGTGCTGGGGTGCACCCATTTTCCCCTGGCCCTGGCGGTCATCCGCGAGCTTGCCGGACCGGACGTGACCGTGATCGACCCCGCCCCCGCGGTGGCCAGCCGGGTGGTCCAGCTGCTGGCGGCGGGCGGCGGGCGGCCGGCCGGCGCGCCCGGCGGCATCACGCTGTACACCAGCGGCGATCCGGCGGCCTTGGCCCGGGTGGCCGGGCGCTGGCTTGGCCTGGCGGCGGCGCCGCCGGTGCTGGGCGTCCGCTGGGTGGACGGTGAGCTGCGGCGGGCGTAAACGGTCTCGGATAAGAGTTGCCGATTTGACCGGTCACTTTCGCGCCCAGGAGTGGCGCTTCGTTCCCGGCTCTGATACGGAAGGCGGCTCCGCCGCCAACCAAGGCGGCATTCCATGCCGCACTCCCTGGCGCATGGCGCGTATCGTTCCGGAACGGCAACTGAAATGGTCAACCTCCCCCATTCACTGGCCCGTTGCCGTCACGTCCGGTGACGGCTGTCGCACCGCCGGAAACGGGGCATATTACCCGGCATTCATCGCCGCCAGCCCCGCGAGACGTCCACCATGCCGATCTACGAATATCTCTGTCCCGCCTGCAACCGGATTTTCAGTTTTTTGTCGTCTTCGGCCGCGGCCGCCAAGGAACCGGTCTGTCCCCAATGCGGCGGCACCGGCCTGCGGAAGCAACTGTCGCGTTTTGCCGTGGTGGGGGCCGTGCGCAAGTCCAGGGGGGACGCCGCGGCTTCGGCGGCCCGGGGGGGGCCGGGGGAAGGCGGGGCGGCCGACGATCCGCGGGTTGAGCGGGAGATGGAACGGCTGATGGCCGATGCCGACGGGATCGACGAGACCGATCCGCGCCAGCTTGGCCGCCTGATGCGCCGCATGGGGCAGATCACCGGCGAGGGATTCGATCCGGAAATGGAAAGCGCCGTCCGCCGCCTCGAGTCTGGCGAAGATCCCGAGAAGATTGAGGAGGACATGGGGGGGGCGCTGGGCGGCGGCGGTGATGAGGAGGAGGGATGGGGCGGAGCCCCGCCGTCGCGCGACGGCGGCCTTTACTCCATGTGAGCCGGTTGCATTTGCCCATGGCACGGATAAGCTAGCATGATGCCGGAATCGGAAAAAGAGGAAAGATCCGTCCGTTCCCCGTTGCGCGGCACGGACGCGAA
The DNA here is from genome assembly GCA_041651315.1 of Lentisphaeria bacterium. Taxonomy (GTDB): domain Bacteria; phylum Verrucomicrobiota; class Lentisphaeria; order Oligosphaerales; family CAITYL01; genus CAITYL01. The sequence goes on along the minus strand of JBAZJM010000025.1, from coordinate 11,846 downwards.
ACGGGGCGGGCAATGGCGCCTGGCCGTGCTGCGGCTGGGGGTCTGGTGCCTGGTGGTGCTCGTCCTGGTGGCGGGCGTGCGGCTGGGCTGGGGCGCCTTGCGGCGGGCGTTCTTCACCAGCAACCCCCATTTCACCCTGCAGCACGTCCAGGTCGAGGTCAACGGCCAGTTGCGGCCGGCCGAGATTGCGGGGCGGCTGGCCCGGCTCAAGGTGCGGGCCGGGGAGAAAAACCTGTTCGAACTGGATCTGCCGGCGCTGCGCGCCGATCTCCGCAAATACGTCATGGTGGCGGATGCGCGGCTGCGCCTCCAGCTTCCCGACACGCTACGGGTTGAGGTGGACGAGCGCGTTCCGGTGGCCCAGTATCAGGCGCGCGGCGGCCGGCTGGTGGATCCTGACGGCTGGGTGATGCCGCCCCGGATCGATCCCAAACTGCAGGCGATGCCGCTCATCCTGGGGGTGCGCAACGACCGGCAGCAGCGCACCGGCGCCAAATGCAATGACGAGATGGTGCTGGGCGCCCTCCATTTCCTGCATCTCAAGGGCATTCGTCCCTACGGCCAGCACTTCGACGTCGATGTCATTCAGCTCGATTATGAGCATGCCGTGCTGCGCCTTCATTTGCACGCCCGCGGCACGCTCCGCGAGCATGCCCAGCTGCTGGTGCCGGCCAAGCCGCTGGAAATGGACGAGGCCCTGCAGCGGGTCGATGCGATCCTGGTGGACCGCATCCGGGCCCAGCAGACGACCGGCTTTATCGACGCCACCTATCGCGTCAACATCCCGGTGCTGCCATGACGGCGGCGCGGCTGTTTCTGTTCAGCGGCACTGACGTGGCCGGCTTGGACGCGGCCGCCAAGGCCCAGTTGCGCCAGCTGGCTGGGGACCATCCCGAGCCGTGGGAGCTGGAGGTGATTCGCGAACGCGAGGGCGAGCCGCCCGCCGAGACGCTGGGGCGGCTGTTGGCGGCCCTGCAGACCCCGTCTTTTCTGGGGGGGCGGCGCACTCTGTGCCTGGAGCAGTTTTCCGCCTTTGCCGCCGAAGGCAAGAAAGGCCCGGCCGCCGCCGTTGCCGCCGGCCTGGAAAAGTTGCGGCAGTTTTTGGCGCCGGGGGTGCCGCCGGATGTCAGTCTGGTGCTCAGCGGCCCCGGCGCGCCTCCGGACGGCGACCTGGCCGCCGTCTGCCAGGCGGTCGGCGAGGTCCGCTTTTTCGACAAGCCCGACATCAAGGACCGGCATTGGCGCGAAGCCATGGCGGCTGTCATCCGCCGCCGGGCGGCGGAAAAAAAGCTGACGCTGGCCGAGGACGCGGTCCGCCATCTGGTTGAGGCGCTCGGCACTGACACCGAGCGGCTGGAGGGCGAGCTGGAAAAGATCATCTGTTATGTCGGCGGCACCGGCCGGCCGGCCGCCTTGGCGGACGTGGCCGCCATCTGCCAGGGCGATGGCGAGGCTGTCAGCTGGACCTTGCTGGACGCCATTGGCGAGCGGCGGCTGGACGAGGCGCTGCGCCTGGTCGGCGTGCTGATTGCGGCCGACAAGAATCCCGACGGCGCCGTGCTGGGGTTGCTGCGCTCGGTCACCGGCCTGGTCCGCCATCTGCTCCAGCTCCGTCTGTACGCCCAGGAATGCAAGGCGCGCACCGGGTCGCAACTGGCCGCCGCCATTGAAGGGCTGCCCGCGGCGGACCGCGCCGCCGCCCTGGCCAACGGCCTGGAGGCGGTGGGGCTGAAGGGGTTCCGCCTGTCCAAGCTGGCCGGCCAGTGCTTCCGTTACAACGGCGCCGAACTCAACCGGGCCCTGATTGGCCTGCGCGAGACGTCCTGGCGGGCCATGGCCGGCAATGTCGCCGCCCGCGTTTATCTGGAAGCCTGGCTGCTGGAGACCCTGCCGCCGGCCGCCGCCGCGTCACGATAGGCGGCCGGGCCCGGTTTCAGCACTTCGCAGGAGCGCACCCAGATCACCTCGCAGGACCCGGAACCGGTGTCTTCGCGGGAGAGTGAGCTGATCCAGTGGCCGCCATCCGCTCCGTCGATCCGCACCAGCCAGCCGCGGAGATGCACCAGCTGCCCCCGGCGGATGCCGCAGATCTGCCTGGACAGTGCCGCCGTTGCGGGCAGCAGGTGCATGTTGGCGCAGCCATGTTCGATCTGTTCCCGCGGCACCGGCAGTTCGCCGCCGGTCTGCCAGCGGAAGCGGCGGTCATATTGGAAAATGGTGATTGGGTCGAGGACGGCGCGGTCCGACATGGCCCCCCAGCCGAGCACCAGGTCGACGGGCGACAGGCCGGCCTCGCGGCCGAAGTAGTAGCGGGTCCGGCTCAGCACCAGGGCGGTGATGTCGAAATTGGCCAGCGGGGTGATGCGATAGGTGCCGTGCTGGAACGGCACCTCCCCCGGCGCGAGGTCGGTCTGGACGGGGGGTGCCGGCGCGCGCGGCCCCGGCGGTCCCGGCGGCTGGCATCCCGCCAGCAGGGTGATGGCGGCCGCCGCCAGCAGGGCCGGCAGGGCGCCCCGGGAGTGGTGCCGTTGTCCTTGGGCTGCGTTTCTGGTGGCGGCGGCAGGCATCAGTCGCCCACCGGCGGCTTCTTTTCGGCTTTGCCGGAGTCCTGACGCCGGCCCCCCGCGGCCGGTGCCGGAGGTGCTCCGTGATGGCCGGCCGTTTCATGGGTGACACAATCCAGGATTTCGGCGGCGGCCGTGATGATGTGGTTGGGGCTGAAACCGGCGCGGGCCAGTTCTTTGTAGAAGGAGACGGCCAGCAGCCGTGCCACCTTGGAGGGATTGTTCAGCGAGGTGACCATGAGCCGTTCGGTTTCGTCCGGCGGGCCATGGGCGGCATGCCGGTTGGCGTCCAGCAGCTCCTGCGAACGCTGGGCGAACTGCTGGCGCAGGTAGTCGTAGACCTTGCTGTTCTCGATCAGCAGGCTGGCCAGCGAGGCGGTGAGCCGGTACAGGCGGCGGCGGTTGGCCGAAAACGAATCGCTGCCGGCGACGGGTTTGGCGGTGAGCAGCAGACCGATGCGTTCGCCCTTGACTTTCAGCGGCGCGACCAGGATGGGGAAGCCGATCCCCTCGATGCCGGCTTCGATCGAGCCGATCTGGTGCAGGCCGCGCAGGCGCCACAGGATCCGCTTGAGCCGGGACGAAACGCCGAGCGGATGACCGGGGCGCAGGGCCGGGCTTTCGAGTCCGGCCCGCATCTCCACCATCAGTTCGTGGCGTTCCTCGTCCCGCAGCAGGATCACGGTCTGCTGGGTCTCCATCAAGGCGCAGGTGATTTGGCCGACCCGTTCCAGGCTTTCGGAAAGGCCGGCCGGGTGATCCAGGACGTCGCACAACAGGGTCAGCAACCGCAGGCAGGTGTCAACAGTTATCATGGCCACGCCCCCCCTTGCCGCCACTCCCCGGCCGGCGCGGTCCGGGCCGGAGACAGCAGCGGCAGACCCTGAGAATATACACTGCCCCGGTTGGCCAAAGAAAAATCAGTGCCAAGCGCGCCTGTAATACGACCTGGCAGCAGCGATACCGATTCCGATACCGACACCGATGAAAAACCGGGCTTGGATTAGTTTTCCTTGTAGCCCAGGGATTACGGCCTGGCGGAACGTCTCGGCCGTGTCGCAAGATCCTAATCTACAGCATTTTACACGCGACGTTCATGAATAACCCGGTTGTGCCCCCCATTCAAGGCTTCCTCCTGCCGTTCTCGGGGTCGGTAGCGGAGTTCGGTCTCGTCTGGAACCCCATAGATTACGTCGACCCAAGAAATCTATGGGAAAGCGGATCGCCCAACAATTATGCCATACGCCCGCCTCGGGGGGGGCGGCGCCAAGCCGCCGGGGGGCGGGTATATTTCCAGCATGTTTTGGTGCGGGGGCTCCGACCCGCGGTTTTTGACCTCATGCGTTGAGAGGATCCCATCATGGCCTTATGGGGCGGACGTTTCAGCCGTGAAACCGACCAGGTGGTCCGGCAGTTCACGGAATCCATTTCCTACGATCAGCGGCTCTACCCCCATGACATCCGGGGCAGTCAGGCGCACGTGAAGATGCTGGCCCAGGCCGGCATCATTCCGGCCGCCGACGCCGCGGCGATCACGGCGGAGCTCGACCGCATCCGCGCGCGCATCGACCGCGGCGAGTTCGAGTTCAAAACCGAGCTCGAAGACGTGCACATGAACATCGAGGCGGCGCTGATCGCCGCCCTCGGTCCGGCGGGCGCCCGCGTGCACACCGGCCGCAGCCGCAACGACCAGGTGGCCACCGACGAGCGGCTGTACCTGCGTGCCGAAGCCGACGCCATCGGGGAGGGGCTCCGCCGCCTGCAGGGCGCCCTGGTGGCCCTGGGCGGGCGCTTCCCGGAAGCGGTGATGCCCGGCCTGACCCACATGCAGCACGCGCAACCGGTGCTGTTCGCCCATCATCTGCTGGCCTATGTGGAGATGCTCGACCGTGATGCCGGCCGGCTGGCCGACTGCCGCCGCCGCCTCAACGTCCTGCCGCTCGGGGCCGGCGCCATTGCCGGCTCGACCCTGCCGCTCGACCGCGAATTCGTGGCGCGCGAGCTGGGCTTTGACGGCGTGCTGGCCAACAGCATGGACGCCGTGGCCGACCGCGATTACATCGTCGAATTTCTGGCCGTGCTGGCCATTGTGGCCATGCACACCTCGCGGCTGGCCGAGGATCTGGTGCTGTGGTGTTCGCAAGAGTTTGCCTTTCTGGAGCTGGACGACGCCTTTTGCACCGGTTCCAGCCTGATGCCGCAGAAGAAGAACCCCGATGTGGCCGAGCTGGTGCGCGGCAAGACCGGCCGGGTCTATGGCCACCTGCTGGCCGTGCTGACCCTGCTCAAGGGGCTGCCGCTCACCTACAACCGGGACATGCAGGAGGACAAGGAGGGGCTGTTCGACGCCATCGACACCGTCAGGCTCATCCTGGCCGCCCTGGCCCCGATGCTGGACGGCGCCACGCCGCGCGAGGAGCGCATGGCGCAGATGGCCGCCGACCCCGCCCTGATGGCCACCGACCTCGCGGAATGGCTGGTGCGCCAGGGGGTGCCGTTCCGCGACGCCCATCACCAGGTCGGCCGCTTCGTCGCCCTCTGCCGGGAGCGCCATCTGCCGCTGGACCAGGCGCCGCTGGAGGTGTTCCAGAACGCCATGCCGGCCGCCACCGAGGAATGCCGGAAGCTGTTTGACGCCCGGCGCAGCGTCGCCGCCCGGGACCTGACCGGCGGCACCGCCCCCGTCCAGGTTCGCCGCCAGCTCGCCGCCTGGCGCGACCGGCTGGGGCTGGACCGGCCGCCGGCGCGGGAGGCCGGGGCGTGATGACCGAACAGTGAACATGCAACGCGCAGCCTTCAATCTGGTCCTCGTTGCCCCGGAGATTCCGCAGAACACCGGCACCATCGGCCGGCTCTGCGTCTGCACGGATTGCCGGCTGCACCTGGTCCGTCCCCTGGGGTTCCAGACGGACGAGGCCAGTGTGCGCCGGGCCGGCCTGGACTACTGGCACCACCTGGACCTGTGCATTCATGATGACTGGGACGCCTTTTTGGCGGCGGCCCGGCCCGCCCGCCTGTGGTTTTCCAGCACCAAGGGCGTCCGGAGCCTGTATGAGCTGCGTTTCGCCGCCGGCGATTTTCTGGTGTTCGGCAACGAGTCCAGCGGGTTGCCGCCGGACTTTTACACCCGTTATGCCGCCGGCCTCTTCACCATTCCCATGCCGGGCCGCCATGCCCGCAGCCACAACCTGGCCAACGCCGCCAGCATCGTGCTGTACGAGGCCCTGCGGCAGACGGAGTTTGCATCATGCGGGATCTGAATTCCCTGGCGTTGCGGCGGTCGGCGGGGCGGCTGCTGGTCCTGGACCAGCGGCGGCTGCCGCACGAGGAATGCTGGGTGGACTGCCGCGGGGTGGACCCCATGATCGAACTGATCCGCGGTCTGGCGGTGCGCGGCGCGCCGCTGATCGGCGTGGCCGCCGCCCTGGCGCTGGCGCAGGCGGCCGCGGCCGGCCTGCCGCCCGCGGAGTGGCGTGCTGCCGCCGCCCGCCTGCGTGCGGCCCGTCCCACCGCCGTCAACCTGATGGCGGCGGTGGACCGGATGACGGCCGCCGCCGGCCCCTCCCCCGAGCTGGCAGGGCCGGCGGTGGCGGCCGCCGCGGAAACGATTTTTGACGAGGATGTGCGGCTGTGCGAGGCCGTTGCCCGGCACGGTGCGGCGTTGTGCGCTCCGGGCGAGGCGGTGCTGACCCACTGCAACGCGGGTGCCCTGGCGACCGCCGGCATCGGCACGGCCCTGGGAATCATCCGCCGCGGCTTTGAACAGGGCCGGGTGGCCCACGTGTTTGTCGACGAAACGCGGCCGCTGCTGCAGGGCGCGCGCCTGACGGCCTGGGAGCTCGCCCGGGCCGGCATCCCGCACACCCTGCTCTGCGACAACATGGCGGCCGCCCTGATGGCCGCCGGCCGGGTCCGGCGGATCGTGGTCGGCGCCGACCGCATCGCCGCCAATGGCGACTTTGCCAACAAGGTCGGCACCTATGGGCTGGCCGTGCTGGCCCGCCATCACGGCGTGCCGTTCGTGGTTGCCGCCCCCCTGACCACCGTGGACCGGGGCTGTCCCGATGGCCAGGCCATTCCTGTGGAGGAACGCGCCGCGGCGGAGGTCCGCGGCTTTGCCGGGGCCGCCGGCGCGGTCTGCTGGACGGCGCCGGCGACGCCGGCTTGGAATCCGGCGTTCGATGTCACGCCGGCCGCCCTGGTGACGGCGCTGGTGCTGGACTGCGGGGTCTGGCGGCCGGGAACGGACGCCGCCTTTCCGGACTGGCTCAAGGGGCGCGCCCATGCATGAAATGAGCCTGGCGGTGGGCGTGGCGGAACTGGTGGCGGCCGAACTGGCCAAACAGCCGGGGCGGCACCTGCTGCGGGTGGCGGTGCGGGTGGGAACGCTGGCCGGCGTCGAGATCGAGGCTCTGCGCAGTTGCCTGGAAATCGTGGCCGACGACGCGGGCTGGGGAACCGCGGAGCGGGTGCTTGAAATGGAGGCGGCGGCGGCGGCCTGCCTGGCCTGCGGTGCGGAGTTCGCCCCGCGCCCCGCCGACTATCGCTGTCCGGTCTGCGCCTCCGGCCGCACCGAACTGCGCCGCGGCCAAAGCGTCTATGTCGACTGGATGGAAGTGGACGAGGGGCCCTAAAAAAACACGGCCCCCCGCCTGGGACAGGCGGAAGGCCGTGCGGGGCAGGGGCCACCGGGGGTGGCCGGAACTGCTTACTTGGCGGTGTCGACCGCCAGCTGGGCGATCTTTTCCTGCAGCTTCTGGATCTTGCGGTTGGCCGCGTCAACCTTCAGCTGCGCCTTGATCGCCTTGGCATTGGCGCGCTTGTATTTCAGGGCTTCCTGGACCAGCGGCTTGATCTCTTTCCGGGACAGCTTGGCGACCTGCGGGATCAGCAGCTGGGCCGCCTCGGAGAAGACCAGCGCCGCCACCTTCCGGGCCTTGCGCGGCTTGCTGCTGTTCTTGGCTTTCTCAAAGTCATTCAGCGCCAGGTATTTGGAGTTGTCAACCGGGGCCAGCGGGCGGCGCACCGCATACTTCTCCACCCCTTTGACGGAGATGGCGTAGACGGGCACCTTGACCTTGCGGTTGTTGACGGCAATGGTGAGGTCCTTGGTGGTGATCTTGGCGCCCTGCTTGGTCTGGGTGGCGCATTTGGGCATCGCTTTGGCCATGGTGTAAGACTCCTGTTTTTGGGGGGTTCGTGCAAAGAAAAAATGCCGTCATTTTGGCCGGCATGCCCAATACTATACACCACTTTATTGAAAAAACAGCCGCATTCCCTTGTGACACCTGACGGATACAGGATCCGGTTGGCCGGCGGCTGGTCTTTATTCATGAATTTGAACAGGAGAAATCCGGAGAGAACGGAGAACTGGAGATGCAGATTAGGCTGCAGGTGTTCCGCCACCGCAGGCATTAATCCCGTATCCTGAATAGTCCGGTTTTTGGGGTAATTCTATTTTTCCCCCCAGTAAAAACAATCACTATCAGGGCGGCATCGAAGCCGCCGGCACTCCACGGAGGCTTCCGCCTCAGGACCATCCAGCCTTCGCTGTCTTTGTTTCCTTGACTGTTAAAAAAGTCGTCGTCGGCCTCACTGTTGAATCAAAGATAAGCTGGAATCCCCCACGGGACGAAATCAACCGAATTTATACTGCATTAGTATCTTACGAGTGAAATCTGTTGCAAGGTGCGCAAGATTTTAAATTGAACATTCAACTTGGATGGCCGGTCTCGACCGGCCATGCGACGGGCGTCGAGCCGTCCTCCAAAAAGCGGCGCCGAGGCACCGCATTCCACAGGGGATTCCATAGGATAAGCATAAAAAGTAAACCTAACGCAGTATAAATGACGTAAATCCGGGTAATTCTGCATCGAGGATGTAACCAAGAGAAGTAATCCGCGGTCAAAAAACAGAACCATCCCGTGGGCATCCCTCTGGGTTGTGTTCGGGCACGGGCACGGAAAAGGCAAAAGGGGGCAGGATCAAAACCAATGGGGGACGGGAGTGGTCAAAAAAGGGAATTCAACCGTGGATGGCGCGGATAAAACCACGGCGAGTTCACCGCAATAAACGCGGTGACGCCCAATGCCTGAAAAACACCATGGCGTTTTGTCGATGCTGATTTTGGGGCGTTCGTCCACGGATGCTGGTGTCCGTCCGGCCGGGGGTTAGATTATTGGCATGAGTCAGGACGGCACCAAGGAACGAATCAGCGGCTATGAAATCCTGGCCGTGCTGGGGGATGGCGCCCAGGGCAAGGTTTACAAGGCCCGCGTGGCGGACGCCGCCGCGGCCGGCTTGCCGCAGGACACCCTGGTGGCGCTCAAGGTGCTGCATTTTGCCGGGGAAGAGGACAACAAGAAGGAACGCTTCCACCAAAGCGCCAAGGCGCTGCATGCCCTTGATCATCCGGCGATTGTCCGGTATCACGTCTCCCAAACCTGGCGCTCCGGCGAATGGGATGAGGCGCACCTGCTGGCCATGGAGTTTTTGGACGGTGAGACCCTGGCCGACCGCCTCAAGCGCCAGCCGGGCGGCCTGCCGTGGCCGGAGGTCAAGGCCATTTTTGACGCCTGCCTGGACGCCCTCATCTATGCCGCCGGCCAGGGGCTGATTCACCGCGACCTCAAGCCCGCCAATATTTTTCTGCCCGCCGCCGGCGGCGCCAAGATCATTGACTTTGACATTGCCCGCCACGAGGGCAGCGCCCAGGCCAGCACGGTAGGGTGGAAGGGCACCTTCGATTACATGGCGCCCGACTTTGTCGTCGTGCCCGGATTCCGCGGCGACGAGCAGTCCGATGTCTTCAGCCTGACGGTCTGCTTCCACCAGGCGCTCACCGGCTCCCTGCCGTTTCCGCCGCTGGGGGAGGGGGCGCACATCGGCTACCTCAACCGCTGGAACAGTCCGGGCGACCTGGCGCCCAACCTGCGCCACGGCGCCTTCCGGGTGCTGTACCGCGCCCGCGAGTTTGTCCGGGCCGGGCTGGCCATCGACCGCGGCCAGCGGCTGGCGGGGTTTGCCGCCATGCGGGAGGAGCTCGGGCGCCTCCGTTTCCGCACTCTTGAGCACAAGGGCGGCGAGACCTATGAGCTGGTGGAGCTGTTGGGGCGCGGCGGATTTGGCGAGGTGTTCAAGGGCATCAGCCGCACCGACGGCCATGCGGTGGCCATCAAATACCTCTATGCCGCCCAGCAGGCCGACCGCTTCCTCAAGGAGGCGAAGATCATCCAGAAATATTCCCATGACGCCCTGGTGCGCTATGTGGATTTCATCGAGGTGGCCGGCTCGGGCGGCGACCGGCAGTTTTTCCTGGTGCTGGAATATCTGGACGGCATGCCGGCGTTCACCCTGCGCGGCCGGATCAAGGCCGCGCCCAACGGCCTGCCGCCGGGCGAGGTGCTGATCCTGTTCCGGCGGTACCTGGACGCCCTGCAGTTCCTGCATGAAAACGCCCATCCGATCATTCACCGCGACATCAAGCCGGGCAACCTGTACGCGCCGGCCGGCCGGCCGGAGGCGGCCAAGATCTTCGACCTGGGCATTGCCCGTGACGTCACCGGCACCGCCACCAGCGGCGGCGTCCCCGGCACCCTGGACTACATGGCCCCCGAATTCGGCCGCGAGGGTGGTGGCCGCGGTTCGCCCCAGTCGGACCTTTACGCCCTGGGCCTGTGCCTGTACGAGGCGCTGACCGGGCGCATGGTGTTCCCCCGGCTGCCGACGGACCTGAGCACGGCCTGGCGCCAGTTCAGCGACCGGGCCGCCCGTCCGCCCCCGGTTGACTTCAGCTCGCCCCTGTTCTCGGCCCTGCCCGCCTTGCGCGACGTCATCCTTGCGGCCATTGATCCCGATCCCGCCAGACGCCCCGCGAGTGCCGTGGCCATGCGGAGTGCGCTCGAAGCGGTCGAACACGACCTGATGGCCGGGCCGCTCAATCTGTCCGCCACCTGTTCCGAGGCGGAGATGACCCTGGCCACCGCGCCCGCCCCGCCGCCGCCGCTGTCCGCTGCCTCCCGCGAAGCGGGGCCGTCCGCTCCGCTGCCCGCTGAGGTGGCCCGGGCCGAGGAACTGGTGGAGGCGGCGTTGGACCGGCAGGCGGGGACCGGCGCTTCCGCCAAGGGGCGTGCCGCCGGCCGCCGGCTGATGCCGGTCCTCATCGCCGCCACTCTGGCCGTCGTGCTGGGGGGGGCGGCGCTGCTGGCCTGGCGCTGGCGTGCCGCCGCGGCGCGGTCGGAGCTGGTCGAAGACATGGTGTCCATCACCGCTCCGGTTCCGCCGCCGGCATCCCCGGCGGTTGTTCCTGAACCCGCGCCCCCGGTCGCGCCCGCCCCGCCGACGGCGGCTCCGGTCGTGGCGGTGGCTCCGGTCATCCCGGCGGTCCCCCCCGCCGTTCCCGCCGCTCCGGCGTCGTCTTCTCCTGCCCCTGTTGCGGCTCCGGCGGCCCCCGCGCCGGTGGCGGCCGCCCAGCCGGCTGCGCCGCCGGTGGCGGCTCCGGCGCCGATCCTGGCCCCGATCCTGGCGCCGCCGGCCCCGGCGTCTGCCGCGGCCCCGGCGGGCACCCCCAAACCGCCGGCTCCCGTTGTGGCGTTGGCGGCCCCGCGCGCCCCCCTGGATGCCTTCACCCCGGCGCAGCGGACGCTGCTGGAGGCGTTGGACAAGCGGAACTTTACGGTGACGATCCCGGATCCGGTGCTGGCCAGGCAGGCCGCGCCACTGTTTGCCGCTATGATCCGGCTCAACGAGCCGTTCGACCTGTTGACGCTGCCCGTCAACCGCTCCAAGATCCCGGTGTACCAGGGGCAGGTGGCCACGGACCTGTGGAACCCGATTGAGCGCACGGACGGGGCGTTCGGCGCCGCCCTGCGGCAGCACACCTGGCTGATCATCCGCGACCACCTGGTGCAGGATGCCCGGCGGCAGTTGCTGACCGGCAAGATCCTGCTGAAAACCGCACAAAACCAAAGCGCCATCCGCCGGGTCTTCCTCTATGTCCTGACCAAGATCGACGACTCCACCGGCGGCAAGGTCAGCGCCTGCGAACCGGAAGATCCGTTGCGCAGGACGGTGGAGACGTTCTTCTCGGACACCTACTTCAACCGGGCGCTGCTGGAACCCGCCCCCCGGGAACGGGACCAGGCATGGGAGCAGAAGATCCCCTGGCTGGCGCGCCTGTTTGAGGCGGCCCGCCAGTAAGCCCGGTCGGGGCGCGTGAAACGTGACGCGTGACAGGGGGGATGCTGCCGCCGCGCGGGGGGCCTTCATGCCGCCGGGAATTCC
>JBAZJM010000024.1:0-27476 GCA_041651315.1 Lentisphaeria bacterium | reverse complement strand
AATGAAACGATGGCGTGCCGTAGGTACGCCGCGATTCGCCGCGTACCTGACGGCACGCGAAATGGGGGGCGGGCAAAACAGGGGCTGAAGCCCCTGCCTATTTCCGCCCCGTCCCGCTGGGACGGGAAAACCACACCTGTTGAGTTATGCCAGACTCTGGGCGCCGAGCTGGGGCTCGGCGCTCCCAAGGGGGGCTTCGTACCAATTTCAGATCAGGGGCGTTTTCATGATATCACTCCGCACGGGCGGTGGGGTGGAGCCGGCGCCAGCGCGCGACGAAGAGGAAGAACACGCCGGGACCGAACGCCATCAGCATGACCGAGATGCCGAAGGCCAGGCCGAAGAACGTCCCCACCGGGGCGCAGCAGTCCTCGCGCTGCCGGGTGGCGATATGGCACGGCACTGCCACCAGAAATTCCACTATGCTGCCGCCGACCAGCCACCGGGTCAGCCGCGCCAGCAACGCCTCAGGCGTGCCGGCGGACTTCGCAAAGCGCCAGAACAGCAGCCCCCACGCGAGCCACAGGGCCACGGTGAGTCCGATCACATCGAACAGGACCAGGGTGTCCGGCAGCGGCGTTTGTTTCAGGAACGCCGGGCCCTTGTCTCCCCACAGACCGCACCACACCGCCAGGCCGGCCGCCGCGAACAGCAGGGCCAACAGCAGGGCGGAGGTGATGACCGGCACCAGCAGTGGCCGCCGGCTCTTCAGCCGCTTTTCGGCTATCAGCACGGGCACCCGCAACAGCAGCAGTTCGCCCACCATCATCAGGGCCACCCAGCACCAGTACCCGCCCGCCGCCAAAATCCGGGCGGCCTGAACCGCCGTCTCCCTGGGGTAGAACGCCCCCCAAACCGCCGGGACGGTCAACACGATCAGCATGGCGGCATACAGTGCCGCCACCAGCCAAGCCCAGCGCTTCATAAGCAAGTCCTTCCGTTCTCGCGCTTATGCAAAACCCGTTCTCTCACAGAGGCACGGAAACACGGAGGAAAAATTGTGAACATTCAACGTTCAACATCCAACGTGGATTATTCGACGTTGGACGTTGAATGTTTTCCTGAACCTCGAAACCTATATGTGCCGTACTTCCGCACGTGTCTCTCTATTTTTCCGAGCCTACAGCCTATAAGCCTCTCTGCCTGGCTCACTCCACCAGCAAGGTGTCGTGGATGGCGACGGTGGGGATGCGGACGGTAAGGGTGGCCGCCGCCGGGTCGTGGCGGACCTCCAGCGGCTGCTCCGAGAAGGCCAGGCGCACGGTGCGCGGCGCCGCGGTCTCGCCGCGGAAGACCACGGTGACCGGGCCGACGGCGGGGATCTCGTCGATGGCGCCGCTGTCCGGAACGTTGGGGATGCCGGAGGCGCGGTTGACCAGGTGGACCTGGCGCTGGCCGCCTTTCCGGCGCAACACCACTTCCAGGCAGACCGGGGCGGTGACGGTGATCGGGAAGCCCTCCGGCAGCAGCGCCCGCAGGCAGTCGCCGACATAGGCGCGGGTGAGCGGGTAGCGGTTGTGCTGGAAGTCGCGGAACAGGTCGGCCGGCACGTGGAGCACGGCGCCGGCGCCGACCCGGTTCAGCACGGCGTGGGGGTGGGGCAGGAGCTGCTCGTCGGTGAGCGCCGTCTCCAGCAGGGCGCCCAGCGGCCGGGCAGTGGTGCAGGCGAGCAGCCCCCAGCGGGCGCTGTGGAGCGGCACGGCGCCATCGGCGGCCGGCAGGTAATGGCAGGCCTGCTCCTCAACCTTTTCGGTGCGGATGCCGAGGAATTCCTCGCCGAACGCCGCGGCGCTGGCGGCGCCGGTGACCAGCAGGCGGCCGCCGCGGCGCACGTAGTCGCGCAGGGCCTCCGCCATGGCCGGGGAGAGGTTGTGCTGTTCGGGCACCACCACCACGGGGAATTCGGCGGCGCGCCGGAGCAGCGCCCATTCGTCCAGGATGTCCACGCCGGCATGGGTTTCGGCCAGGCTGAAGACCGCCCCCTGGACGGGGGCCACATCGGTGGACCACATCAGGTTGCTGCCGGTCGGGGTGGCGCGCAGGTGCGCCTCCGAATGGAGTACCGCCACCTGAGGAATGGTCTCGGTGTTCTGGCAGACCTCGCGGCGCGCCTTGATGAAGGCGCCAACCTCCCCCAGCCGCCGCATCTGCCAGGGAATGAGCTGGCCGGTGCGCAGGCGCTGCGGGTGTTCGTAGAGCTGCACGGCGCCGCCGAACGCCAGCAGGATGGCGGCCTCCTGCATCAGCATCTGGGGCGGCTTGGCGGTCCAGGGGGAATCGGGCTTGCCCATGCCGTGCGAGCAGTAGAAGGCCCACAGCATGATGTCCCAGTGCTTGCCGCGGGTGGAGAGGAAGCGGGCTTCGCAGCGGGAGCCGTCCATGCCCCAGACCCAGGAGTTGTCGCCGCTGATCCAGTCGGTGGGCACCGCCGGCGGGCCGGGGTCGCGGAAGGTCTGCAGCCAGTTGGAGCAGACCAGCACGCCGGGGCGGTGGCGGTGCACCGCCTCGCAGTAGCGGGTGACGTATTCGTTGAAGCTGTCACGGGTGAAATTCCACCAGGCCGGCCAGTTGGGATCGTCGGGGGCGGCCGGGGGCTGGGCAAGGCCGGTGCGGCGGGCGAACTCCGCCCGGCAAGCCTCGCAGTAGCAGGGCTCGGCCGCCCACAGGTCGCCGTCGACCCAGAAGCCGTCCACCCCGTAACGGTCGATGAGTTCCAGCATCTGGGGGATCAGCAACTGCTCGAGATAGGGGCCGCGCGGGCACATTTTTTCGCCCTTGGGGGCGCCGGCGTTCTGACCGCCCGGGGCCGTCGCGTCCGGCGCGGCGGGCGCGGGCACCGTGGCCCACGCCGGATGTTTGGCGCCGGCGGCCGTGTCCCAGATGCCGGAGTAGTGACAATGCAGGGGCATCCCCAGTTTTTTCGTGGCGGCGCGCCATTGTTCCATGGCGTCGCGGACCACGCCGGGGGAGACGGTGGCGGCGGGGACTTGGCTGAACCAGCTGGTATGGCCCGGGTGCCCCTTGCAGTCGGTCTGCACAAAATCGGGCGCCATCAGCTTCAGCGCGCCGGTCAGTTCAGCCTCGCCGCAACGGGTGCCGAGGTCGGTGTCCTTCTCGCCGGCGTGCAAGTCGTAATGCAGCCCGAAATAAAAACGGTCGCCGTGCCAGTGGCCTGTGGGAGTGGTCATGAGGTGAAAATAAAAATGCGGGGGACGGTTGAAGATCCAGGCGGCGGCCGCCCAAAGCGGCAACCTGGGAAACGCGTACTATAGCAACCCAAGTCCCCGCCTTTCCGGTTTGCCGACGACAGGCTAGATTAACTGCTTTGACCGGCACCGCGCCATCCTGACCCGGCGGCCGGCATTTTTACGGAAAACGGGACGACATGAGCAACGCGACCCCCAAACGGCGCATTCTGTCCGGAGTGCAATCTTCCGGCACGCTGCACCTGGGCAATTACTTCGGCATGATGCGGCCGGCACTCGAGCTGCAAGACCCCTGCGAGTGCTTTTATTTCATTGCCGACTACCATTCCCTGACCAGCAATCCCAAGCCGGAACAACTGCGCGAACGGGTGCGCGGCGTGGCCCTGGATTTCCTGGCCTGCGGCCTGGATCCGCAGCGCACGGTGTTCTTCCGCCAGTCGGACGTGCCGGAAGTGACGGAACTGACCTGGATTCTGAGCTGCATCACGCCCATGGGACTGCTGGAACGCTGCCACAGCTACAAGGACAAGATCGCCCGCGGCCTGGCCCCCAACCACGGCCTGTTCGCCTATCCGGTGCTGATGGCCTCCGACATCCTGATCTACCAGGCCAACGGCGTGCCGGTGGGCAAGGATCAGAAACAGCACGTGGAAGTGACGCGCGATATCGCCATCCGCTTCAACAATCAATACGGCGAGCTGCTCACCGTGCCCGACCCGATGATCCGTGACGAGGTGGCGGTGGTGCCCGGCCTCGACGGCCAGAAAATGAGCAAGAGCTACGGGAATGCCGTCGAAATTTTCGCCCCCGAAAAAGCGGCCCGGAAAAAGATCATGAGCATTGTCACCGACTCGACGCCGATGGAGGCCCCCAAGAACCCGGACACCTGCAACGTGTTCGCCCTGTACAAATTGATGGCGACCCCGGAGGAAGTGGCGGCGCTGCGCCAGCGCTACCTGGAAGGCGGCATGGGGTACGGCCATGCCAAGCAGGCGCTGTTCGAGTGCTACTGGGACTATTTCAAGGAAGCCCGCGCCCGCCGCGACGAGCTGGAGAAAAACCCGGACTTCGTCGAGGGCGTGCTCCGGGACGGCGCCGCCCGCGCCCGCGCCGCCGCCACCGCGACCATGGCCAAGGTGAAGCAGGCGGTCGGCCTGCGGTAAGACGGCACGCCGGAAGGCATTGACGGAACAAACGAATATAATTTGAACAGAAGGTAGCGAAGACCGCAAAGGAAAGAACACACACAACCATCAATCCAGCCTTCGCTATCTTTGCGTCCTTCTGTTCAAATTATAGAATAAAATGCCCCCGCAGTTTGTTTGTGCCTCTTTCTGCTCGATGTTCATAACTAATGTAGGCTAAGGTGAGTTATGGCCTGGGAATACAGTGAAAAGACCCGGCAACTGTTCATGGACGCCGTCCATGGCAAGCCCGGCACGCATTTGGGTGAGATTGAGGATCCGGACGGTTTCGGCGAGCACGGCTCGATCGTCTGCGGCGACGCGCTGCGCTTCAGCTTCCGGGTCAAGCGTCACCCGACCGACCCGACCCTGGACGTCATCACCGAGGCGCGTTACCTGACCTTCGGCTGCACCTCGGCCATCGCCGCCTCGGAGGCGCTGTGCGCCATCATCGAGCACGGCCACTTCACGCCGCTGCAGGCGCTGAAGGTCACCAACCAGGACATCGTCACCTACCTGGACGGCCTGCCCAACCAGAAAGTGCACTGCTCGGTGATGGGCGCCGAGGCGCTGGAGGCGGCGGTGTTCAACTGGGCGCAGAAGCGCGGCGTCGACCTGGCCAAGCTCGGCGTGCCCCTGCACAGCCCCCGGGAGGATGAAGGCCGGATCGTCTGCAAGTGCTTCTCGGTGAGCGAACCGTACCTCAAGGCCAAGATCCGTGAACTCAACCTGCACACCATCGCCGACATCACCAACGCCATCAAGGCCGGCGGCGCCTGCATGAGCTGCCACCACGCCCCCGGCGGCCTGCAGGACCTGCTCGACGAGGCCTGGGGGCCCCGCCCGGCCACCCTCAAGCCCAATCCCGAGGCGCCCGCCACCCCCCAGGCCGCCACGGCCGCCGCCGGCGACGACACCCTGTCGCCCTGGCAGCTCGGGAAAAAGGTCGAGAAGGCCGTCGATGAGCATGTCCGCCCGCTGCTGAAACAGGACGGCGGCGACCTGGAGATCGTCGACATCAAGGACGCCCTGGTCTATTGCCGGCTCCGGGGTGCCTGTGCCGGCTGTGCCGGTGCCGCCACCACCCTCAAGCTGATGGTCGAGCGGACTCTGAAGGAACAGGTCGATCCGCGCATCCGCGTCATCGCCGTCTGAGCGGCCGGACTTGCCGAAACGCCGAATGGGATGTATGATGGTGGTGCGGACGGACGGTACAGCTCCAAGATCGCAAATCGGTTCCAGGTCTTCGTTCCGAGGCGTCAGATCCATGCCCTGGTGGCAGTTTAATGCGGATTTCCGCAGCGCCCTGACCTGTTTTGAGCGTACCGCCCGTCCGTTTTATTGCCACGAAACAATCGCCCGCCCCTCGTGACCGGAACTCCCCCCCCTGCCCCAGCTTTGGATTTTTTTGACTTTGAACAGCAATGCAGGTTAACATGACGTTTTTTCCCTCCCTCCATGATGGCGCGACCGAGTTTGGCCACGCCGACCAGCATGCTTGGCTGAAGCAGTTGTTCGGACTGGCCTGCGGCGCCAACGGCCATGAGGAAGGCTTCGCCAATGCCCGCGGCCTGGCGCTGGTGGACACCGACCGCGGCCGGTTCGAAGGCGATGCGCTGCCGCTGGCCGCCGCCGAATTCCGCAGCGACGCCGTGCGCCTGGCCTGGGAAGTGCCCGGCATCCTGCGCCTGGAAAGCCGCTGGACGCTGGATGCGGCCGCCGGCCTGTGGAGCCGCCAGGACGCCCTGCACAACCTCGGCAGCGTCCCGCTCACCCTGTTCAAATGCCTGGCCCGCTTCACCTTCGCCCCGGGCCATTACGAGCTCTACAGCCAGGGCAGCCGCTGGTGCAACGAGAACCAGGGCCTCTGGCAGGCGCTGCCGCACGGCACCCTGGAGTTCGGCAACGGCCAGGGCCGCAGCACCCAGGGCGGCACCCCCTACCTGTGCCTGCGCGAACGCGACGGCCGCACCGGCGTGGCCTTCCATCTGCTGCCCGAGGGCAACTGGACGATCCGGGTGCGCGCCGCCAACTGCGGCAACGACCTGCTGCCGCCGGCCGTGGTCGAACTCGGCCAGCGGATTGAGAACCTCAAGCTCAAGCTCGCCCCCGGCGCCGCCCTGCGGCTGCCGGAGATCCTGGTCCAGGCGGTCCCGGAAGGCGTCCCCGAACTGGCGGCGCCGCGCCTGCACCGGTACCTCCTGGACCGCAGTTTCGCCACCGCCAAACCGCACGCCCCCGTGGTTTACAACAGCTGGTTCGACTTCTTTGACGTTCTGAACGACATGCGGTTGCGCCAACAGCTCGCCGCCGCCAAGGAAATCGGCTGCGAGGTCCTGGTCATCGACGCCGGCTGGTACGGCCAGGGCGAGGGCGACTGGGGCGGCCAAACCGGCGACTGGCGCGAAAAACTCACCGGCGCTTTTGCCGGCCGCATGCGCGAGTTTGCCGACGAGGTGCGCGCCGCCGGCCTCGGGTTCGGTTTGTGGATGGAACCGGAACGGCTCTGTCCCGGCGTGCCGGCGGTGCTGGAACACCCGGAGTGGTTCATCCGCGGGCCGCAGGCCTTCTACCCCGACCTGCGGCTGCCCGCCGCCCGCGCCTGGGTGCTGGCGGAGATCGGCCGGCTGGTCGCCGACTATGGCCTGGTGTGGATGAAGATCGACTTCAACCACCATCTCGGCGAGGACGCCTCGGGCGCTGAGTTCCTCGACTATTACCGCGCCTGGTACGAATTGCTCGACGTTATCCGCGCCCGTCATCCGCAGGTCTTCTTTGAAGGCTGCTCAAGCGGCGCCATGCGCCTGGACGCCAAATCCTTGCAGCATTTTGACGGCCACTTCCTCAGCGACACCGTCAATCCGGTGGAGGTGATCCGCATCCATCAGGGCGAAATGCTACGCGCCGTGCCCGGCCGCATCACCAAGTGGACCACCCTGCGCAATGTCGGCCCCACCCTCCCCGAGTACGGCCACTCCCCGGACAACCCGCCGGCCTCCGCCGTCACCGCCAACTGGGCCACCTGGGAAATCACGGAAAAGGTGAATGTGAATTTTGCGGCCCGCGTCTGCATGAGCGGCATGCTCGGCTTCAGCGGCGATCTCGCCGGCTTGGCCCCCGAGATGCGGGCGCGCCTGGCGGCCAACGTGGCGTTCTTCAAGCCGCACCGTGACTTGATCGCCCGCGCCGTCTGCCATCTCCTGACCCCGCCCCGCCCCAAGGAGGACCGCACCGGCTGGGCCGCCTTCCAGTTCCAGGATCCCGCCGATGCTTCCAGCCTGCTGTTCATCCACCGGCTGGACGACCAGTGCCAGACCCGGCGTTTCTTCCCCCGCGATTTGGAGCCGGCCGCCGCCTATGCGGCCTCCACCATCGACGCGCCCGAGGCCACCGTGCGGACCGGGGCCGAATGGATGCGCGACGGCGTCACCGCCACCCTCCCCGGCCGCTTCCAGGCCAGCGTTGTCGAACTGCGCCGCCAGGCGTGAGCCGTGACGCGTGAGGCGTAACTCGTGACACGTGATTCGTGAAACCGAGTCATAGCCGTCCCATGGGATGTCATCATTCATTCCGTGTCCGTGCCTTTGCCCGTGCCCGAACTACCATCCCTTCTTTGCCGCAATCCCCTGGCATGAGGAGGCGCGGGACTGGAGAGACTCGGGAGACCGGAGCGTGGCGAAAATCATCCGTTTCCTGAAAACGCCGACGGCCGGCACGCGGTGAAGCATGCCGGCCGTTCGGGAAACGGGGCGGTTCTACCGCCGCCGCTTACTTGGTGAGCGGGATCTGGATGGTCATGTTGGGCTTGAGGTCGGCATTGCCCTTGATGGCCGGGTTGATCTTGACGATGGCGTCAGCCGTGGTGGAGTACATCTCGGCGATGCTCTCCAGCGTCTCGCCGGTCAGCACCGTGTGATCCAGGGTGTTGGCGGCGGCCGGAGCGGCCGGGGCCGCGGCGGTGGCGTCCGTCCCGGTGGGGGCAGCAACCGGAGCGGCGGGGATGCCGGCCGGAGCGGCGCCCGGGGCGGCGGCGGCCTCGCCGGCCGGAACGACGGCAGCGGCCGGAACGGCGGCAGCCTCGCCAGCCGGAGCGGTCGGAGCGGCGGCCTCGGCGGTCGCAGCCGCCTCACCCGCCTTGCCGGGGATGTTCAGCTTCTGGCCGATCTGCAGCTTCTCCGACTTCGCCTCGGGATTGGCGGCCTGCAAATCCGCCGCCTTCACATGAAGCTTCTTGGCGATCTTGTCGAGCGAGTCGCCGGACTTCACCGTGTACTTGCCCTCGCCGCCAGCGGTGGCCGGAGCGGCGCTTTCGCCCTTGCCTTCCGCCTGTTTGCCATGCGGCTTGCCGGCAGCCTTCTTGTGGTGGGTGGCAGCGGCCATATGCTTGGCCTTCGGCATCGGCTTGTTGGTCAGCTTGCCGCCGGGCGGAATGTGCAGCGCCTGGCCGGGCTTGATCACCTTCTTCTCGCCCAGCTTGTTGAAGGCGGCGAGTTCCGCATAGCTCACGCCGTACTTCCAGGCGATCTTCGACAGGGAGTCACCGGCCTTGACGGTGTAGGTGATGGGCTTGCTCTCCACCTTGGGGGGCAGCGAGAACGCCTTGGCGGAACCTTCCTTGCCCTTGACGGCGGCCGTTTCGGCAGCGCCCTCGGGCACAATGATCGGCTCCGTGGCGGGCGCCGTGCTGGCGGCCACGGCGGCAGGTTCCTTGTAGGGCGGCGGCACCACTTGGCGCGGCCCCAGCAGCCCCGTGTCCTCGGTCTTGGTGGACGAGCAGCCGGCAACCGCCAGCAAGGCCAGCCCTGACACCCCGGTAAAAACCAGGCGTTTAATGTTCTTTTCGGAAACCAGCAGCGCGCGCATCATGGTTCCAATCTCCTTTTGACCAGCTCGCAAAACCGGTTTCCCCGGTCTGCATAATTCACAAACATATCCATACTGGCACACGCCGGAGACAACAACACCGCGTCCCCCGGCCGCGCCATCCCTGCCGCCGCATCCACAGCGGCAGCCAAAGATTCACATTCTTCGCAATATACTACGGCATTCCATTCTTTTGCCAACCGTTCCCGGCAGGAACCGATCAGGCAGACGCCGCGGACATGCCGGGCCAAATGCGGCGGCACACTGGAAAAATCCATGTTCTTGTCCAAGCCGCCGGCCACCAGCAGCACCTGGCCGGTGATTTCGCCGCGCACCGTTTCCAGCGCGCGGATGAGCGAGTCGGGATTGGTGGCCTTGGAGTCGTTGATGTAGGCAATGCCATTGGCATCGACGCCGACCCATTGCAGGCGGTGGGGGCTCGGCTGGAAGCTTTCGAGTCCCGGCCGGATGGCCGCGAAGGGCACCCCGGCCAGCTCGCACAGCGCGCAAACGGCCAGCACGTTTTCCAGGTTGTGCACCCCTTTCAGTTGCAAGTCGCGCCGGGACAGCAGCGGCACCGCGCCGCCGTCGGGCCGGCGGCGGCACAGCTGGCCGTCGGCGCGCAGGAACCAGTCCGCCTCCCCGGCGTCGTCCCCGCTGAACAGGACGGGGCGCGAGCCGTCCCGCGGCAGGGCGGCGCGGATCTCCGGCCAGTCCAGCAGGTCGCGCCGCAGCACGGCCCGGTCAGCCCGGCGCAAGTTGCGGAACAGCAACCCCTTGGCCGCGGCGTAGCGCGACATGCTGCCGTAGCGGTCCAAGTGGTCGGGCGTGATGTTGAGCAGCGCCGCGGCGGCCGGGGCGAAGCGGTCGGCGCTTTCCAGCTGGAACGAACTGACCTCGACGGCCAGCCAGTCCAGCTCGCGCGACCGCCGGGCCGCCTCGCACAGCGCCACCCCGATGTTGCCCGCGGCCAGCACCCGCTTCCCCGCGCTCCGCAGGCAGTGCTCCAGCAGCTCGGTGGTGGTGGTCTTGCCATTGGTGCCGCTGATCGCCAGCACCGGGCAGGCGCAGTGGCGGAAGCCAAATTCCAGCTCGCTGATCACCGGACAGCCCAGGCCGGCCGCCAGCCGCCCCAGCACGCTGCCCGGGGCGATGCCCGGGCTGATCACCGCCAGCGCCGGCGCCGCCCCCGACCACTGTTCCGCCGTCCAGCCGAGCCGCACGTCCACGCCGCCCGCCCGCAGCGTCCCGGCGCGTTCGCGCAAGACGGACGAAGCGCGGGCGTCCAGGACGACCACCGCCCCCCCCTGCGCCGCGGCCAGCTGCGCCGCGGCCAGCTGCGCCGCGGCCAGGCCGCTGATGCCGAGCCCGAGAATCAAGGTGGGGGGGGCCGTTTCAGTCATGTGAAAAGCTTGTCCTTTGACCCGTCACTAACGTTCCGGGCTCGGTTTCATACCAACTTCAATCGTCATGTTTTCCCACGGAGGCACGGAGATCGCAAAGAAAACATAATTAGTTAAACAATAATTTGATATGATTTATTTCTTCGTGCCTCTGTGCCTCCGTGAGAGAATGATTTTGAAGTCACGCATCACGCGTCACGATTTTTCCAATGGCGGATTATGTCGCCGCGGCGCGCGGCTTGAGGATCACCCGCACCGGAGTGCCGACCGCCAACTCCTTCCGGTCGGAGTCGACCACAAACCGGGTGTCGTCGGCGCCGGCGGCATCGGGCAGGTCCAGCACGGTGTCGCCGACCGAATAATTGATCACCAGATTGCCCTCGATTTCGGCGTTGGCCACGCCGTTGGTGAAGGTGACGCCGGTGAACACCCAGCCGAAGCGCGGGGAACTTTTACGGGCCCCATTGTCGTAGATCCACTGCTCCACCGGTGCGCGCGCCAGGGTGCCGTCGGGACGGCGCCATTCCAGATCCATGTCCACGAGGTCGCCCTGGGCCACGGGGCCGCCGGGCAGGCGGGCGCCGTTGCGCAACCCCAGCAGGATCAGCGCGGTTTGCAGCTGGATCGGCCGCGCCTCAGTGCGCAGCAGGCTCTCATGCAACCGTCCCTCGGGGGTGGCGACGACCGCCTCCAAAATCCCCTGCTTGAGGTTGTAGACGGCCGGAAAGGACACCTCGCGGGTGGCAGGGTGCACCGTCACCCGGCCGATGCGCACATCGCCGTTGGGCAGCTTCTCCACCGCCGGGAGGGGGGTCGGCTTCATGCCGGGGGTGACCGCCGGCCGGGGCGGCGGCCCGCCGAAGGGCCCGGCGTCAGCCGGAGGTGCGGACTCCGCAAGCACCGCGGCGCCGGTCAGCAAAAGACCGGCCGCGATCAGGGAAAGACGTGGTATTGACATCGGACACCGTCCAAGCAGAAAAGTTTTGTTGTCGATGACGTAATCGCCATCATATAACCGGAACGCGGCCGGCGCAAGCGACGCCGCGCCGCGGGTACGACGCGCGGTGGGCGGGGCGGAGACACACGGACAGGCACGGACGAACATGGACTAACACGGACCGCCCCGCCTTGAGAAGAATTGGAGCCGTGCCTGTCCGTGTGGGTCCGTGTTCGTCCGGGTGAGTGCCTGGCCGGCCCGGCCCGCCCACCCGGCCATAAGATGTTTGGAACCCCCTGTTGTTTGAGGAAAAGCGGTTCCCAAACCCTCCGTCAAACCTTTTTGTGCCTTTTTGCGGATTCCGCAGGCCGCTCCATTGCGATCATCCATGATTGGGGCACAGGGGCGGCCTGCGGAATCCGCAAAGGGAGCACTCTTTTCCAAAAGGGTGGCCCCAACATCATCCGACAAAACTGTCATACACCTGGCGGCGAGAGCTGCCAGCAAGCGACGGAATGGCACTCGCCACCCAAGGTGAGACAGGAAATCTTGCTTGTCCCAGGAGTTTGGCAGAAACCCTGCCCGCCCGCCGACGCCACACTCCGAAGACAGCCTGAAGGCTGGACTCAAACCCGGGGCGCCGGTCGTTTGAGTTCGCGCTTTAGCGTGCCTGGCCTGGGCATAAGTACGGGGGGGAGCGGCTTCGTCCCGGAGGGACTGAATGAAAATAGGCAGGGGCTTCAGCCCCTGTTCCGGAAAATTCAACGATGGCGTGCCGTAGGTACGCCGCGATTCGCCGCGTACCTGACGGCACGCGAAATGGGGGGGGAACAACACAGGGGCTGAAGCCCCTGCCTATTCCCGCCCCGTCCCGCTGGGACGGGAAAACCGCAACCGTGTGAGTTTTGCCAAACTACAGGGCCGGAGCTTCCAGCTCCCGTTCAATCGTCCCAGCGCCATTCTCGGCGGCGCTTGGGCGGGCGCCCTCCCCCGCGGGATCCCGTTTCCACCGGAGCGGCCGCCCGGATCTCCCAGCCGCCGCCGTCGGGGTCCGGCTCGTAGACCGGATCGGCGGCACAGGCGCCGTCACCCGCGCCGCCGGTGAAGTGGGCCAGCACGGCCGGCGAGAGGAAGCGGCTCGGCTTGTACGGGGAGCGCTTGATCCCGCCGCCGGCCTGCGGCGTCTCCCGGATCCGCGGCTGGTAAAGCACCAACCGGTCCTTGGCGCGGGTCATGGCCACATAGAGCAGGCGGCGCTCTTCCTCGATCTGCCCGCCGTCCTCCTGGCTGGGGCCGGACGGCAGGCCGCCCTCGACCAGGTTGAGCACGTGGACCTGCCGCCATTCGCAGCCCTTGGCGGAATGGATGGTGCTGAGGGTGAGCAGATCCTCCCGGCCGGGGGCCGCCTCGTCGGCATCCTCATGGACCAGCAGGTCGTCCAGGAACTCGCGGGGGGTGGCGTAACGGGTGGCCAGCACCTGCAATTCGCGCAGGGCGGCCTCGCGCTCGTTGGCCTGGTCATACTTGTCATGCAACAACGGCAGATAAAACTTCAAAACGGCCGCCAGTCCGGCGGCGGCGTCCGTGCCGGGGGCGGCCAGGGTGCGGAAGGTGTCCAGCAGACCGTCGCGGAACGGCTGCGCCTTGGCGGGGAAACGCTGGCCGGCCAGGGTTTCCGCCAGCTGCTCCGGCGGGGGCGCGGCCACGGCGGCAAAGAGCCGGCCGGCGCTGGCCGGGCCGATGCCGGGCAGCAGGCCGAAGGCGCGGCGCCAGGCGGCCTCGTCATGGGGATTTTCCCCGCAGCGCAGGAATGCCAGGGCATCCTTGACATGCGCGGTGTCGGTGAAGCGCTGGCCGCCGTATTTTTTGTAGGGCAGATGCGCCTTCTGCAGGGCCATTTCCAGGCGGAAGGCCTGGTGCGACGAGCGGAAGAGCACCGCCTGCTCGCGCAACGGCACGCCGTGGCGGCGGCGGGCGGCTTCAATGGCCATGGCAATGGTTTCCGCCTGCTGCCAGTCGCTCTCGACCACCGCTAGGTGCGGCCGTTCGCCCAGCGGCCCGCGGGCCGCCGTCAGCCGCTTGCGGTAGCCGCGCTCCGCCTCGGCCCACAGGGCGTTGGCGGCGTCCAGGATCTCCTGGGAACTGCGGTAATTGGTCTCCAGCGGCAGCACCGTCACCGGTGCGAACTGGGCGGGGAAGTCGAGAATGTTCTCCACGGTGGCGCCGCGGAAGGCGTAAATGGCCTGGGCGTCATCGCCGACCACGGTCAGGTGGCGGCGCCGGCGGCAGAGTCCTTCGAGAATGCCGGACTGGAGGGTGTTGGTGTCCTGGTACTCGTCGACCATCACCGCGTCGAACAGCTCCAGCTCCGCGGCGTGCGGACTCCGCAGCAGGGCGCGCCAGGCGTGCAGCAGGTCGTCGAAATCGAGGGCGTGGCTGGCCTGTTTCCGCTCTTCATAGGCGGCGAAGACGCGCTTCAGCGCCTCCAGGCGCCTGGCATGGGGCGGCGCGATCCGTTCGATGACCGCCGCCAGCGGCAGTTCGGTGTTGCGCTGGTAGGAGTACAGGCGGCTGAGCACGCCCTTGGGGGGAAAGCCGTTCTTCCCCTCCGGGCCGCCGTCGGGTTCCGGCGGCCCCTCGCGGAGTTCGCGTTCGGCCTCCGGTTCGGCGGCCAGGCCGAGCAGGTCGCGGCTGTCACTTTCGTCCAGAATGGAAAAAGCGGGGTCGATCCCGATCCGGTCGCCGTACTGGCGCAGCAGCCGCGCGGCGACGCTGTGGAAAGTGCCGGCCCAGGGCAGCTCAAGCCCCTGGTCGTGCAGCAGCGCCGCCACCCGGCGTTTCAGCTCGCCGGCGGCGCGCCGGGTGAAGGTCAGCAGCAGCAGCCGGCGGGGATCCAGCCCGCGCCCGACCAGGGCCGCCGCCCGGTGCGCCATCACCGTGGTCTTGCCCGAGCCGGCGCCGGCGATGACCAGCAGCGCGCTGTCACCGTGCGCCACCACCGCTTGTTGTTGCGCGTTCAGCATGGGCGGGAAATATAGCGCGCCCCGGGGGACGGCCGGGTATATTTCCCCCGCCGCACACCGTTCGCCCCGGGAGCCCTTCGCATGATGGCCAAATGGATTCCTTTCGCGCTGCCCCTGTTCTGCATCCTGCTGCTTGGGGGCGTCGTGCAGCTTGCCCGGGACAACCGGCTGCTGCGGGCGGAAAACCGGCGCCTGCTGGACGCCGCCCAACAGTTGAAACAGCAGGAAGCCGCCGGCACGGCGAAAAACCGCGCCCTGGCCAAGAATGTCGAAACCCTGCAGGCCCGGTTGGCCCGGAAAACCGCCCCGCGCCCCGGCCCCGGTGCCGAACCGCCGGCGGCGGAGACGACGGCAGCCCCCAACGCCTCCGGACCGCTGGGCAAAATGGCCGCCCTGATGAAGGACCCCAAAATGCGGGACGCCATGCGTTCCCAGCAGAAATTCATGCTCGGCCAGTTGTACGGCTCCCTGTTCAAAAAACTCACGCTCACTCCGGAGGAACTGGAAAAACTCAAGGAGATCCTGGCGGACAAGCAGATGGCCGGCCTGGCCCTGCTGGGGCCCGACGACGCCAAGGCCAAGCTCGCCACGCTCCAGGACGCGCGCAAGCAGACCGACCAGGCCCTCAAAACGTTGCTCGACGAGGAGCAGTACAAGCTCTGCCAGGACTATGACGCCACCCTGGGCGAGCGCATGGTGCTCAACCCGGTCAACCAAGCCTTCACGGACCAGGGAATGGCGCTCGACGATGTCCAGCAGGAGGAACTCATCACGCTGATGATGGAGGAACGGCAGAAGCTGAACCTGCCCTCGGCCAACGAGCAGCAGGAGGCGATGGCCGGCGGCATGCCCTCGGAGGCGGCCGTGGAAAAACTGCTCCAGCAGCAGGAGACGCTGTACAGCCGGGTCTACGAACGCTCCGCGGATATCCTCGCCGAGCCCCAGCACACCGAACTGAAGGCGCAACTGGACAACCAGTTGCAGATGCAAAAAGTCGGTCTCCAGATGCTGAAGCGCCTGATGAGCGGCGACCAGAAGGAGTGAGGCGGCCGGCGGCCTCCCCGCCACGACTGGCCCCGATGCGCCCATGCTTGGATTTCTTGTGCCTTTTGTGCCTCTTGCGGCCAACGTTCGTTGGAGAATGCGACCGCGGGACATGAATCGCTCGCGCCCAAATGGAGCGTAATTTTAAAGTCAAACTTGAATATTACGCCCATAACGGCTATCTTTCTTGCCACCGAAAAGCGAGGATTGGGCCGTGATCAAAAGAAAAATGGCGCAGGCGCTGGTGCGGACGATGGACGAGTACCCGGTCGTCACGCTGACCGGCCCCAGGCAGGCGGGCAAGACCACGCTCGCCAGGTGGTGCTTTCCTCGCTTCTCATATGCGACTCTTGAAGATCCCGAGGTTCGCTATTTGGCAGAGACCGATCCACGGGCATTTTTCAGAAAGTATCCGGAACCCTTGATTATCGATGAGGTGCAGCGGGTTCCCGGCATTACCTCGTCGATTCAGGTCGTCGTGGATGAAAACCGCAAGCGCACGGGGCGGTTTCTTTTGACCGGGAGCCATCAGCCCGGGTTGCATAGTGCTGTTTCGCAATCCTTGGCCGGCAGAACGGCGATCATGAATCTGATGCCGCTCTCCGTGAACGAGGTGATGGCGCACGATGACGGCATCAGCACTGACAAACTGATTTTGCGTGGCTTCATGCCGGAGGTACACGACACGGGAAAAGACGCCACCGTTTACTACCGCAATTACTTCCGAACCTACGTGGAGCGAGATTTGCGCCAGCTTGCCCAAATTCGCAACCTGGCCGCTTTCGAACGTTTCATGGTGTTGCTCGCCGGGAGGGTTGGACAGGTCGTAAACCTCTCCGGGCTCTCCGGTGAGACTGGCGTTTCCTCCACCACGCTGGCCGAATGGCTTTCGCTTCTGGAGGCATCCTTTCTCGTTTTCCGGCTTCAGCCCTATTTCTCAAACATCAGCAAGCGGACGGTCAAGTCACCGAAGATCTACTTCACCGAGGTCGGCCTGGCCGCCTACCTCCTCGGTCTTGAATCGGAGCTTCAGGTCTCACGAGATCCGCTTCGGGGAAACCTGTTTGAAAACATGATCGTGGCCGATGCGATGAAATGCCGAATGAATCGCGGCAAAGATCCGCACCTCTTTTTCCTGCGGACGGAAAAGGGCTTCGAGATCGACCTGATCATCCGGGAAGGGCGTTCGCTAATGCCGGTGGAAATCAAGTCCGCAGCAACCTTCACGGCGGGATTCATCGCGGGCGCCAAACGGTTCTGCGAGAACGAGCCCGCCGCCGCCTCGCCGATGCTGATCTACGATGGAGAAGGCTACCCGGAAAGAGATGGCGTAAGGTGCATCAACTTCCGCGAGATGCGGTGAAAAACTGATAGGAGGAATTTTGATTTCATGGATTGGGTCGGGCGGGGGGGAATCACGGGGGGACCAGAGGAAAATCGCGCCAAAATCGGCGCGTTCCCGACGCCGACAAAAGCTTCGCGAATGGGTCAGCAAATGACCCGATTGCGCCGGTGATTCGGGCCAGTAACCACCCCACGGGTGTCAAGGACTAGCGCTGTGATGTACGCTTGGCAACCCCCGGAATGGCCTGCGCTAAGGCGGGACAACACGGCCCCGACGGGAGCCGGGGGAATAAAAATCCGGACGCGCAATCGCCAACCCCACCCCCTGCCACGATCACAATTCAGCTGTCCCCAACCGGTTTTCCTTGGCCGGCCTCGGTTTCAGTTCGAACACATAACCACTTTTTCGGCCGGACATAATGCGGCAGGCATGGTCAGAAATTCTCATGTAATCAAGCGGCCTGGAATCAAACGGATCCCGCGGTATGGCGGCAATCAATTCCGGAACCATGGACGCCAGTGTTTCCGGTAATTTCCCGTATTTCCGCCGATACAATTCGGCCGCGATGCCCGTCTCGATCACCCGCCGGTCCTGGATGATCCAACAAAGACAACGATTGTCATCCGTGATGAAATCATTAAAAAATGACTCACCATAATTATAATATTTTCCACTAAAAAACACGATCAGCCATCGTGCTAATTTTGAATTATTTAACTTATATTGGCGCGTGACCGCATATTTTTCGCAAAAAAGAACCGGCTCTCCGGTTCGCATCATTTGCAGCCGCCGGGCTCTGTTCAACGGAAAAGAAAAAGCCCAAATTGCCAGTAACGGTTCTTGATGATATTCACGCATGGAATGTCCGACCAATGAGGTTACCGGCAAGACAATCGTTTCAACATTATGATAATCCACATAACGATGATGGAATTCATTGATTGCTGCGGCTTCCTGACGGGAATACTCCAATAAGCGCTGTAAAAAAGCGACGGGAATTTCATCAATATTAATAAGATCATCGGGATGGCAGACATCAGAATATGGATTGGGAAGATATCCCAGGCGCATTTTAATAGATATCAACACCGCCTTGCGGTTATTTTCCAGCGCCTCCAATGCCGTGGGAAAGTCCCGGTCATGGCAAGCCAAAAAATATCGGTATTTTTCCAAATCGATCAATTGGTCGAAGGCGCGTATCTCCGGTTCAAGAAGATCACTTTCCGGCTTGTTTTTGATGGTTACTGGCGGCAAATCCAACATCTTGTACATGTGGTGACGAAATTCTTTGGTCTCGGCCAAGGTTTGAACAATAAATTTGCACTCTTCAGCGGTCAGTTTTTCTGTTTGTTTTTTAAAAAAAGGTAACTATAATTTGGATTATAATTACATAAAAGGTAAGTATACCTTTGATTATATAACTCATTGGCCATTAGCGGAATAGCACGTTGCAATTGTTGATGTTCGGGTGCATCGCGTGGAGTGGGCGGGTATTTTTGATAAAATTCGTCCCAGTTGGTGGGGCGGTGGTTTTTCTTGAGCCAGGCTATTTCCTGGTTTAGCCGGAACTTTCCCCACCCATAAACGAGCCCAGCCGGGATCACGAGGCCCAGCAACACCACGCTGATGGTTATTGTTTTCCACCATTTCATGGGGCAACTCTACTGGACGGCAGGACGAAAAACAAGGGGCTGGCGGTCCCGCCCGATTTTCACTGGAATGTCCGCCGGGCTGGGGCTCGGCGCTCCCAGGCTCAAATCCGTCAGCCGCTTCAGCCCAACCGTCCGAGCAGGCGCAGGAGCCCGTCGAGAATGGTGAGCGGATGGGGCGGACAGCCGGGGATGTAGAGGGTGACGGGCAGCACGGCGTCGACGCCGTTGGCGACCAGGGGGCTGTCCACGAACGGCCCGCCCGCAATGGCGCAGGCGCCGACGGCGATGACCAGCTTCGGCTCCGGCACGGCGGCGTAGGTTTTCTCCAGCGCCACCCGCATGTTGGCGGTCACCGGGCCGGTGACCAGCAGGCCGTCGGCATGCCGCGGGGAGGCGACGAACTGGATGCCGAAGCGGCCCAGGTCCCAGCCGATGGTGCCGAGGACGTTGGTGTCGGCCTCGCAGGCGTTGCAGCCGCCGGCGCTCACCTGCCGCAGGCGCAGCGAGCGGCCGAACAGGGCGCGCATTTTCTGGTCGAGCGCAGCGGCCAGCCGGCACTCTTCGCGCCCGGCCCCGCCGAGCCGGAGATCCTCCCGGCACCGGGCCGCCAGGCGGGGGTCGTTGGTTGAGGTGATCGCCTGGGTCGGACAGGCGTCCACGCAATTTTTGCAGAACACGCAGCGCCCGAGATCCAGCCGGATCCGGTCGTCCGGGCCGGCGCGCCGGACGGCGGCGGTCGGGCAGGCGTCGAGGCAGGCCGTGCAGCCGGCGGCACAGCGGTCGGCGTCCACCCGCAGGGCGCCGCCATGCCGGTCGGGCAGCGCCGGCGCCGGGCCGTTGGGATAGGCCATGGTCTGGCAGCCGTGGAGCAGCCGGTGAAGGATGGGGTTAAGCATGGCCATGGGGGGTCACAGGTCAAAGCCGCAGTAGGAGAGGTTGAAGCTCTTGTTGCAGATCGGGAAGTCGGAGACGGCCTGGCCGCGCATGGCGAGCGCCAGCCCCATCCAGTTGTGGAAAGAGGGGTCGACCAGCTTGTAGCGCACCAGCCGCCCGTCGGGGCCGGTGATGGCGACGTGGCACACTTCGCCGCGCCACCCTTCGACCAGCGCCACCGCCAGGGCGTCCGGCGCCGGGGCGGCGGGCGGGGCTTGGACCGGGCCGTCCGGGGCGCCGGCCAGCTGCTCCAGGATGAAGGCGGACGAGCGCTGGATTTCCAGCCAGCGGATGCGGGCGCGGGAAAACACGTCGCCCTCGGGCCACATGGCCACCGGCATTTGGGCGAAGCGGTGCCAGCCCGCCGGGTGGTCATAGCGCACATCCCGCACCAGTCCGGAGGCGCGGGCGGCCAGGCCGACCAGCCCCAGTTCCTCGGCCTGTTCGGAGGAAACGACGCCCAGGCCGTCAAGGCGTTCACGGACGGACAGGGCGTCCCACAGCCAGCCGGTGGCGCGCAGGGTGTCGTCAAGGGCGCGCCGCACCCCCGCCGCCAGCCGTTCGGCCCGCGCCGGATCCAGGTCGTAGCGGCAGCCGCCGGGACGGACCAGCGTCCGGCCGAAACGGTTGCCGCAGAGCAGTGCGGTCAGATTGAGCCAGTCGCCGCGGATTTTGCCGCAGGCGGCGGCGGTCGGCAGAAAGGCGACGTCCCCCGCCAGTGCCCCGAGGTCGCCGGTATGGTTGGCCAGCCGTTCCAGTTCCAGCGCCAGGGCGCGCAGCCACTGGGCCCGCAGGGGCGCTTCCTCCCCGCCGAGGGCCTCCAGGACGGAGGCATAGGCGGTGGCATGGGCGATGGTGGTGTCGCCGGCGGCGGTTTCCATCTGCTGCAGGGTGGCGCGGTGCGGCCCGCCGGCAAGGGCCGCCTCGATGCCGCGGTGCTGGTAGCCCAGCGCGATCTCCAGATGCAGCACCTCTTCCCCGGCGCATTGGAAGCGGAAGTGGCCGGGCTCAATGATGCCGGCATGCACCGGGCCGACCGCCACCTCGTGGACTTCCGGGCCCGCCACCCGGAAGAACTCCATCGGCGCCGGCCCCGCGCCGGGCTCCCGGCGCACCGGCTTGAGCCAGGGATGGCCTTCGGGAACCAGGCCGTGCTGCTCCCACACCTCACGCTCAAACAGGTGCGCCTGCGAATAGGTCGTCGTCAGGGCGGGATACCCCTGGCCGGCCGGCGCGGAGCGGCCGGCCAGCAGCACGTTGTCCGCATCATGCGCGACCACGGCGACGAGGCGGACGCCCGCGGCTTCGGGCACCCCGAACCAGGCGCAGAGACGGCCGCCGCGCGCGAGCTCGGCCGCCGTGGCCTCCGCCAGACCGCCGGCCGACGCCGCCGGCAGCCCGCTCCAGGAGACGCAGCCGCCGTTGCTCAGTTCAATGAAGGGGGGTGTCGGGTTCATGGTGGGGTGGGTGCCAAAGAAAGGACGGCGGCCGACCAGGCCTCGCGCAGCAGGTCGGGGGTGAACAGGCCCAGCCAGACGGACAGTCCCAGCAGAAGCAACGGCGGCACCAGCACGCCCGGCGACTCATGCAGGCGGGCCGCCACCGTGCGGAGCGCGGCGGGCGGCCGGCCGTCCGCCACCGCAAAGGCCAGCCGGGTCAGCCCGAAAAACGCCAGCAACAGCCCGCAGAGAAAGCCGGCCGCCACCAGGCCGTGGCCGGTTTCAAAGGCGGCCCGCAGGATGCGGAGTTCGCTAAAAAACGGCGCAAAGGGCGGACACGCGGTGACCGCGAAGACCCCGGCGACAAACAGGCGGGTGGACCAGGGGACGATGGCCGCCAACCCGGTGACGCCATCCAACTCCCGGTCCCCGACGGCGCGGCGCATGTTGCCGGCGCTGAGGAACAGCGCCCCCTTGGTGATGCCGTTGGCCCACAGGTGGAAGAGCGCCGCCCACAGTCCCGCGCCGCCCAGGGCGGCCCCGATGCTGAGGATGCCCATGTGCTCGACGCTGGAATAGGCCAGCATCCGCTTGAAATGGCGGGTGCCCAGCAGGAACAGCGCCGCCAGCAGCATGGACAACAGCCCCAGCGCCATCCAGGTGCGGGCCGCCAGGGCGCCGTCCCCCGCCAAGGCCACCACCTGCTGGACGCGCAGCAGGCCGGCAAAGGCCACCGTGGTCAGGCCGCCGGCCATCAGGGCGCCCACCATGCCGGGCGCCTCCCCGTAGGCGTCGGGCTTCCAGCTGTGCATGGGGGCGAGCCCCATTTTGGTGCCGTAGCCGATGAGCAGCAGAATCCAGCCGGCGCGCACCCAGGGGGGGGACAGCGCGGGGCCTTGGGCCGCCAGCGCGCTGAACAGCAGGTTCCCGCCGCCCTGGTCGGTCAGCGACGCATAGCCGAGGAAAAAGGTGCCGAGCAGCGACAGCGCAATGCCGGTGCCGCCGACCAGCAGATATTTCCAGGTCGCCTCATAGGCGCGCGGCGAGCGGTTGAAGTGGAGCAGCGGCACCGTGGCCAGTGTGCCGCCCTCCAGCGCGATCCACAGCAGGCCGAGATGCCGGGCCTGCAGCGCCAGGCTCATCAATCCCAGCAGCAGCAGGAGCGAGGTGACAAAGACCCGGTTGCCCCGCTCGCCGCGCACCGCGAGATACGGCACGCCGTAAGCGGCGCAGAGCAGAAACAGCAGCGAGACCGCCGGCAGGATGGCGCGCGCCACGGCGTCGAAGCCGACCCAGTCCGTGGCGGCCACCGGGGGCGGGACGATGAGCAACCCGATGGCCAGCGCGGCGTGGACCGCCCCGGCCGCCGGCAGGAACCACGGCCGGGTGCGATTGGCCGGCCACGCCGCGGCGCCGGCCGCCGCCAGCAGGGGCACCAGGATGAGGAGCAGGGAGATCATTCGCGCAACGCCGTCAGTTTGCGGGTGTCGAGGGTGTCGAACTCCCGCTGGATGCGATCCATGATGATGCCGATGACAAAAATGGCCACGGTCAGGTCAAGCAGAATGCCGGCCTCCACAATCAGCGGGGTGGCCCGGATGAGGAGCAGGCCAAAGAGGTAAATGCCGTTCTCCAAAATCAGGTAGCCGCACACCTGGGCGATGGCCTTGGCGCGGCCGATCAGCAGCAGCAAGCCGCTGAACACGGTGGAGAAGGCGCCGACGACCAGCAGCGAACCGGCGTGTTCCGCGCGCAGCGGCAGGGCGTCCGCCAAGGCCACCGAGGCGATCATGGCGGCGGCGCCGAGCAGCAGGGACGGGACATAGCCGACGAGGGGCTGGACTTCGCGGTCCGCGTGGGCCGCCCGCAGGGCCCGCTCCAGCAGCGCCGGGATCAGCAGCCCCTTGACGGACACCGTGCAGACAGCAAAGAGCACCGTCATCCAGCCTCCGTGCCCCAGCAGCAGCGGCAGCGTGCCCAGCACCAACCCCTGAACCGCCGCACTCCGGATGAGCGACGGCAGCCGGCTGCTGGCCAGGGCGATCAGGTTCAACCCCATGGCCAGACCGATGAGCAGATTAAGCCAAGGACTCATGGGCGGCCCGCCTTCCAGGCCACGAACAGCGCAAACAGGCACAGCAGAAAACCCGTGGTCAAAAACAGCGGCACCCGGTTGAAGGCCAGGCGGGCGATCAGCGCTTCCGTAAGCCCCACCAACAGCGTGAGCACCAGCACCGCTCCGGCCAGAACGGCCAGGGCCAGGGCCGGCGACGACGCCCCCGCCGGCAGCACGATCTGCACCAGCAGCAGCGAGAAGAGCAGCAGCTTGAGCGCGGCGCCATGCAAAATGGCCGCCAGCGGCGGCCCGCTGTGGTCCAGCACCATCGCCTCATGAATCATGGTCAGCTCCAGGTGCGTGTTCGGATCGTCAAAGGGGACGCGGCAGTTTTCGCACAGCAGGACGATGAAGAGCCCCAGCACCAGCAAGGCGGTGGCGGGGCCCGCGGCGGGCAGCAGCATCACGGACAGGGAGAGGCTGGCGCTTTGCAGGCCGAGGGCGAGCAACCCCGCCATCACCGCGGCCTCGGTCAGCACGGCAAAACTCACCTCCCGCGCCGCCCCCATTCCCTCAAAGGCGGAAGCCGTCTCCAAGGCCGCCAGGGTGGTGCAAAACCGCGCCAGCGCCAGGAGATAAACGAACAGAATGGCATCGCCGCGAAAGCCCACGGGCGACGCCCAGGGCCCCAGCGGCAGCAGCAGGGCGGCGCCGAGCGTGGCCACCCAGGCGACGGCGATGCCGGCGATATGCCCGGGCGAGGCGGCGGAGCTCAGCACCACGCTTTTCTGCCAGAGCCGCGCCAGGTCATAATACAGCTGCAGCACCGGCGGCCCCCGGCGGCCGGCCACCCACGCCTTGACCTTGGTGATGAGGCCGGGCAGCAGCGGGGCCAGCAGGCCCAGCAGCAGCACCTGGGCGCCGAGATGAAGCATGACCCTCATCATGGCGCGCCTCCCGCAAACGCCACCACCAGGACCAACAGGATGCCCACGACCAGATAAAACAGGTACGCCTGCACCCGCCCCTGTTGCAGCTGGCGCACGTTCGCGGCCAGGAACATCACGCCCGACGCCAGGGGGCCGATCCATTTTTCCAGGACGGTTTCAGGAACATGCACGGCATCGCTGGCCTGGCCTGGAAACGGCCCCTCCGGCGCCCGCCCATGGTGGGCCGGACACAGGATCCAGGCAAACCAGCCCGTGATGATCCCGGCAAAGGAGCCGCCGGTGTACTGCATGCGCGGCGTGGGGGCGGTGTAGCCGCAATCCCAGGTCAGCGCCCGGCGCAGCCCGTTGCGGCGGACCTTGTCCCACAACGCCACCCCCGCCAGTAGCAGCAGGGCCGCCAGCATCAGATGCCACGCCCCGAGCGCCAGCAACGGCGTGGGGGCGAAGGCTGAGGCCAGCGCCGGATTCCAGGCGGCGGTGGCGGCCGCCACCGGTCCGTAAAACAGGACCGGCAGGAGGCCGATGGCGAGGCACCCCGCCCCGAGCGCCAGCATGGGGCCGCGCATGGCCCAGCCGCTTTCGTGGGCCTGGGCGGCCGCCGCCGTCCGCGGCAGGCCGAAGAACACCACGCCGCAAACCTTGACGAAACAGGCCAGCGCCAGCGCCCCGGTCACCCCCAGCAGAATCGCGGCCGCCAACGCCACCCACGAGGCCGGGGCGTGGGCCGCCGCGGCATCAAACAAGCCGAGGAAGATCAGCCACTCGCTGACCAGGCCGTTCAGCGGGGGCAGCCCGGAAATGGCCGCCGCGCCCAGCACAAAACAGCCGGTCGTCCACGGCATGGCCCGCCACAAGCCGCCCAACCGGCTCATCTGCCGCGTCCCGGTGGCGTGCAAAACGGAGCCCGCCCCAAGAAACAGCAGCGCCTTGAAGAGGCCGTGGTTCCAGACATGCAGCAGGCTGCCGGCCATCACCAGTTGCCCCCACGCCGGATGGCCGTGGGCCGAGGCCACCAGGGCGAACCCGAAGCCGATGAGGATGATGCCGATGTTTTCCACGCTGTGATAGGCCAGCAGCCGTTTCAGGTCATGCTGGCCGAGGGCAAATGCCACGCCCAGCACCGCGCTGACCACGCCGCCCCCCGCCAGGGTCCAGGCCGCCGCTTCCGGCACCGGCAGCCAGCCGCTGAACCGGACCAGGGCGTAAATGCCGATTTTAAGGGTCACGCCGGAAAGGATGGCCGAGACATGGCTCGGGGCGTTGGCGTGGGCGGAGGGCAGCCAGACATGCAGGGGAAACATGCCCGATTTGATGCCAAACCCGACCAGCGCCAGCCAGAAGAGCGGCGCCAGTTCGGGGTGGTCGCGCATGGGGCCCAGATCCCAGCCGCCCATCCGGGCCGCGAGCAGGGCGAAAAAGGCAAACAGGCAGAGCGTCCCCACATGGGAGGCGGCAAGGTAAAGCCAGCCGGCCCGGCGGACTTCGCCGGCCTGACGGTCCAAGGTGATCAGAAAATAGGCGGCCAGGGTGAACAGTTCCCAGGCGATGAGGAAATGCAGGCCGTTGGCCTGCAGCAGCACCACCGTCAGGCTGCCGAGCAGCACGCTCCACCAGCACCGGCCGACTGCGGCGGAGCGCGGATGCCGGGCCTCGGACCAATAGCTTCCGCCATAGATGGACGCGGCCCCGCCGACCACCGTCAGGAGGGCGGCAAAAAAGGCGCTGAGCGCGTCCAGGCGCAGATGCATCCCCTCCCCCCCCAGGACCCAGGACGACCGCCACTCCCACACCGCCCCCGACGCCAGGACCAGCACGGCGGCCGCCAACACCCCGGCCAGCCCCGCCAGCACCACGCCGAGCCACAGGCGCGGCGCGCCCTTCGCCACCGCCAGGGCGGCCAGTCCGCAACCGGCGGACACCAGCAGAAGCCCGCTGATCATGCCCCGGCACCTTTCGGTTCGGGGTCCGGCGGCGGTTCCGCCAGGGCCGCCAAAATCGCCTCGTCCGGCGCCGCCGCGTCCAGGAGCGCCTTGAGCCGCCCGTGCAGCAGGTGGGCGCTGAGCTGGCCGACCAGCTGCAGGTGGGCGCGGGGGGACGGCGCGATGAAAAAGAGCAGTTCCTTCACCGCCACCCCGTCGGGCGGCGGCTCCGGCAGGGGTGCCGGCTCGCGCAACAGCAGGATGGCCAGCCCGCCGGCATGGCGGCCCAGCGTCACGTGGGTGCTCAGATGCGGCATGGCCAGTCCGCCGCCCATGGGCGCCCAATTCATGCCCTGGGGGGTGCGCAACCGCTGGGTCAGCAGCCGGACCACCGCGGGATTGGCGTCAGAGAGCCGGGACAGGGTCCGCTCCATGATGGGGAAGATCTCCCCGCCCGGAACCGCCCGCCAGATGCCGCCGACGCGCAACAGGTCGGCCAGCGACAGCTCGTGGCTGGCAACCTGGGCCTTGGCCGCCAGAAAGCCGGCCTTGGCGGCCAGCCCCCGGCCTTCGGCCCACGCCACCACCTGGGCGCGGTCAAAGGACATGCGCATGCCGTCCCGGATGCACGGCAGGCCTTCCGAACGGATCCATTCCTGAATGACCTTTTCAGCAACGCCCAGCGATTCGGCAAGCTCGATGATGTTGAGATACATAGGACAACGAAAGGCGGCGCGGCAACCGGTTCAACCTTCAGCCCTCAGCCGAAAAGGCTTCACACCCGACAAAACACAACGCGCGTCACCTTAGCATGCCGGCATCCCGAGGGCAAGCCGGCCGATGGCCGGGGAGTATGACATAACGGTTGGTTGACCCGGTTTCCCGGAGATTTCTTGCTTGATATTAATCTATTCGGTTTCCATACGATTCCGATACCGATTCCGACCCCGAGAACCGCCGGAGGAGTCATTGGCTGAGGGCACGATGGATGACTCATGCACATCGTGTATTCCCCACTGTAGCTGCGGCTGTGCCAGCCGCCCCAAGATTGGGTCCATTTTAGCGCCTGGCACAGGCGCGGCTACAGCATTGCTCCCACGGTCACCGGGCGCTGGCCGCACAGCGGCGTTCCGTCGGGCGGCAAGCCTTGGGGTGCAGGAGGGAATAATCCTGGCGAGGTTTGCCATCGGGGTCGGTATCGGTATCGTTGTGGCCCGTTCCCGGCACACCTCGCAAGCGATTTTTCTGGCACGGTGCCAGCCAACAAAACGGTCATGCACCCGATGGCCCGGGAGCGCCTGTCCTTAAATCCATAGGGGATTCCCGTTGGCTCCATTCGCGCTCAGCGTAGCGGCGCTCGCGCTCGCCTCTCGGATTGTTGGTGTTTCAATCCCCCCGCGGCCGGGCGCCGCCCAGGCTCCCCGGCATGAGGGGGGCGTCCTCCCCGTCCTCATGGTCCTCATTGGCATTGCTTTTGTCCTCAATGTCCTCGCCCCCCCCATTCCCGCCCCCCGGCCATGGC
>JBAZJM010000023.1:0-27600 GCA_041651315.1 Lentisphaeria bacterium | reverse complement strand
TGCTGCCGGAACTGCTGGCCATTCTGGAAGGCGGCCGCGAACGCGAGTGGTACGCCTTCGTCTGGCTGGAGGAGACGCTGGTCCGCGGCGCCGTCTGCGCCCGGCTGGAGTCGTGCAGCCAGGAAACCGACCGCGGCGTGGTCTTCCGCATCCAGGCCGGCGGCACCCATTACGAGCACGCCACCAACCGGCTGATCCCGGCCGGCCTGCGCGCCGAGGCGCGCGCCTTCCGCGCCCGGGTCGAGGCCGCCTGGGCCGCGCGGCCCGCGCCGGGCGCCGCCGCGCCCTACCGGCCGCGGCCCTGGCCGGAGGAGCTGGCGCACCCCCTGCCGTGCGAACTCCGCAGCCAGATTCCGGGCACGCCGGCCGCCGGCGACTGGGTGCACTTCAGCCCGCGCTGCCTCCGCGACCCGCGGCGGACCACCCTGGCGACCCTGCGCCGGCTGGCCGCCCAGACGCGCGGCCGCGTCCTGGCCGAGGCCGCCCGCTTCCGGGCCGAGCCGGGGCATGCGGGCTATCCCGAACTGGGCGAGGTGCGGGTGGCGGCGCGCCAGACGCTGCACACCCAGCTGTTCGCCGACCGCGAGCGGCGCCTGTCCCAATGCCTGCCGGTGAGCCTGTTGTACGCCATGGGCGTCTCCGCCGCCGGCACCAGCGGCCGGGCCATTCTCGGCGGCCTGGGCGGGCTGGAAATCGCCGCGCTCGGCGAGGAGGGGCTGCGGGAGGCGGCGGTGGTGCCGCTGCTGCTGGCCCGGGCGGAACGGCTGACCCCGGGCCACTATACGGTCATCACCGGGCCGGACGTCACCGGGGTCATCGCCCACGAGGCGTTCGGCCACACCCAGGAGGGCGACACCTGGATGAAGGGGCGCAGCATCGCCGAAGGCCTGCGCCGGGACGGCGTCCGGGTCGGCAACGACCACGCCAGCATCATCAACCATCCCGGGGTCTTTTCCATGGACCACAAGCCGTTCGGCACCAACGGCTCGCTGTTCTTCGACCACGAGGGCGAGCTGGCCCGGCCGCAAACCCTGCTCGACCGCGGCTGGCTCGGCGCGCCGATGACCGACCTCGCCGCCGCCCAGGCCCTCGGCGTGCCGCGCAGCGCCAACGGCAAGCGCGAGTCCTGGCGCCGCCCCCTGATGACCCGCCAGACCAACACCTATTTCACCCCCGGCGACGCCACCCTGGAGCAGCTCATCGCCCGCGTGCCCCGCGGCTTCATCGCCCGGCACGCCCACGGCGGCATGGAAGACCCCAAGGGCGGCAGCCTCACCGCCGGCACCGAATACCTGGAGGAAATCGTCGACGGCCGCCTCACCGGCCGCCTGTTCCTCGGCCCGGCCGGCGGCCACATTGAATTGTCCGATCCGGTGTTTGATCTGCTGGCGCGGATCGGCGGCAAGACCGCCACCGCCCATCCCGACCAGGTGCCGGACAACAAGTACGGCGGCTGCGGCAAGTACCACAAGGAAAGCGTTGACGCCGGTTGCGGCGGCCCCTGGATCCTGTGGGAGAGCGTCACCTGCGGCTGACCCGGGGTTGTTTCGGCGAGGCCAGGGCTTGTTGAGGTTCAAATTTACGGCAGGCAGGAATGCCAGCCTTTGGAGTTTGACATAACTCAGCGGGTGCGGTATTCCCGTCCCAGCGGGACGGGGCGGTAATAGGCAGGGGCTTCAGCCCCTGTTTTGCCAATCCCCCCATTTCGCGTGCCG
Organism: Lentisphaeria bacterium; assembly: GCA_041651315.1. Taxonomy (GTDB): domain Bacteria; phylum Verrucomicrobiota; class Lentisphaeria; order Oligosphaerales; family CAITYL01; genus CAITYL01. The sequence goes on along the minus strand of JBAZJM010000023.1, from coordinate 25,885 downwards.
TCAGGTACGCGGCGAATCGCGGCGTACCTACGGCACGCCATCGTTTCATTTTTCGGAACAGGGGCTAAAGCCCCTGCCTATTGTCGTTCAGTCCCTCCGGGACGTCCCCCCCGTACCCGTTGAATTCTGCCAAACTCCAGACGGCGGCATGAATGCCGCTTTCCACCACCATCATGAAAAAAGCGCGAACACGGATCCGAACAGGATGCCGGCGGTGGCCGCTCCTGCAATCAGGTTGATGAGGGCGCCACGGCCGTAATGTCGGATGGTGACCCAAGGGGCCAGCAACCACCAGAGACCGACTGCCGCAAGTACGGGCGACAGGAGGAACGGAAAGAACACGCGCATCCGGAGAATCAGGGCCGCATAAAACGCCTGGCACACGAGAAAGAGGACCAAGGCCCCGGGCAGACACACGGCGAGGGACACCGCAACGGCCCAGCGTGGTGCTTTCTTGCTTTCGGTCATTTCTGCCATGGCGTGTTGCGTTATTGGAAAAAGCCGGCGGCCCGGAGCATGCCGACGATGCCCACGCCGATCCAGAACACGTTGAGGAGGATGTAGGCGGGGTCTTTCTTGATCGTGGAACACCAGGAAAGCATGACCGCATCGCAGGTGTTGAACGCCCAGACGAAGAAGAACGGGCTTTGGGGCCCCAGCCAGCTGACCAGCGAAAAACTGAAGATCCGCATCAGCACGCCGGTCATTTCGATGGCGCGGATGTTCCGGGCCACGCCGGCATTCAAGCGGGTGAGTGTCGTTGTCATGGCGTGGTGCCGTTGTACTTCAAAAACCGTCTCTCACAGAGGCACGGAGACACAGAGTCGGACATTCACCTCACGCGTCACGCCTCTCGGTTCAGAACAGTCCCTGGATGGCGCCGTCTTCGTCGAGGTCGATCTGGCGGTAGGCCGGGTTGGAGCCGAGGCCGGGCATGGTCTTCATGTCGCCGGCCAGCACGTAGACGAAACCGGCGCCGGCGGAGACGCGGGCGTCGGTGACCGGGAAGGTGTAGCCGGTTGGCGCGCCCTTGCGGGTGGGGTCGTGGGAGATGGAGAGGTGGGTCTTGGCCATGCACACCGGCAGGTGACCGCAGCCGAGCCCTTCCAGGCGCTCCAGGCTGGCCTTGGCGGCGGGGGCGTAGGAGACGCCGGCGGCGCCGTAGACGCCGGTGCACAGCCGCTCGATCTTGGCGCGCAGCGGCTGGTCCACCTCATAGTAGAAGCGGAAGTCGGACGGCGTTTCGGCGGCGGCGGCCACCGCCTCCGCGAGCACCCGGCCGCCGTCGCCGCCGCGGGCCCACAGTTCGGAAATCGCGGCGCCGGCGGCGCCGGCGGCCAGGGCGCGTTCGCGGACCAGGGCCAGCTCGGCGGGGGTGTCGCTGTCAAAGCGGTTGATCGCCACCACGGCGGGCACGCCGGTCTGGCGGATGTTGCGCAGGTGCGCCTCCAGGTTGGCGAGGCCGGCGGCCAGCGCCTCCAGGTTCTCGTCGCCCAAGCCGGCCGGCAGCGGTTTGCCGGCGACGATCTGGAAGCGGCCGGAATGCATTTTCAGGGCGCGCACGGAGGCCACCACCACCACGGCGTCGGGGCGCAGGCCGGAGGCGCGGCACTTGATGTCGACGAACTTCTCGAAGCCCATGTCGGCGCCGAAGCCGGCCTCGGTGACCACGTAGTCGCCGAGCTGCAAGGCCAGGCGGTCGGCGACCAGCGAGCTGTTGCCGTGGGCGATGTTGGCAAAGGGGCCGCAGTGGACGAAGGCCGGGGTGCCCTCCAGCGTCTGCATCAGGGTCGGCTTGATGGCGTCGCGCAGCAGGGCGGCCATGGCGCCGGCGGCGCCGAGGCGGTCGGCGGTCAGCGGCCGGCCGGCGCGGTCGTAGCCAAAGATCATGCGGCCCAGGCGCTGGCGCAGGTCGCCCAGGTTTTCGGCCAGGGCGAGCACGGCCATCACCTCGCTGGCCACGGCGATGTCGAAGCCGGTTTCGCGCGGCACGCCGTTCTCCTTGCCGCCCAGGCCGATGACGATGTGACGCAGGGCGCGGTCATTCATGTCGACCACCCGGCGCAGGGTGATGGCCAGGGGGTCGATGTCGAGCGGGTTCTTGAGCAGCAGCGAGGTGTCGACGGCGGCGGCCAGCAGGTTGTGGGCGGCGGCCACGGCGTGGATGTCGCCGGTCAGGTGCAGGTTGAAGTCCTCCATCGGAATGACCTGGCTGTAACCGCCGCCGGCGGCGCCGCCCTTGATCCCGAACACCGGCCCCATGGAGGGCTGGCGGATGCAGACGATGGCGCGCTTGCCGATTTTGTTCAGTGCCTGGGCCAGGCCGATGGTGGTGACCGTCTTGCCCTCGCCGAGCGGGGTCGGGGTGATGGCGGTGACCACCACGTACTTGCCGGCGGGCCGTTTGCCGCCCAGGCGGTGGAGCGCCTCCAGGCGCACCTTGGCCTTGTGCCAGCCGTGCGGCTCGATCTCATCGTGGCGCAGCCCCCACTCCGCGGCGACGTCGAGGATGGGGCGGGGGGTGACGGAACGGGCGATGTGCAGGTCGGAGGGCATGGGCGGGCACCTTGCGTCAAGGTTCGGGAGCTGGACTGGGGAAGACGGGGACAGTGGCATAATCTAACCCGGCTGGCGTTCACTGCCGGCGATGCCATCGGCTTAGGCGAGGTACCAAAATTGGTAAAAGCAGAGTATGTTTGTTGAGGGTCGGAAACCGGCTAACGAAAACGAGCCAGTCTGATTGTTTTGCAGAGTCAGCTCCAGAAGAAGGCCGTGCTGAAGCGCGGATCAAGAGAGTTTCCATATGGATAAGCGTCCCATCGGTATCGACTTGTTTGCGGGTGCCGGGGGCATGTCATTGGGGTTCGAGCAGGCAGGGTTCGATATTGCCGCCGCCGTGGAAATCGATCCGGTACATGCCGCCGTGCATCATTTCAATTTTCCGAGAACCACTATTTTGGCAAGATCCGTTGTCGGATTGAGTGGGGACGAGCTACGAAAGGCGGCGGGCGTTGGCCGGCGGGCAATCGATGTCGTCTTTGGTGGGCCTCCTTGCCAAGGCTTTTCCCTCATTGGGCATCGCATGCTCGACGATTCCCGGAACCAACTCGTCAAGGAGTTTGTTCGGCTCGTTGGCGAATTAGAGGCAAAAACGTTTGTTTTTGAAAACGTCAAAGGGCTGGTCATTGGCAAACACCGAATATTTCTTGAATCTTTGATCCAGGCATTCAAAGACCAAGGGTATCGTGTACGCATTCCGTGGCAGGTGCTGAATGCGATGAATTATGGGGTTCCCCAAGATCGGCAACGGCTTGTCCTGCTTGGCGCGAAGGCGGGAGTGCCCTTGCCGGATTACCCCGAGCCGACCAGCGCGAAAACAGGGGACTTGTTGGGGTGGAGCGAGAAGCTTCCGACCCCGACATGTCTTGATGCGTTGGCGGATTTGCCCGACGTGGAGCAATGGGATGAGCTGATGGCCACGGATTCGATGGAGATGCATGGTGCGGTAACGCTCACCAATTATTCCCGTGAACTGCGATGTGCAACCCCGGAGGCTTGGCATTTCGGTCATGTCCGGAATTGGCAGTCCGACCGGCTTACTTCCAGCTTGCGGACGGAGCATACGGCCGTTTCGCGGCAGCGCTTCGCCGCGACTCGGGAAGGCGAGGTCGAGCCAGTTTCGCGGTTCTTCAAACTGCCGCGTCATGGCGTTTGCAATACCCTTCGTGCAGGGACGGATTCTGCACGGGGAGCCTTCACCAGCCCGCGCCCGATTCATTTCGCGTTTCCACGATGCATCACGGTTCGGGAAATGGCTCGGCTCCATGGTTATCCGGACTGGTTCCGGTTTCATGTTACGAAATGGCATGGCGCCCGGCAAGTAGGCAATTCGGTGCCTCCGCCGTTGGCCAGGGCGGTTGCCGGCGCCGTCATCAAAGCCTTGGGGGTAATTCCCCGCCAGCCGTCTGGGATCGTCGACCTTGGAAATCCCGAATTGTTGTCCTTGGACATGGGGGAAGCCGCCGCCTATTGGAAGGTGCCTGTCCCCATTGCACAGCGCAACCGCAAGAATGGGACGCACAAGCAGAAACAAACGACGGCCGAAGTTTTCGCGTCGACCAGGGAAAGGAAAGCGTCATGACGAAGGGACGCATGCCGGAAAACCGCTATACAACGTTGATCGAAAGCATTTTTCGGCGCCGATATCAAAGCGGATCGACGGAATTGCCATTTCATCGTGAAGAACTCACGGCCACGGCGAAAAGGCTGCGGATCAAGTTGCCGAAAAACCTCGGGGACGTGATCTACTCGGTTCGTTATCGAACGGCTTTGCCAGATGCGATTCTGAAAACCCAACCACCAGGAAAAGAATGGATTATAGAAGGACGGGGACGGTCGCAATATGCCTTCCGGCTGGTCAAGGCCAGCCGGATTGTCCCCAATCCGCTATTAGCCACCATCAAAATCCCGGATGCCACGCCTGAAATGGTCTCCGCCTATGCTCTTTCAGACGAGCAGGCTTTGCTGGCGAAAGTCCGCTACAACCGGCTCCTTGACATTTTCCTGGGAATAACCACCTACTCGCTGCAAAACCATCTGCGGACGACCGTTGCCGATCTTGGCCAAGTCGAAATCGATGAAATTTATGTCGGCCTCGATAAGCGGGGACGCCAATACGTTCTGCCGGTTCAGGCAAAGGGGGGCGCCGACCGTCTTTCCACCGTGCAGGCAGGGCAGGACATGGCCTGTTGCGCAAAGAAATTTCCGCGGCTCATATGTCGGGCCATTTCCGTGCAATTCATTGAAGCCAACCGGATTGCCTTGTTTGAGCTCGGCCACTCGGGCGACGACATCCGCATTGTTGAAGAACGGCATTACCAATTAGTTCCCGCTGAATCGATTACGGCGGAAGATCTAAAAGCTTACGACGCTTAAGCGTCGTCATCCGTTCTTGTTCCTGTTCGGATTCGATAATGCCATTGCTTGTCGGCGATGGCGAGCAAGGTGGCCCGGTCGGGAATCTGGTCGTAGCGGAGCGCTTGGGGCGGGCTTGCAGACACCCCTTCGGGGCGCAAGAGCGCCATCAGGCGGCGCAGGACGGCGTGCGGGTCTTTGCAGAGTTCGCACTCCCACACCACGGGCGTTTGCCAGCCCAACGCGGCCAACCGTTCCAGATCGTCCCGATCCCGGGCCTGGTTGCGGACGAATTTGGCGCGCCAGTACGTTTTGCGGGTCTTGGGCAGGCGCGCCTGCGGGCAGCCGGCATGACCGTGCCAGAAACAACCGTGGACGAACAGCGCGACGCGCCGGCCAGGCAGCACGATGTCCGGCCGGCCGGGCAAGCCGTAGCCGCCGAGCCGGAAGCGGAACCCGGCCCGGTGCAACAAGGAACGCAACAACAGTTCCGGCCGGGTGTCCCGACCGCGAATGCGTCCCATCACCTCTGAGCGCTTGTCCTTGGACCACTTGTCCGCCATGCCAGCCCTCGGTGCGTAATCTAGCCCGGCCGGCGGCCGCCGTGGTGGTTTCGGATAATCACCCCGGGCTATTTTGCCACCAAGGGGCACAAGAGGCACCAGGCGGGAGTTCGCATGAAGGGCCAGGCCGGGCGAATCGGTTCAAGAAGGGGCGTTCGATGCCGACACCGATACCGACCCTAGATACCGCGGTCTGCCGCCTCACGCCTTACGCGTTACGCGTCATGTCTTCACGCGCCACGCCTCAGCCCTCCTCGTCCAGCAGCGGTTCAATGGCGAGCGGGGTGGCGAGCCGGGCGTTGGCGGCGGCCAGCAGCGGGGCGCCGGCGAGCACGCAGGTGCGGGCCTGGGGCAGGGCGCCGGCCAGGAAGCTGGCGGCGGTCTCGCGGACGGCCTTGAGGGTGACGCGGCGCAGGCGGTCGTAGCGCTCGTCGAGCAGCGCCTCGCTGTCGCGGGCCAGGAACCGGCCGAGGGCCTCCTGCATGGCCGGCTGGGGGCGGATGGGGCGGACGGTGTCGCGGCAGCAGGAGATGATGGCGCGCTCGACGTCGTTGCGGGTCAGGCGGGAGGCGCCCCAGCGCTTGGGCAGCCGCGCGAAGACGCCGAGGGTGCGGACGAGGTCGGGGTCGCGGTAGGAGAGCAGCTGGAACTGGCCGGAACCCTGGTAGGCGCACATGCCGCCGTAGGCGCCGCCCTTGACCCGGATCTCCTCCCACAAATAACCGAGGCCGAGCAGGTTGGAGAAGACGCTCAGGGGCGCCGCGGCCGGGTCGGCCAGGTGCGGCGCGGGCATGGCCAGGGAGCAGAAGGCGACCTCGGCGGGGAAGGCCAGGGCTTCGGGGCCGGCCGGCGTCGGCGGGGGCGCCGGCCAGGCACCGGGGCCGGCGGCGGCCGGGGCGGCGGCCGGGGCGGCGGCGGGATCGGCCAGGGTGCCGAGCCAGGCGGCGAAACGGTCGGCGGCGCCGGCGGAGCCGCAGAAGCCGGCGGTGAGGCGGCCGGGGCGCAGCAGCCAGCGGCGCAGCGTTTCGAGGTTGGCGCGGATCTCGGGCAGGCGGGCGTCGAACTCGCGGGCCAGCAGGCAGTCGAGGCGCAGGGCGGGGGCGCCGTTCCACAGGTCGTTGAGGTGGGCGAGCGGGGAGAGGGAGCGGGCGGCATGGCCGGCGGCGAACAGGTGGCCGCTGGAGACCACGCCGCTGCGGGCGTTGGCCTTGGCCTGCAGCAGCAGGTCGCGCAGCCGCCGGGTGTCGGAGAAGTCGAGGCCGAGCAGGAAGTCACGGGCGATGGCCAGGGCGTCGTCAAAGGTGCCGTCGAGCGCCTTGAACTGGAGCTTGAGCCCGGCCACGCCGCGGCCGGGTTCGCGGGCGTCGGGCAGCAGCAGGGGGGCGGCGTAGAGCGCGCCGGTGACCGCGGTCTTGCGCTCGGCCATCTCCAGGTAGGAACGGCCGTTGGCGCCGAGGCGGGTGAGCAGGTCGGCGAACATCGGCACGTAGGGCCAGAGCGGCTCGGGCAGGCCGGCCAGGTCGCAGGCCAGGGCGGCGTAGTTGACGCCGTTGCTGAAGACGTCGGCGCGGACCAGCGGCACGCCGGCCGCGGCGGTGGTCACCGTCATGGGCAGGCGGCGCGGCCGTTCCGGCAGGTCGGCCCGGTGCAGCCGCGGCAGGGTGGCCAGGGCTTCGGGCGGGTTGGGGGCGTTCTGGTGTTCCTCGAGCTCGGCGGCTTCCCGGACGACGGTTTCCAGGGCGGCGGGGCTCAGGGCGGCCTTCTGTTTGGCCAGGGCGGCGGCAAAGGCGGCGTCGCGGGCCGCCTGGAGCTGGCGGTCGGGGGTGAACAGCGCGGTCAGGCGGTGCGGATTCCGCAGCAGGCCGTCGCGGATCAGGCGGCTGAAGAAGTCCGGCTCGGCGGCCAGCCGCTGGCGCAGCGCCGTGAGATGGTCGGCGACGCGCAGCCAGAGCAGCGGGTCCCAGTCGTACATCCAGCTGTCGTAGACCATGCCGGCGAGGCGCAGCGGGAACTGGTCGCCGATCTCGCGCTGGCTGTACTCGGCGCGGCGGAAGGCGGCCTCGACGCGGTCGGCGCGGAAGCCGTCGCGGGCGCAGGCTTCGAGGGTGTCGAAAATGACCTTCAGCACGGCCTCGCGGCGCTCCGGCTCGGTGCCGCGCAGGCCGACGTGGAAGGAGTTTTCACGGGTGCCGGCGCTGAAGCCCGCCTCGGTCAGGTCCTCGCCGAGGCCGGAGTCGATGAGGGCGCGGCGCAGCGGCGCGGCGGCGTCGCCGAGCAGCAGGCGGTCGAGCAGGGTCCAGCCCAGCACGGCGACCGGGTCGGCGGCCTCGCCGACCAGCCAGCTGACGGTGACGGCGCTCTTGGCCTCGGGGCTCTCGCCGGGGTCGATGGGATAGGGCTCGGCACGCTCGCGGGGGGCGGGCCAGCGGGGCTGGGGCGGCAGCGCGGTGTCCTGGGCGGCGGGGGCGCCGCCGCGGCCGGCGACGGCGTCGGTGAGGCGCGGGTCGAGGAAGGCCAGGTGCTCGGCGGTCGGGATGTCGCCGTAAAGGACCAGGCGCGCGTTGGCGGGATGGTAGAGCCGTTCATAAAAGCTGTGGAACTGGGCGTAGGTGAGCTGGGGAATGGCGTCCGGATCGCCGCCGGAATCGCGGCCGTAGGGGGTGTCGGGGAACAGGCCCTGGCTGGTGACGCGCTCGATCAGGGCGTCCAGCTCCGAGTAGGCGCCCTTCATCTCGTTGTAGACAATGCCCTTGATCACCAGCGGGCTGGCGGGATCGGCGGGGTTGGCCAGTTCCAGGTGGTGGCCCTCCTGCTTGAGGGTCATCTCGCTGATGTTGGGATGGAACACCGCGTCCATATAGACGTCGGCCAGGTTGAAGAAGTCGCGGCGCACCGGCGAGGCGATGGGATAGACCGTCTTGTCGCTGTAGGTGAGGGCGTTGATGAAGGTGGCCAGGCTGCCCTTGATCATCTCGATGAAGGGATCCTTGACCGGATACTTGCGCGAGCCGCCGAGCACCGAGTGCTCCAGGATGTGCGGCACGCCGGTGTCGTCCGGGGGCGGGGTGCGGAAGGCCACCGCGAAGGCGTTCTCGCCGTCCTCGGGGGCGTGCAGGTGCAGCAGCTGGGCGCCGCTGGCCTCATGCAGCGCCTGGACCGCGCAGGCGCGCCACTGGGGCAGCGGGGTCACCGCCGTGATGCGGAACCCGTGCAACAACTGGCCGGGCGCCAGAGTGGGGGGGGGACAGGGCGTCAGGGTGGCGTCGGGCATGGGGGGCAATATCCTATCATACGTCAAGGTTCCGTCTCAAATGCGGCCTGGCAAGGCGGCACCGCTGTAGCCGCGGCTGTGCCGGCCGCGCGGTCGTGCCTTCGGTGGAGCGCCTGGCACCGGCGCCGGTCACGGCGCGGCGGCGGGCAGCAGATAGCAGGGGACGCCGGGCGGCAGGCGGGTCCAGGCGGCGGGCAGCGGCAGGCTGGCGGCGGCGCGGCCGCCGAGGTCGGGGCCGCACATCGAGAAGAGCAGCTCGCCCAGCCCCATGGCGTGCTTGAGCCGCACCACTTTCGCCGACGGCACGCCGGCGAGCTGCTGCGCCTTGGCCACCGCGCCCTCGAAGTAGCCCAGCTCGTCAATCAGCCCCAGCGCCAGGGCGTCCTGGCCGGAGAGCACGCGGCCGTCGCTGAACGGGGCCTGGAGCACCGCGTCAACGGTGGGATAACGCTTGGTCCGCCCCTGGGCGACCACGGCGGCGAACTCGAGGAAGTCCTGGCGCACCAGGCCGTTGAGGTAGGCCTCCTCCTGCGGGGTGGCGGCGCGGGTGGCGCTGAGCATGTCCTTCATGGCGCCCGACTTGTAGGTGGTGGCGCGCACCCCGACCTTGTCCAGCAGCCCCGCCACATTGAAGCCGGACACGATGACGCCGACGCTGCCGGTGAGGGTCAGCCGGTTGGCCACGATCCAGTCCGAGGCCGCGGCGATGAAATAGCCGCCGCTGGCGCCCAGGCTGCGCATGCAGGTGACCACCGGCTTGCCGGTGTTCCGCAGCGCCTTCACCGCCTGGTGGATCTCGTCGCTGGCGGTGATCTCGCCACCGGGGGTGTTCATGTCGAGGACCACGGCGCGCACCGCCGGGTCATCGGCGGCCGCCTTGAGCGCCTCGCAGATGTTGACCGCCGAGGCGCCGTCGTACAGGCGCTCGGCCATGATCAGCCCCTTGACGTCGATGACGGCGATCTTGTCCTTGGCCTTGTCGTTGCCGCCGATCACCTCCTCGTGCACCTTGCTGCTGCGGCCGCCGATGGTGGTGAACCCGGCCCCGTCGTCCTCGACCAGGGCGACGCCCAGCCAGACCACCCCGAGCAGGCCGGCCACTCCCAGCCCCACGGCGCCCAGCGCGCCCAGGCAGCAGCCTAGGAACAGCCGGCCGCGGCGCGGCGGCGGGGGCGGCGGCCAGCGGTCCGGGCTCAGGGGGGCCAGTGGCGGGACGCCGGCGGCCGGGGGACTGGTGGTGGTGTCATTCATAAGGAGATCCTCATCGGTGTTGGCCTGGGTTTATTGGGTTCAAAAAGAAACTGACAAATTATGCCGTTTGTTGCGCAACGATTTTTATGAGATCGTGTTCAAGGCACTGAAAAGCTGCCACTGTTCGCAATGGAGCGAAATCTTGAATCAGTTCAGCCAAACGGTAGCGCGCAACGCTGGTTTCAAACCCAGCCAAGCGACGTCCGCCAAGACCGCTGGCCTGCCGTAACGCATCCGTCATTATGCGTTTCGGATTGGGTTGGTTCTCAATGTGTTGAAGCCTTGGCAAGTGAAGCGGTGTTTTTCCGTTGGGATTGCCCGCCGCCCGTCGCAGAGCGGTTTCATCAAAAAGAAACCAGGCTTCTGTCATCCGCACCGGAATGACACAGACATGAGGCGGATGAGCAACGGCCTGAAGTGCCGTCTCGATTTCTTGACGGCGATTGCCTGGGGAGGCAAGTTCCGCGTCGCGATGAACAAAAAGAATGGTGCAGGGGAATAGATCGAGGGCGGCATGAATTCGACCGGTCAAGTCTTTTGGGGGTTCCGGCATCTTTCGCGGATCAAAAAATTGTCCCTCGGGAATCATGTCTTGCTGGCAGATCAACCAGTCAAGAACCCGCAACAGCACACGATCAGATGGGCCATCGGCAACCAAGGTGTATTTCAAGGGTCTCACGGTTTCCCCTCCCCCAATCCGGGCAGGGTTGGCTGCAGGTCGGGCCGGTCGGCGACCCGTCGCGGCTGCAGCAGCGTGAGTGTTGTCTTGCGGGGGGAAGCATCATCGTTCTCTTCATCCGTTCCAATGGCGATGGGATTTAAATAGGCCAGCAACCGCCCCTTGGCCACCACGCTGGCGTCCTTTAGACCTGCCCGCCAAGTATTACTTACACAGGAAAAACGGACACTCGATGTCCCCGTGGATGCCAAAGCGTTTTCCGCGACCAGCAAACAGTCATCTGGAATTTCCTGGACCACTACCGGCGAGTGCGTGTTGATGACGACTTGGCGCAAAGGATTGTCAGAACCAACTGGAAATCTCGGATCGGTCGCAATGTCCTGCAATAGCTTCAGCATCGCCGGAATGCGTTCCGGATGGATGCCATTTTCAGGTTCTTCCAGGCAGATCGTGCCTTGTACTCCAGGATCAAGTTCCAAGACGGCCAATGCTAGAAAGCGCAATGTTCCATCCGAAAGCGCCCGGGCCGGCAGGTCGGTTTGGTTTCGGTCGCGCAAGAAAACGGTAAGCAATTCGCGTTTGTCATCGCGGTCAACCCACACTTTGTCGATCCCGCCCAACAGTTCCGCCAACCGATTGGCCACCTGGCACCGGATCGCCTCCGCGTCGTTGGCGGACTCTGCAAGGTGGTACAACGTGGCTGCCAGGTGGGCTCCGTTGCCCGCCAAATGGTTCGGGGCCTTGAAATCACTGGCGCGCCGCAAGGCAGAAGGTTCAAGCTGCAAGAGTGTCCAGGATGCCATTTCCCGCCGCGCGCACAGTGCCGTCGGGCTTTCACTGGCGCTACTGGTTGAAAGAATCGTCCTTGGCAAGTTGGCTGCCGGATGCAACGTCGTTCGTCCAGAACGTCCATCCTGATGCATTTTTACGATGATATGTTCTTTTGATCCATCAATCCCCTTTGTCGTTGAAATCAATGGACTGCGGCAGGCACCCTGGACGGCTGATTGCCGCCACGCTTTGGATGGGTTGAAAGGCAGGTTTTCTTCAGCATCCCCTTTCTGAATGTAAGTAAGTTCTTCAAGAGTGATCTCGAGCATGCCAGAATTGATGCCCCCTCCATTGGCAGGAGTTCGAAAACAAAGTTCCAGCGTGTAACGGAGAAAGGTGGTTTTGGCTGTCGCCGTCTGCCCCAGGTCGTCAACGGCCTCGGGCGGCACCAACATTTCCACTTCGAAGCGCATTTTTTCTGCATAGCTGCCGCCACAAAGCGAGAAAAGATTGCGGACATCAAGTGACCGTTCACCTTCACTCCGCACGGCAATGGCGGCATCCATTAACTTTTGGTCGGCAAGCAAGGCGAGAAAACGGATCGCATCGAATAAATTGGATTTTCCGACACCATTGGTACCTGCAATGCAGGTGAACGGGCCAAAGCGCACGTCAACATCGCGCAGGTTTTTGAAACCGTTAACTTTTAAGCGTGTTAGCATCGGTTATGCCTCCAGGATCGTGGCATTCACGTGGCTAAACCTCGTTTGGGACGGTGCCGAACTGGTTGTCGCAGAGACGGCGGTAGACGCCGTTGGCGGCGTGCAGCTCGGCGTGGCTGCCGCTTTCCAGGATGCGGCCGTGGTCGAGCACGTGGATGCGGTCGGCGCGCTGGATGGTGCTGAGGCGGTGGGCGATGGCAAACACGGTGCGGTCCTGCATCAGCTCGAAGATGGCCTCCTGGACCAGTTTTTCGGTGACGGTGTCGAGGGCGCTGGTGGCCTCGTCAAGGATCAGGATCGGCGGGTTCTTGAGGATGGCGCGGGCGATGGCGATGCGCTGGCGCTGGCCGCCGCTGAGCCGGAAGCCCTTCTCGCCGACCACCCGGTCGTAGCCGTCGGGCTCGGCCATGATGAACTCGTGGGCGTTGGCCTTCTGCGCCGCGGCGATGACCTGCTCGCGGGTGGCGCCGGCCGTGCCGTAGGCGATGTTGGCGGCAATGGTGTCGTTGAACAGGATGGTTTCCTGGGTGACGACGCCGACCAGGCGGCGGAGCGCGCCGATCTCAATCTCACGCAGGTCATTGCCGTCCAGGGTGATGCGGCCTGCATCCGGGTCGTAGAAGCGGGCCATCAGGCTGGCGATGGTGGTCTTGCCGGCACCGGTCTCGCCAACGAAGGCGACCACCTCGCCGCGGCGCACCGTGAACTGGATGGCGTCAAGGGTGAGCGGGGCGTCGGCGTCGTAGCGGAAACTGACGGCCTCAAAGGCGATCTCGCGGGCAAAGGCCTCCGGGCGCACCGGCCGGGCGGCCTCCGGCAGCTGGGTGTGGGTGTCGAGCAGGGTGAACAGCCGCTCGGCGGCGGCCATGCTGCGCTGCACGCTGGCATTGATCTTGGCCAGTTGCTTGATCGGGCGGTAGGCGAGAATGGCGGCGGCGCCCACCGAGGCGATCTGGCCGAGCTGGATGCCGGTGGTGTAGCAGTAGGCCAGGAAACCGCAGGCGCAAGCCACCGCCACCAGCTCCATCAGCGGGGTCATCACCAGTTCGGCGCGCAACGCCTTGGTGATGGCGCGGAAATAGCCGCGGTTGACGGTGCGGAAACGCTCCACCTCCAGCGCCTCGGTGTGGTAGGCCTTGACCACCCGGATGCCGGTGAAGTTCTCCTGCATGCGCGAAACCAGGTCGGAGATCCGCTCCAGCGCCCGGTGGGTGTAGCGTTTGACGAAGCGCCCCAGGACGATCACCGGGATGATGCACAGCGGGAAGACCAGGAAGATCGCCCCCACCAGGCCGAGCAGGTGGTTGTGCCAGGCGAACAGGATGATGAACACGGCCGCGGCCAAAATTTCGAACGGCGCCTGGACCAGGTCGGCGACATTGGTGGAGATGGCGTTTTCCACCTGGGTGGTGTCGTAGGTGCAGCGGCTGATCAGGTGGCCGATGTCGCACTTGGAGAAGAAGCGCAGGGACTGCCCCTGCAAGGTCTCGAACAGGCGGTCGCGCAGGTCCGCCACCACTTTGGCGCCGACCCAGCGCAGCTGGTAATGGTTGATGTAGGTGGCGGCGGAACGCAGCAGCACGCTCAGCGGCAGCCCGATGATGGTCAGCAACATGAACTGCCAGGACAGCGAGCCGTCCGGCCGGGTGCTGGGAATGCCCAGCTTGGCGGCGACCTTGTCCACAATGCCCAGGGTCCCGGTGGCCGCCGGCTTGGCGCTCACCGGCGCCGCGGCGGCCGGGGCCGGAGCGGCGGCCGAAGCGGCGGGGACAGCCACGGCGGCGGGGACGGCCCCCGGGGCCTCCTGGCCGAACAGGCGGAAAATCTCCGGGGTGAACTGGAGCATGCCGAACATCGAACCGCCGGCCAGCAAACCGGCCAGCAACCCGATCCCCAGCCGGACCCGGTAGGGATGGGTATAGGCGAACAGTCGCCGGTAAATGGGAAACATTTTGGACATTCGCTTAAGATAACCCCACAACCGCTCGGGTTTTAGCGGGGGCCGACGCCAACGGGCGCCTGCCCGTTCCGTGGGGCCATCGCGCCGGCAGGTCTGTGCGAATGGAAGGTGACGTCGTTGGGTTCTTGCGCCGGCAGGCGCCTTGGAGTGCCGGCGGGTCCCCACGCCGCCCTCCTATCGGCCGGCTGCGACGGCTGCCGGAACGAAAATGGGGGTGAATTGTGCTTGGGGAGTACGGGGGCATTTCTGAACCGCCGCAATAGTCATTGCTTGTCTGGGTGCGCGATGGTCGAGGCCAGCCCGTAATCACCATTCACTGTCCCAAAAGTTTTCCTAACGTTCCGATACGACGTGGACCGCGAAGCTTCGCGGCGGCAGGGTGACCCGCCAGCCGGCGGGGGTGGCTTTCATCTTCAGCGTGGTTCCCAACAATCTATCCCCCAACGCCTTAAGCGTTTTGTCTGGGAAGGTGGCGGTGGCGGATTTGGCCGCCGGATTGAGGGCGACCAGCACCCGTTTCCGGCCGCTCCGGCGCAGGTACAGCAGGGCGGTGGAGCCGCTTGTGCCGTGCAGCAGTTCGAACCCGCCCCGGTTGCCGAGGGCCGGCCAGGCATGCCGCAAGTTGAGCAGAGTCCGGACATGGTTGAGCAGCGAGCCCGGATCCTGCTCCTGGGCTTCGACCGTGGGGCGTCCGGGGTCGGGGTCGATGGGAAGGTACAGCTTGCCGGGGGCGGCGGTGGAGAACCCGGCATTCCGGCCCCGGCCCCACTGCATCGGTGTGCGCGAGCCGGTGCGGCCGAAGCCGCCTTCCTTGCTGGTGAGGCCGGAGAGGTATTTCATGCCGATCTCGTCGCCATAATACAGGGTGGGCACGCCGGGCATGGTGAACAGGAACGCCAGGGCGACCTTGAGATCAGACGGGTCGCGGCCGAGGCTCAGGCGGCTGATGTCATGGCTGCCGGTGGGCAGGGAGATGTAGCCGAGGGCACGCGTCCGGTCATACGCGTCCCGCCAGTGCTTGAGGAAGACGGCGATGTCCCCCTGGCCGGCGGCGTCGAAAAAGCTGAGTTCCCCCTCCGGCCAGGGAAAGCAGGTGCGGCGTTTTTCCGCGCGGAACAGCGCGCTGTAGGCCGGCGTGCCGAAGTGGAGCATGAAGTCGACATGGAAACCGGCGGGAATGGCGGTGGCGGGGTTGGACCACTCGGAAATGAGCACGGCTTCGGGGTACTGGCGATACATCCAGGCGCGGATGTCGCCCCAGTGCGCCTTCATGGCGGCGCCGTCGGTGTCACCTTTGACCAACGCCGGGGCCATGTCCACGCGGAACCCGTCCACGCCCAGCTCCAGCCAGAACCGCATGATGTCGCGCATTTCCCGTTTCATGGCGAGCACGTCAGGATGGGTGGTCGGCAACTGCCACGGTTGGGTGGGATCGGGCTTGGCGAAGCCGTAGTTCAGGGCTGGCTGGAACCAGAAAAAGTTGGTGACGTACTGGCCGTCGCGGTCGCTGAAGGCGTTGACCGTGTTGAATCCCGGCGCGCCGGTCCAGACGCTGTCCGTCCAGATGTACCAATTACTGTATTTGTTGGGCGCCGGTTGGCATGACGCCTGGAACCATGGGTGTTCAATGGAGGTGTGGCCGGGGACGAAATCCAGGCAGAGACGCATGCCGCGCCGATGGAGGTCGCGCAGGAGGCGTTTCAGGTCCGCGTTGGTGCCGTAGCGCGGCGCGACCTTGCGGTAATCGCGAATGTCGTAGCCGGCATCGCCGAACGGGGAATCGAAACAGGGGTTCAGCCAGACCACATTGCAGCCCAGCGCCTGCACGTAGTCCAGCCGTTGCCGGATGCCTTCCAGGTCGCCGATGCCGTCGCCATTGCTGTCGGCAAAACTTTGTGGATAGATCTCATAGAAAACGGCGTCCGCCAGCCAGGCGGGAACGGACTTGTCCATGGCGTTATCTCGGTGTTAGTTGGTGTTTTGCCGGCGGGAGGATCATCTCGCTGAGATTGACCAGGCGGTTTTCGCGTCGGGCCTGTTCCGCGGCAAACACGATGCGGTGCGATTCAAGCGTGGTGTCGGGCCCGGAGATCAGCGCGTCCGGGTTGCCGCTTCGCAGGGCCTGCAGAAAGCTGTTGACAATGCCGCCGTCGCCGCCGCCATGGCCGTCGTTAATGTCCACGGTGGCGCTGTGTTGGATGTCGATGGTGTCGCAGCTATCGTCGAGGTAACGATGGACATGGATCAGGGTGCCGTCGCCGATAATCTGGCCATGGGTGCCGCAGATGGTGGTGGCGCGTTTGCCTTCCAGCGACGTGAACGCGGTCATGGTGAAATCCGCCGTGACGCCATCGGCAAACCGGAGCATCACCACCTGGTGGTCGACCACATCGTTGTCGCAGGCATAGACGCAGCGTCCATAGGGGCCGTTGCGCAGCGCCTCGAACACGCCGTGCTCGGTCAAGTCCGGGGTGATGATGTCGACCGGCCAGCCAAACCGCCTTTTTGCCGCCCGGTCCCGCCAATAGATTTTCACGGCGGAATAGGGGCATTGGGCTTCGATTTTACAATCCAGGCAACGGCCCGCGCCGCCGGCCGGCCGGGATTGGGCGTTGAAGTGTTTCAACGACCCGAACGACCCGACTTGCAGGCAGTTGCGTCCGATCAGGAAACTCAGGATGTCAATATCATGACATGACTTGGCCAGCAGCATGGGCGAGGATTCCGCCTCGTTGCGCCAGTTGCCGCGGACATAGGAATGGGCCTGGTGCCAATAGACGACCGATTCCAGATGCTGGACGGTCACGATGTCACCGATGGCGCCGGAGTCGATCACGGCTTTTATTTTTTGGAAATACGGGGTGTAACGCAGCACATGGCAAACCCCCAAAAGCACGTGATTGCGCTTGACCGCGGCGACGATGTTCTCGCATTCCGCCAGTGTCGGGGCCATCGGCTTTTCCAGCAGCAGGTGATACCCCCGATTGGCGAACGCGATGGCCGGCGCGGTGTGGGCGTTGTCCGGCGTGGCAATGACGACGGCGTCGGCAATTCGTTCCGGGAGTGCCGCGATGTCCCGCCAGTCGCGATAACGCCGGTTTTCCGGAATCCGGCACCGCGTTCCCAGCGCCAGACGATGGGCTTCCCGCGGATCGGCCACCGCCACGATCTCCGGCTTGTCCGGATGGTCCAACAGCCGTTTGGCATAGGTCGCGCCGCGATTGCCGGCGCCGATCATAACGATTTTCAATGGATGATCCATCGGTGTCATCTTCTCTGTCCTGTCAACTCGTTCGCCCGTTGACGTCCTCAAGCGAGCGGGGTGCCGTAAACCGCGAATTTGCGGATGGCCGGCGGCAGCATCGCCTTGACGATTTTCAGCCGTACTTTTTGGGTCGGAACACTGGCGTTGACCACATCAATTTTACGATGCCCGACCGCGCTGCCGACGCTCAGCGGCACCCAGTTGTTGTTCGCCTGGTCCAGCGCTTCGACGTAATATTGCAGCACGCGTTCGCCCCGGGTCGTATCTTCCATGAGGATAATGTGATCGACCATGGCGGCCGCCGGCAGGGTCAGTTCCAGTTCATCGCCGTCACCCATGGTCTCCGCCAGCGGCTGTTCCAGCCGTTTCCGGATTTCCGCGCCGAACTGCGCCGCCCGGCGGGCATCCCGTTCCGGAATCAGCCCGCTGGGGTCGGGCGTCTGGTTCATCAGCAGCACGCAGTTGCGTCCGACGGTTTCGTAGTAGATCTGCATCATTTTCTCGACCGGATGCAGATAGCCCGCATTGTCTGGCGACCAGAACCAGTAGCCCGAACGGCTGGTCGTACACGACTCGGCCGGCAGCCAGACCGGCGTGATGTCTTTCCCTTGTGTCGCCGCCGGCCCATGGCCGCACGGCGGATCGCCGCAATACGGCCACATCTTCTCCAGGGCGTCGGAGCTGACCGTATTCCAGGTGGGATACGGCGCGCAACCCGATTCGTTCCCGATGAAACGCATGGTCGCCGCCCCGGAACAGAAGACCATGGCATGCGGCTGGTAGCGTTCCAGCAGCGGTTTCACGACGGCGGTGTCCGCGCTGCCGTCGAACCAGACTTCAACCAGGTCGCCGTAGCCGGTAAAGAGTTCCTTTAGCTGCTCCGAGTAATACTGGTTGTAGAGTTTTTGGTGCGCTGGATAGCCGGAGCGGCTGATGCCGCCGGGGCGGACGCCCCAATGCAGATCCGCGGGGCTGATGTAAAAGCCGAGCGGCATGTGCCGTTTTTTACATTCATCGGCCAGCTCACGGCAGACGTCGCCCTTGCCGCCTTTCCACGGGGTGTTGGCGATGCTGTATTGGGTGGTTTTCGTCGGCCACATGCAGAAACCGCCGTAATGCTTCGCCGTGAACACGATGAACTTGGCGCCCATGGCCTCCGCCACATCCACCCACTGCGCCGCATCCAGTTTCGTCGGATTGATTTTGTCGAGCGGCGTGCTGAGATTGTCGCCTTCGCCCTGAGTCACCTGCCAGGAGTTGGGGGCGTAGTGGATGAACATCCCCATGGCCAGATCCTGCCAGGCCAGCTGGTCGGCGGTCGGGGTGGCCAGTTTGATGCCGTTTTCTTGAATCATGATAGGTTTTCTTTGATTAATGTCGGTGTTTGAGTTACGGGTGAAATTTGTTGTACGATGCGCATGATTTCGGAGCGCCAACGGCGCGCCGTCATATCAGCCTGGGGCAACGCCCCAGGACACGAGTGACCTGACGTTTGAGCCCTGAAGGGGCGATTCATGGAACGGGCCTTCAGCCCTCACTTCTCCTTGTAGCAAACCTGGGGCGTTGCCCCAGGCTGATATAAAACCGGGCCTTTGGCCCTGCCGAGACGCATTATTTCTCTAGTACCTCACAAGTGAAATTTCTCGCAAGACGGTCATGATTTTTATTTTCCCGCAGAGGCGCGGAGGCGCAGAGAAACCGCCAAGTCAAAATATTGCCATGATGCCCGACCTATTTTTCTCCGCGCCTCTGCGCCTCTGCGGGAGATAACTCGTAATTTGTTTTGGTTCCGGCTATGCCGGGGTGGGGTATTGGATCAAGAGTGAGGCCGTCGACCCAGAAAGTGCCGGTGGCGCCTTGGAAGAGGCGGATCCATACCTGGACCTGTTTTACGGTTGCCGGGAATGCGGCCCGGCAGGCAAACGGCTCCCAGGGCCGCGTGCCGGACAATAGTTTGGCGTCTTGATGGGCAATGATGTTGCCGTCTTGGTCGAGGCCGACCAGTTGCACCGCGCCGCCATACTCCGGGAACCGTCCCGGTTTCAGCGCCTCGGTACGGGTCTGCCCGCAAAGGCGCCACTCGCCGCCCTGGCCGGGGACGGGGGCGCTGACCAGCGTGGCGGCCCCCACCGACCAGACTTTGAGCGAGGAGCGGCCCTCCGCCGCCGTCGTCGGGTCGATCTCAATGTGGCTGGTGGTGGCGATCACGTCGAAGCCGTTCCAGTCCGGGCCGTCCCGCAGGAAGTTCCATTCCGCAGGCGCCAGCGGCCGCTCAAAGCCGCCATTGGCCAAGGGCACCTTATCCAGAGCGCCGGCCATCAGGGCGCCAGCCGCGGAAAGCAAAGCTAGGATAGTGATTTTTATGGTATTTGTCATCTCTCAACTTACCTGGGTGCATGGCCGTTTTGCTGGATGATGTTGGGGCCACCCTTTTGAAAAAGGGTGCTCCCCAAACCCCTTCCCAAAACTTTTATACGTTTTTGCGAATTCCGCAGGCAGCTTTCGTGCGACAGACCACGATTGGGGAACGGGGGCTGCCTGCGGAATCCGCAAAAGGCACAAACAGGTTTGACGGAGGGTTTGGGAACCGCCTTTCCTCAAAAGGGGGTTCCCAACCAGCATATCAATCGGGAGTGAGTTCAATCAGCCGGATTCCCGGGCTGGGGAGGGTGAGAGTCAACTGGAGACCGGTGGCGGAGGTTTGGACGGGAACGGCGGGAAGCTGGACGGGCCGGCTTTTCGCGATCAAGGTGTCAATGGCCTTGCCGTCATCGATGCCGGGCTTTCCCATCTTTAGCCAGGCGCCGTAGCTGTTGCCGTATTGGTCGTCGCAGGCCAGGATGCGGGAGACGGTGTAGTGCTTTCCGCCCAGACCGGTGATGGTAATGGTGGTGCGGGTTTCATAGGGCTGCCGGGCGAAATCCTCGTCATAGCTGGCGAGCACGATGACAATGGTGCCGTCCGGCTTGAGCACGGCCAGGCCGTCAACCGGCTCGCTGCTCCGTGTCAGCGGGAGGCGGCGGCCGCCGCGCAGTTCATTGAGGAAGACAAAGGCGTTGTAGACCGGTTTCGGAACGGGCTTGACGACGGTGCCCTTGAGATAATCGTCGGGGCGAGTCAGCATGGCGAGGGAGCCGCTGCCGATGAAAATGGCCGGTGGCAGGGGCACTTCCGGATGGTCCACCATGGCGAAGAACGTGGAGTAGTCCAACTGGTTGTCGAGGAAGAGCTTCACCATTTTGACCACGAGGGTGGCGTCCCAGGGCATGTCGGAGCGGATGCTTTGCATGGCGGTGAGGTTCCATTCCGTGCAGCCCACCGGATAGTCCTTCATGCCGGGATAGAGTTTTTTCAGTTCGCGGCTTTCCTCGATCCAGGTCGGGACAATGTTGACGGAGTTGGCCTCGCCGGCGTAGTAGTGACGGGAGCGGTGCTCGACGAGTTGGAGCTTGCCAATGGCCTGGAGGCGGTTGAGGATGTATTCGTCGCTGCCGCCGCTCTGCCCGCCGCTGGTCAGCCCCATCATGATCTGGACGCCGTATTTCTGGTCCACACGTTCCTTGGCGAGATAGGTCTGTTCGGCCATGGCGACGAAATCCTCGGTGCTGCCGACATAGTCGCCGGCCGTGGCCGGCATGCAGGGCTCGTTCCACAGTTCCCATAACCACTTGTTGGCCTCAGCCTTGCCATAGCGTTCGACGACGTGTGCGAACAGCGCCTCCATGAAGGAACCCCATTTCTTGAAGTTGGCCGGGGCGGTGTTGTTGTACCAGCCGCATTGGCGGGTGCCCGGACGATCCAGCGCCTGCGGCGTGGTGCCGATGGTGATCACCGGAATGAAGCCATATTCCTTCACCAGCAGGTCGCAGAGCTGGTCGAACTTGTGCCAGTTGTAGACGGGCTTGCCGTCCTTGCCGTCCGCCAGGTACAGGTCGAGCATGTTGCAGATTTCGCGGAAGCGGATGTACTCGATGCCGGCGGCCTTGAGATAGGGCAGGCACTGCTGGACGTCGGGGCGGAGGAGCCAGCCGGCGTAGAGGGCGTCAACGCCGGCCCATGCCCGGTAATTGATGGCGGCGGGGGCGGGTTTGGCGGCATCGATGGTGATGGTTGACCTGGCTTTGTCGAACGGTAGGGTCGCTTTTTCGGCGGGAATGCGCCGGAGCCGGATCTCGTCGAGCCAGAGGGTGCCGCGCGCGCCGTCGAACAGCCGCAGCCAGACCTGGACTTTCTTGACGGCGCCGGAGAAGACGATTTCCCGTTGCAGGAAGGTCCAGGGCCGGGTGCCGAAGTTAATGTAGAGATCTTCGTGGCAGACCGGCGTGCCGTTTTCCGCCAAGCCCACCAACTGGACACCACCGCCGGCCCAACCGGTCTTGCCTGCCGTGATCCCCCGCGAGCGCAGCCAGCCGCTGAGGACCAGCCGTTCGCCCTTGTAGGGGAAGGGCTTGCTGACCAGGGTGGCGGCTCCTCCGGAGAGGCGCAGCGACTGGCGGCCGGCCGCTTTTTCCGCGGCATCCGGCTCGGCGCGGCCCGCCGGTTCCCAGGCGGCCAGCCGGTCCCAGTCCCCGCCGTCCCTCTTGAAGAACCAGTAGTTCACCCCGAGCAGGTCCTCGAAGCCGCTGTCGCCGACCAGTTCTTCCGTGTCGGTGTCCTTGAGGGAAATTTTCAGGTTGCGATAGAACACCACGCCCGCCGTGCCGGAGTGGGTGAGGTCGATCGTGTAGAAGGCGCACCGCGCCGAGGGCGAGACCTTTGACGCATAGTTCCGCCAGGGAGTGTCGCCGCGGATTTGGATCAAATCCTCATGCCCGATGGGGCTATTGGTTTTGTCAAAGAAGGAAACCGTTCCCCAGCCGATTTTGTAGCCGTCGCCTTGGACGCCTTTGCAGGCGGCCTCGAAGGTGACGACGACCGTCTCCCCTGGCCGCAGTGGCAGGAGGCTGCTACGGAGTTCCGCCCCCGGCGCGAGCGCTACCGCGCTGCCGTCCTGGGTGATGGCGCCGCCTGAGCGCGGCATCAGCTCCCGCCACGAAGGGCTGGCAAAGTTCACATCAAGGACCGCCCTCTCCCCGGCCTGGGCCTGGAAGGGCAGAAGGGCGAAGATCGGCAACAGGCAGGCAATGGCGAATTTGGAGGGCATGGGGTAATTTCCGTTAGGGCGTTGAACAGCGTAGTTCTACTTTGTTACATTCTTCGTCGCGTGTGCTCGTCGTCGTTCTCGTTGTCGTCATTCGTACTTGTTTCGATGACAACAACGAGCACGAGAACGACGACGATTTTCAATCTACCAACCCAAGTTTCTACCACGTCACGCAGTAGTTCCACAGGAAGTCTTGGCCATTGGTAAAGGCGTTTTCCTTGAGCCGTGAGACGCTGCCATCCCACCAGGCGGCATTGGCGCTGAAACGGTGGCGCCGGTCCCAATAGCTGAAATACCACGGGGCGAGGCCGTGGATGGCGTCCTTGGTGTCCATCCACATGATGACGCCGGACGGGCTGGGGATTTTGGCGATGTTGCCGCCCAAAAAACGGATTTGGGGTTCACTGCCGGACGGGGTGATGCTGACGGCACCGTTCCAGGCGTAGCTCTCGCCGATCCACAGTCCGGCCACTCCGTAACATGCCTGGCCCAGATTGGCGGCACCGTCCGCCGAGGGGCACCGCCAGATCCCGTTGGCGTGGGATGTGTTCCAATCGGCGGCACCGGCCGGCATGTCATAGGGATTGGAATCCCCTTGTTTGCTGGTGATGCCGGCGTTTTCATTGACGCGCCTCATGGCCAGCCAGCCATAGTTGTCGCCGCCGGGTTGTTCCGTATAGAAAGAGCCGCCGTAGTCCGCCGCATACATCGAGGCGCCCAGGGCGGCCTGCTTGAGATTGCCTTTGCAGGCGATGTCCTTCGCCTGATTGCGGGCGTTCCCCAAAGCGGGCAGCAGCATGGCGGCCAGAATCGCGATGATGGCGATGACGACCAGCAACTCGATCAGGGTGAACGGAGCCGCGGCGGCGCTTGGCTTCTGAATGTCGGGGTGTTTATTCATGAACCAACGTCCTTTCCGGGCATCAGGTATCATCCAATACTTGACTTTTTGGGTTCACCACGAAGCCACGAAGATCGCAAAGATAAATCGAAGATGTTCTTTTGGGGTATTTGCCATTGAAAACGCTTCGATCCAACTTTGTGTTCTTCGTGCCTTCGTGGTGAAGGCGTTAATGTTACCCGGTGCTAGGTTAGCGCGTCAGTTCCGCTTTCGCCACGTGCGGGATACCAACGTCATCAGGCCGCTGGCCAGCAGGAGTGCTGAAGCTGGTTCTGGCACCACCGCCAAGGCGAAAAAGCCCGCGTTTCCAGACGCGCCGGTATCCGCAAGTGTCAGGGTAAGTGATTGTGCGATGGCGGTCGAATAGCTGAGGGTGACCATCTGCCTGGCACCGTCACCCGAGAGAAGGCCGGTGGCGCTGGTCGAATCGGCGAAGGTGGCCGTAAACGTACCGGGAACCGCCAGACCGTCATAGCTCCATGTCTCGCACCAAACCGTGATCGTCCCGCTGACGTTGGCGGGAAGATTGATGGTGGCGGAATAACTTCCCCCTTTATACTCGTATGCGTTGGTTATCCAATTGGTGTTCGGCAGGTTGCTTCCCGGTTCCCCGTTGGTGTAGCTGAAACGGGGATCGTTTTCCCAGTCGCCGTATGTTCCATACCCGGTGGACAAATGGCCGTTCACGCCATCGGTCGCGATGACGGTGCCGCCGGCTTTCTCACTTTTGCCTGGCAGCGCCCAATCCAGTTGTCCCATGGTGGTCAGATTGTAAGTGGCGTTGAGATCGACCGTGGCGACGCTGTCGACTGTAATCAGTGATCCCCAGGCGGTTGTCGGCAAGGCCAGCGGGCCGACCGCAAGCGCCAGCATCATCATGGCCGCTGAAGTCACCTGGTGTTTCATGTTTGTGCTCATGGCTGTTTTCTCCTGTTTTGCGTTCTGCCGATTCGGTTGTGGGTTCATGTAGCCTGCCGGACACTCTATGGTTGCGCCCGCGCGGCGCCGCGCGGACGGGGATTGGCCAAGTTACATTAATTTACCGGTCAATTAAGCCGTCTATCGCCAAACGGGGCCTTGTCAATAATCGTTCATCCTATTGGGGGGGTGCCGATGACAGGAAGAACCAGCCGGGACGGATGTTCTTCATCATGGTGGATTGTTTGTTTCGCGATTTTTAATTTCGTCTCGATCGCGCAATCATGTCCTGTATTCGGATTGCGGGCGAACCACGGGAAGTTGCTGCTTGCGATCTCCAGGCGGATCCGGTGCCCCTTTTTGAAGCAGTTGGCGATGCTCCAGAGGTCGATGCTGTACTCGTTGACCTCGCCAGGGACAAGCAACACCTGTTGCCGCATGCTCTTGCGGTACCGGGCGCGGATGATGCCGTCGGCCAGATTGAACGCCCGGCCGTCGGGGAAGACGTCGACCAGTTTCGCGGTGAAGTCGGTATCGCGCGCCGTACTCGCGGCGTACAAGACCACCTTCACCTGCCCTGCGACCTCAAGGTCGTCCTCCAGCGTGGCGCTGGTGTAGACGAGCACGTCGGCGCGTTTCTCGACCTCGGTCTGGTCGTGCGAGCCGTTGACGACGCAAATCCCATGCCCGCCAGTCGTTGGTACGGGATTGTGCGGGTCGTAGACGAAGTGGTCGACCGGTTCGCCGGAGCGCGGCTTCGCCCAAGACAGGCACCCATCGCCATAAAGCGTGTTGGCGATGCCGTCGCCATGCAAATACAAATCCTGCGCCGTCGTGCCTATGGGAGGCCAGCACTCCGAGCCACGCCACTCGTTGTTCCCGAACATGAAATAGGTCAAGGGCGGCATGTCCGGCAAGGGGTCGTGGCCGGGGGTGGAGAGGAGGTTTTTCAAGAAGCGATCCTTGGGCTCGACGGCATGGCTCCACTGGGCAAAGTCGTTGCCGCGGGGCAATTCCCCCACGGGCTCGCCATGACTCCAGGGGCCGATGACGCAACGGGTGAAGTTCCTGGCTCGCTTGCTTCCGCCGCGTTGCCGCAGCATGGTGAAGGAGTCCAGCGCGCCTTGGGTGTAGATGTCGAACCAGCCGCTGTAGATGAAGGCGGGGCAACTGATCTTGCCGGCCCAGGTGGCAAGATTGTTGCGCTCCCAGTACTCGTCGTAGTCGGGATGTTTGAGCCAGTCCTGCCAGTGGGAGAGCGTACCGATGCCGGAGAAACGGTCAATGTCGTTGAGCGGCAGATGTAGCGCGGCGGCCTCCCAATCGGGCGTGAAGCCCTTGTACTCGTGGCGATGATTGCTGTTGTTTTGCCAAACACCGAAGCTCCAGGAAATGTTCTGTTGCAGGATGAATGCGCCGCCGATGTATTTCGGGCTTTCATGGAAATTGCATGGGGCAATCGTCGGAGTGATGCCGACCAAGTTGTCGGCGCCGTATTTCGCGGCGAACCATTGCGTCGCGCCGTTA